>CAYYIJ010000030.1:8789-23622 GCA_964471945.1 uncultured Chlorobiaceae bacterium
GCAATTGGACACTTCTCCGATGTGGTGATGACATCAACGAATCTGTTATCAGGCAGTGGAAGTTCAAGTGTGAGCGTCAGTATCAATGTTGGATGGAATCTTATTTCTGTCCCTGTCCACCGATCAAATAATAGAGCTGCTTCTCTGTTTCCAACGGCAATCAGTGGCACATTCAGCTATAATGGTGCATATTTCCAACAGGATAGCCTTACCCCTGGGATAGGGTATTGGATAAAATTCCCGATTGCAGTGACCCAAAGTATTCCTGGAACGTCAATAACTTCAGTAGAAGTCACTGTTAGTGAGGGCTGGAACCTTATTGGTTCGATCTCACAGAGTCTTCCCATAACAGAGGTAACTTCCAATCCACCAGGATTGATCACTTCACAGTTTTTCGGCTATCAAAGTAGATATAATATCAGTAATACAATTGAGCCGGGGAAAGCCTATTGGGTGAAGGTCCATCAAAGTGGAACGTTGAATCTTTCTTCGTCAACAACGGCAAGTGCTACCTCAATTAGAATTGTTCCAACGTCCGAGTTACCTCCTCAGCCGCCTCCTGGTGGTATTCATGGTGAGACGGTCCCTGCAAAGTTTGCTCTTGAGCAGAACTATCCAAATCCGTTTAATCCATCGACAATTATCAATTATCAATTGCCAATTGACAATTACGTAACTCTTAAAGTATATGATGTGATTGGACAGGAGGTTGCAACATTAGTTAATGAGATGCAGGATGCGGGATACAAGTCGGTTACATGGGATGCGAGTAATGTGCCGAGTGGAATTTACCTACTTCGGTTAAATGCAGGTGGGTTTGTGGAAGTTAAGAAGCTTTTGTTGATGAAATAGGTAATGATATGAGGTAATTAAACAAAACAGAATGGAGATTATACAACATGAGAAACTTTTTTACGCTTGTCGCTTTGTTGATGTTCTTTGGATGTAATGATATAGTTTATGACTCATCCAGTAGTATTGTGAATCCGGTCGTGGGCAACTCTTCGTTCCAAGTATCGAAATCGGATACCTGTCCTAACATCTACGAAGAATCAATCGATACACTCAACAACGGAGTTATAGTTACGTGGACTTCCAGTTTTGGTGGCTACGAATATGAAAAAGGCACCGACTATACGGTTACAGTAGGTTGGACCGTATCGGGCGGTTCAGCTACCTTTGTTGGATTTACTAGCAGGAGATTGCTCTGGACTCCGCCAATTGTACGAGGGAGTTGGAGTACGAACAATCAGCAGGCGAGCAGTATTGATTTAACAGTCACCATGAACCCGATGCACCGTTCTATTGGCCCGGATTGGCGCGGCTATATTGGAAATGCTCATTTTACTCTCAACCTCAATGTTGATGGTTTACTGGCGAAGTTTGGAGTAAATGTTCACCTTGAGGATCCCGATGATGGAAATAGAAATAGGTGCCAAGAAGAAAATAAGCAACCCGGTGCGCAAGAAAAAAATAGAATGATAGGGTCTTAAAAGTATAAAGATTAGTGGAAACATGCCCCTCATCTTGTTAACGAGTAGCATGTTTTGTTGAATAGAAGGGGAATATTAAAATTGGTTGTTTAGTTATTATGATGATGACAAGAACTATCTCGTCAGATGTACAACAAATGACCATCATAAATATGCGATGTTTTATCCCTCAGATGATTAAGACCGAGAGAGAAGTAACGCTGGTTTGAAAAAGTGGCCGGCTGACTTTTTTTTAGAAGAAAAGCACAGTCTTAATAGATTTGTAGGATATTTACTACGCAAATAATGTTTATTTTGCTACATTTCTATATTAGGTTATACTTTAATATTGTTTATATTATTCAAGTAATTGTCAAAGACAATAATTAAATTGTATATTCTTATTATAATTCAGCTCTCATGAAAAATTAACCTGAGAACTTCTATGTTATCAAGTGATTTTTCAATTCCAACTTATCAATTAGCAAAATTTATTGCATGCTGAATATGCGTACATATTAGTATCCCATTGAGATTATCATGATAAATTATTTTGAAAATCTTTCATAACAATTTTTTTTAAAGGAGTAAAAAATGAAATGTATCGAAAGAGTATATTCGATTTTATTCTTAATTCTTCTATATTTTCCTCTCTTTGCTCAAGCTCCTGGAGATGCACTCCAATTATTGAGCTATCGGGTTACTCCTGCAACGAAACCCAACGTCATGGACGGACAAATCGCAGCATCGATCAATCCCACCGATTGGAGAGAGGCGTATGTTCGGTCGATGACAGTGGGAATTAGCGGCAATCCTGCGAATGGCGCTCGCCCCCTGACGTTCCTGGTTGCTAATGATTTAGATTCATTATACATCGCGGTTGCTGTTGTTTTGCCGAATGCATCAGAATTGAACCGAGCAACCGTGTATTTTGATCAAAGTACTCGCGGTGTTCTCGATGGAAGTACAGGTGTCCCTGGGGAATATTACGTGACCATGCTTGCAAATGCATCGGCCCCACAAGATGGTCATTGGAATGGGACCTCCTGGGCGCTGAATTCTATTCCTGCCGTCAAAGGCCGTGGCTTGAGGAAGGGCGCTCTCGTAGGATCTCGGCTCTATAACTTCGAATTCCAGATGCCGTTAAGAAAAGCTGCAGATAGTTTTAACAGTTATTTGGCAATTAATGCCGGTGATGAGATAGGATTTTTGGTGAAAATAACAGCTGTCCCTGATAATATCTATTATTGGGTACAAACGAATGCTGTCGAGAATAACCCTCTAGCCACAGGAACGAATGGCAAGACCGGCTGGGGAGAAATCCAAACGATCGGAACGGGAATTGCTGACCGTAATATCGTTTCCCTCGGCGCGCGGCATATCATTCCAACTATTGATGGAAATATTTCTGGTGATAACAACTGGCGATATAGTTTTAATAAAAATATGATTCTTACTGACTTTGATGGGAATAAGCTCAATGCCTCCGTCAAAATCAAAGAGAGGACCGCACCGAACAATCTTTTATTTGGTATCACGATCAACAATCTTCTTCCTGCTGCCACGGATTATCTGGCAATCTATTTTGATCAAGGGGCAAGTGGTGGAAATCTTAATTATATCTTAACAAGAGGCGGCGATCATATCTTCGATAATGCGGCGAGAATATTGGGCAATAGTACATTTCAGGATTATAACTTTAATGCGGCAACCTGGGTAGCAGATGCTTCGGCTCACGGAAGCGGCGCTGCTACGGTAATCTCTGGAAATTGGGAAGTTGAACTCGCAATTCCGATGGTAAGCGGCGATTCGAGAGACTTAAACATTGCATCCGGTAATCCTATTGGCGTCCTTTTTCACTTTTTCAATAGTGCCATAAACCGTGACTACTGGTGGAGCGCAACGATCAATAGTAATGCACAGATTATTGATCCAATTGATCCGGTCTACAATGCATTAGGATGGGGATATTTACAAACAGGAGGACCCTTCATTCAACCGATTTATCCAGAACAAGGTGATACACTCAGCGGCGAGTATCCTCTTGCCATTTATGTTATCGACCCGGGCGATGCTGTTCCAGAAACTGGGATACAGGCGGTTAACTATGAAGTACGGAAAGAAGATCCACTGGCGGGAACATTTACCACACTTCTTTCTGGGACAATGACGAAAATTGAGGATGATAGCATCCCTATTTGGACTGGGACACTCAACACGAGAAATATTCTCGAACTGCCTTCAACCCTTCTAAAATTGGTCTACATCGTTAATGATGGGGAAATTGATCCAGTTGCCGTTCCAATCGATATATACATCAACAATCAAGGTGGGGCAGCACAACTTGATGATCCAACCATTAATATTATATCTCCAACTCCAAATGCGGTACTCAGCGGTGCCGGTGTTGCAATTAATTTTACTGCGGCAACACATCAGCTGTTGTTTATTGATACCGTTCAGATATTTATTGATGGGCAATTGATGCAAACTTATTTACCTCCAGATACATCAACGTATTCAAGTGTTTATTTTTGGAATACTTCACCCTTTCCCGATGGCAGACATGTGATTCAAGCTCGAGCAGTGAATTCTCTCGGTCTGGAAAATCTTTCGCCCTCAGTAGTGGTAACAACACAGAATACTCCTTCAGTAGCGATTACCAGCCCTTCTGCGTCGAGCTTAGTAAATAGTGTGATCAATGTTGTCTTCACCGCCACACCAGTCAGTCCGAGCACACTTGCTGCGACGGAAATCTCGATTGATGGCGGTACTTGGGTGAGCGTAACAACACAGCCACCAGTAACAGGTGGCACTGGAAATTATTCCTGGAATACGAACTCGGTTCTTGACGGAACACATTCTCTGCAAGTCAGATCAACTGACAATACCGGTAAAATTGGTTACTCTGTTATTGTGAAAGTTACTGTTGATAATACACCACCGACGGGAATATTAACAGCGGCTACGAGTGTTGTGAAAAATGGTGATAAGGTTATATTTACATACGACGGGAGCGAAGCTGGACTAAGAGCTACTATCCTGATTGCTCAACTACGGCTCCTCGATAATCAGGCAGTTGCCGATTTATCTCTGACTGATCCAACAAATTCCGGTGTGTATAATGCAACCTACACTGTAAGTACGAGTAATACAGTTTCAGATGGTATAAAAATTCTCACTGCAACTGTAACTGATTCTGCGATGAACATCTATTATCCTCAGGTACGAGTAACTCTGGACAACTCTCCACCTGTATTCCAAACCGTTGTAACACTCGACCCTGATAATATCTACACCAACGGCGAAACGGTGTCTCTGTTAGCAACATTCGATGCCGCAGGGTACGTAGTCACGTGCGACTTTAGTTCACTAGATGCTGCTTATGTGAGAGGTAGCGAAGTAATCACTGATAACGGTAATAACAGTTATTCTATCCGGTACACCATCAGTCAGACAAACACCAAACCGAATGGAACATACACAATCCTTGCAACTGCAACTGACCAGGTTGGGTTGAGTGCAACTGGGTCTATCGATATATTACTGGATAACAGCGGTCCTGTTGTATCTAATTTAACATTGACCGATCCCGATCGTATTTTGAATACAAGTACCACGATCATTGCCACACTTACCGGCGATAATTCCAACATTAAGGCAGCCGAATACTATGTCGACGTTATTGGCGTTGCCGGAGAAGGAATTTCTCTGGTAGCGACTGACGGCAATTTCAACTCGCTCATCGAAAATGTCAATGCAACACTTTCCATCGCAAATCTTTCACAAGGTAAGCATACCCTATATGTTCGTGGACAAAATGTTGCAGGCAAGTGGGGCCCTGTTGCCGGGCTTGATTTCGTTGTCGATACCAAGCCGCCGAATATCCAGGTTGTAGAAGTTATCTACCCACAGGGGCAGACGGCAGCAAGAAATGGACAGAGGATCATTGTTACAGCGCTCGTCACCGACAATATTACGGGGGTCAATCCCGATTCTGTCCTCCTCACAGCACTGGATGTGAACACAACGGTAAATAACATAAGTATGTATGATAATGGAACTGGCGGAGATCGGGTAGCAGGAGATAACGTATATTCGGTCGAGATTATTGTCAATTCTGGGAAAACAGGAGACCCATTTGTATACTCGATTTGTGCACAGGATAGCGTTCCCAATAAGGGATGTTTGAGCGGCACAATTGCTTTGGATAATCTGCCGCCGCAATTGACTATTAGTGTTTCACCTCAACCGAAAAATGGTGAAGTCTATATCAATCAGGTCATTGTAACAGGGACGTATTACGATCTTCCCGATTCGGATAACGTCAGTACGATTACACTGGTAGTAAAAAATGTCCAGGGTGATAATATCAATAATTCACCGATTGCCATTCCACCGAATCAAGAGCGAAGGTTCAGTGCCATTGTTACCTTAGTGGAAGGCAGTAACGATATATCTGTGCTGGTTACCGACCTCAGCGGTAATATGTATCGGCAAACAGTGAATCTCCAGTATTTGAAACCGACAGAAACACTGGTTGTTGATAGGAGAGGCGGCACTGTTAGATCGTCAGATGGAACCACAGTGATTATTCCACCCAATGCGCTGTTGAGTCGAACAGAAGTCTCCATCAACACCGTATCTACCGCGCAGTTCCCAAAGCCATCCAATCCAAATGTGAAATTATTGAGAAATGCTCGTCAATTCGCTCCTAATGGGCTGGTGTTTCATCAGCCAGTATCTATCTTTCTTCCCTACACTGATGCTGATTTAGATATTGATCAAGATGGAAGGAATGATTTAGCAGAAGATAAACTGGACGTCTTCTTTTGGGATGGCAATGTATGGGTTAAGACCGCAGCGGCAGAGAGATCTCTGTCAAACCGCATGGTCACTTTCGTTACAAACCATTTCAGCACTTACGCTTTAGGAACAGATGTATCAGTGGGTGCAGTCACCATGTACTGGACAAAGAATCCGTTCCTACCAGAAGAGGGAACGACGGCAGTCATAGATTTCCAAGGCTCGGGTGTATTGACATTGAAAGTGTACGATCTTGCTGGAAATCTTGTTCGCACAATCGCACGTAGTGAAGCCGTCAACGGCGCAACAACACGAAGGTGGAATGGGCTCAATGATTTTGATGTGTATGTCGGCAGTGGTATTTACGTCTACATCCTCGAGTTCGAAGATGCAGCCGGAACGAAAACGGTTCTCAAGAAGCCAATCGGCGTTATAAAATAGACAATTGAACCCGGTCAAAAATAATGAACACACATTCATTTTACACCATAAAAAAGAAAAAGGAGTTTCTTATGAAATTGCAACTTATTAATATGGTTATTCTGATTACAGGATTTGTCGTGAGTGCAAGTGCTCAGGCAGATTTACAATTGGGTACAAGGCCTCAGGGTTTGGGTGGGGCTTTTGTTGCTGTCTCCGATGACGCCAACGCAGCATTTTGGAATCCAGCCGGATTAAGCCAAATCAAACGGGGTGAAGTTACACTCATGCACTGGAAATTTTCCGAATTAAATGAAATTTCAATTAATTCAGCCGCCGGTGCATATCCTTTTACCAGTGGGACTTTTGCGTTATCCTGGGTACGCCAGGCTGCAGAACTCGAAGAAGGACCAATAAACAGTAAAAGTACATTCAGTCAAAATAATATCATGCTATCATTTGGCATTTCATTTACGCCATGGTTGTCAGGCGGACTGAGCTTAAATCGGATGATTATCGACTCGAAAATTGGTGGTGGTGGTGGATGGGGATTCGATTTTGGGACAATGCTGAAACCACTGCAAACCAAAGATTGGACAATTGCGGCGACAGCAAAACATGTAGCGGGAAATCTAAAAAATTCCTTCCTGAGCCCCTATTATATATTCGGCACCGCTTATAAATTTGTAACAGATGATAAAATCCACACACTTCTCATTGCAGTTGATGGAAATACTCACGACAATATTGATGGTAAAGAAAGTATTACATTGAAGTACGCTACTGGACTTGAATATCAGTTTCTGATAAACAACTATCTCCTTGCAGTACGAGGTGGACTGGCAAGCAAGACGTACAGTTTTGGTGGGAGTTTCGGTTATCAATTCTTTTCTACCGACTATGCTTTTGTAATCATGCGAGAAAAAACCATCGGTAATTCTCATCGTTTTGGTGTTAGTTTAAATTTTTAAGAAAGGAATAATCTTATGAAAATATTTTTATTGATGCTGATGATATTCGCTCTTTTGTATATTGCAGGATGCAGTAACGCAACTGATGAACCAGCAAAAGATGGATCGATTAAAATCTACCTTGTCGATACTCCGGGAGAATTTGAACAGGTGAACGTTGCCATTACACGTGTGGAAGTACACAGAGCCGGTGCCGATACCGTGAGCGGGTGGACAGTTGTTAATAATACTCCGGCAGTCTATGATCTCTTGAAACTACGCAACGGTGCAAGTGCAATACTCGGTCACACAACTTTATCCCCTGGAAAGTACACGCAGATTCGTTTGTTGATCGGCACAGGAAGCCACGTCTTTGTAGACGGTCAACAATGGAATCTGTTTATTCCCAGCGGAATCCAGACGGGTATTAAACTTATACATCAGTTTACTATCGAAGCTGATAAACTTTATGAGTTAATGCTGGACTTTGATGCCAATCGGTCGATTGTCAGTGTACCAGGACAATATATCTTACGGCCTACAATTCGTGTGCAAGCTAATGTTGTATCAGGAACAATCTCAGGTCAAGTGCTTCCAATAGATGCAAACGCCGCTGTTTCGACAATTGTAGCGACCGACACAGTTGCTACCTTAGCTGATACATCGGGATTTTTCAAATTAATGGCGTTACCAGAAGGAACCTATTCCCTAAGAATCAATCCATCAAATCAAATTTACAGAGATACTACCATTACAGGAGTAACAGTCGTCAGGAAACAGGAAACTAACATTGGCACTGTAACACTTTACCCGAATTAATTGGAATGCCGCTATTTGCTTTGTATTATGAGTATAGCCAAATAACAATTCTCTAATATTGTTTTTGGATTTTCAACGATTATATTACATTATATGTAGTAAGAAAAATGAATAAATTATTTGTGTTCATATTAACGTTTATTTTTATGTTTGAATCATCAACGTTGATTCAAGCACAATCAAAAACAAATGACACTGCTACCGTTGACGCAGCAGATAGACTTTATGCAGCCGAAAAATATCATGAGGCAATCAAAGAGTATGAAAAACTTCCAGTCTCAGCTGATATTCTTAAAAAAATTGGGATTTCTTATCATAAGTTATGGGAAATGCCTGCAGCGATCCGCTCGCTGCGAAAAGCTCGGCAGCTTGCACAGGAGGACATTGAAATCAAATCGCATCTCGCTGAGGCATTGAGTTGGAATAAAGAGTTTGAGGAAGCAATTATACTCTATCAGGATGTTTTCTCGAAAGGTTTCGTTAACGTTGATGTTCAATTTGAATATGCTAGGGTTTTGGCATGGGTGAAAGATTATGACTCTGCAATTAATTTGTATAGACAAATCTTAGAAAAGGATTCAATAAATTTTCAGGCTCGTATGGGGCTTGCACAAACACTAAGCTGGAGAAAAGATTTTGACGGAGCTGTTGAAGAGTATCGTAAGGCGGCAATTTTTACAATGGACTTGAAAGAAAAAAGCCAAGCGATCACTCGACTAGCACAGGTGATAAGCTGGACAGGTGCATTTGACAATGCAGTTGTAGAGTACAAGGAGGCATTGCAGTTTCATTCTAATAATACAGATGCTCTTTACGGGCTCGGTGAAGTAAATGAATGGATGGGACAGTTTCCAAAGGCGAAATCTTACTATGATCAAATTTTACAGATCGAGCCAGGTAATAAATCTGCTAAAGCAAAGCTTCTACAATTACTGTGGGTGAAATGATAACAACAAATTTTGGTGATATTATGAATGAAAAAGATCCCTATCAACTCCGAACAAATTTACTAATAATAGGCCTACTAATCCTTATTTTATTACTGGCGATTGATATTTTCTTGAGGATTTCGCCAGGATTTTTTGGCACAAGCGGGCGAGATGAATATATTGTCTCTGCTGTTGGGTATCACCATCAATTTCCAGATAGTAGTTGGTATTACATCTATACAGTGTTTGAAAATAATGGAGATGTTTATCAGGTATGGTGGGATGGAAAAGATTGGTATAAAAAAAAGGTAACAAATTACCGCAATGAGGAAACATCACAGCAGAAATAAATGGACGAGAAATTGTCTTTTATTCGATCCCCTGCCCGCATCAGTAGTACTCAGCGAGTTGTTACGTGGTTTCTCGTCTTTGTGGGATTTGAGTCAATTTTGTACTTCGTCATATGGTGGTTTAATCCCGAGCACAAGGTGCATCTTGTTTTTTTTATCCCTTTATCGTTTGCAACATGTTGGTTAATGTATGAGTCAGCAATGTATTGGTTTTATCTTTTAGGTATGAAGATTCCCGATCGCCGTACTCCAATGAGTGGAATTACTGTCGATGTCTTTACTACAGCGGCACCCGGAGAACCTATAGAAATATTCGAAAAGTCTCTGCACGCACTTGTAGCAATTGAATATCCGCATATAACCTATCTTCTCGACGGCAGTGCTAATCCACAACTCAGGGTGCTCGCTGAGAGGCTCGGCATTCGCCATATCGACTGCACAAGTGTTGGTGGAGCAAAAGCAGGAAAAATCAATTATGCTCTGGCACAAACTTCCGGCGAGATTGTTCTTGTAATCGATCCTGATCATATTCCACAAAAAAACTTTCTACATGCAGTGCTCGGGTATTTCGATGACCCAACAGTAGGTTTCGTTCAGGTTGTTCAGGCGTACTACAATCAATCGTCATCTTTTATTGCAAGAGCTGCCGCTGAACAAACATATGGATTCTATGGTCCTATGCTTATGGGAATGAACGGATACGAATCGACGTTAGCGATTGGTGCAAACTGCACATTTCGAAGAACTGCACTGGAATCAATCGGGGGCCATGCCGTACATTTAGTGGAAGATTTCGTTACTTCTATGCGTTTACACGGACAGGGATGGAAGTCAGTTTACGTCCCAGAGATTGTTGCAAGGGGATTAGTGCCCGAAGACTTGAATTCTTATTTCAGTCAACAGCTCAAGTGGGCGACGGGGATGTTTCAGGTGCTGTTCACGATGATGCCCAAAATGATTTTTCGTCTGAAAGGCTGGCAGAAGGTTTGTTATCTCATGAGCAGTACATATTATTTCGCTGGATTACCTATAACAATCAATCTTGTCCTGCCAATTGTTTTTTTATTTTTTGGTTTGTGGGCGGTCGAAATGCCGATTCGAGGATATGTATTTCATTTGATTCCTTTTATTGTGTTGTTTCTCCTCATTCATTGGTACTCACAGCGTTGGGTGTGTAATAAAAATGAGCGAGGTTGGCAGTGGCGGGGAATGCTCTTGAAACTTGGCACATGGCCCATCTATGTGCTTTCTCTTTTGTTTGCTCTCATTGGCGTCAAAGTACCATACCTGCCCACGGCGAAAAAAAGACAGAAAGAAATCTTTCCGGCGCTTGTGCTGCCTCACGTTCTTATCGTTGTGCTTTCTCTTGCTGCCATTGTTTGGGGACTGTATTCACCGCTGAGAGATTTTGATGGAACAAAACTCATGATCTTTTTTGCAATCGTAAATTCTCTGCTGATGCTGCCCACGATAGGTATTGCTTTTGCAGGGATATTTCATCGGAAGCAGAGAACGCAATGAAAACAATTCGAAACATCATGAAGTTGATCACCCCATTTCTCTTTATTGGTGTTCTTCTTTTTCTGTTCTCATTATTTGACGCTTCATTTTCTGAAACGCTTTCGTTTCTTCGTCTGATGATTGGAAAGTTTGGCACAACGGTGGGAATGGTGTCCGAGAGCGAAGGTATACTGCTGGGTATCTATAAGCCGGAGGTTCCATATTCGATGAATAGATTGGATTCATTAGAACACATCATTGGAAAAAGGTTCGATATTCAATCGTTTTATCTGACCTGGGGTGATCGTGAGGAAGATAAGTTCCCACTTGATTTGATACGTGAGATTGATAAACATCCTGCGATAGCAATGATTACATGGGAACCCTGGACAACCGAATTTATACGAAATAAAAAGCGTGGCAATTATCCTGGGAAAAACGATCTTCAGGAAATTGCAGATGGTGTCTATGATGAGTACATCCGGCAATGGGCACGAGAAGCAATAATTTTTGGCAAACCCTTCTTCCTTCGCTTCGCCCATGAGATGAATAATCCACAATATCCTTGGTCGCATGCCGCAAAGGATAAGCCACAGGATTTTATCGATGCATGGCGGCACGTATGGAAGGTGTTCAGAGAAGAAGGTGCGAAGAATGTTGTGTGGGTGTGGTCCCCAAAAGGAACGATTCCAAATCAACTTTATCCGGGCGGAGAGTACGTTGATTGGATCGGAACAGGTGTTTTCAATTACGGCATATACGGAGACGAAGTGTGGCATTCGTTCGAATATCTCTACGACCCGATTTACCGAAGTGCTTTACGTTATGAAAAACCAATTATGATTGCTGAGATTGGGTGTTCTCCGTTAGGCGGGAACCAACTACAATGGTTCGCTGATGCTATCAAAGATTTGAAGGCACGGTATCTTGCTACCAAAGCCGTTGTCTTCTATAATAATCCTGCTGATCAAACATTAGCGGGATCAGTTATCGATTGGTCAGTCGATAGAAATATGGAGATTCTCGGTTTGCTGAAGACAGAAATCAAAAATGGTATTTTCAAAAGGAAGTAGGTATATCTTGTAATGAAAAAAATATTAGTCACTATGATTTTAGCATTTGTAATCCAAGTAGAGAGCCAAACACCTAATATCACTATCTCTTTGCTTGATGCAAACGTTCAATTTCCTGTGATACCGGGTTTCTCAGGAAAATCGGTTGTATTTGTGGACTATCGAAGCTTTGTTTATTCGCTGTACCATGTTGATATCGATACGAAACAGGAACAACTGAAGCTTCTGAACACTGGTTATACCGAACCACAGGTACGTATTTCCGGAAATCGTGTTGTCTGGATTGGATATCCAACAACCACACAGGCGGATGTTTATGTCCGTAACATTCAAACGAACACAACGACTCGCATTACCAACGACATCGCCTTCCAGAACTTTCCCGATATTTATGGGAATCAGGTTGTATGGCAGGACTATCGTAATAGACCCGATACCAATTCAAAAAACGCAGATATTTATCTCTACAATTTTTCAACTGGATTGACACAACAAATAACGTTTGACACATCATACCAATCCTTTCCTGCAATCTGGGGAAATCGCATTGTGTGGCAAGATTATCGAAATGCAAAAGTTGATACATTGAACGCTGACATCTACATGTATAATCTCTCGACAGGTCAGGAAACTCAAATTACGACTAATAGTGCATATCAAACACATCCAGACATCTGGGAAGATAAGATTGTGTGGGGGGATTTTCGCAATGGTACCGGTGATATCTACATGTACGATATGAGCAGTGCTCAAGAGCGTGCCATCAGCACTTTTCCTGCTTATAAAACTCATCCTGTAATTTATCGTGACTGGATTGTTTGGCAGGATTACCGTAACGGTACTGACCAGGGAGAAATCTGGGGCTACAACTTGATTACAAACCAAGAGTATCCGCTTGTTGTACAACCGGATCATCAGGACTTCCCTCAATTGGATAGCAACAACATTGTGTGGCAGGATTTCCGGAATGCTCGTCAGGATCTTTATCTCGCAGTCATTACATGGTCATCACCAACAGTTACTGTTACCAGCCCGAATGGGGGAGAGACCCTCATTGCTGGAAATTCATACACGATTACCTGGACTGCTCTCGGTGTGAGTGCTGTAAAACTTGAATACTCAACGAATAACGGTGGAACCTGGTCTACGATTGTTTCCAGTACACCTGCATCTGCTGGCAGTTACAATTGGACGGTACTAAATACACCAACCACACAGGGTCTCATGCGGGTAAGTGACGCCTCGAGCCCGAACGTAAACGATGTGAGTAATACCGTTTTTTCTATTGTCATTCCCACCGTTGTGGTGACCAGCCCCAACGGAGGTGAGACATGGCTTGTCGGTAACACGCACAACATCACATGGACATCGTCCTACGTCACCAATATTAAGATCGAATACTCAACGAACAACGGAATATCTTGGCAAATGATAATCTCTAATACACCTGCCTCAGGTGGAAACTATAATTGGATAATTCCGAATACTCAGACGACGACAGCATTAGTTCGTGTAAGTGACACAGCAGGTTTAGGTGCCATGGACGTAAGTGATGGTGTTTTCACAATTACTGCGCCCTCAACCGTTTCCCTTGCCAGTCCAAACGGTGGCGAAATATGGATTGTTGGAACCATTCGACATATTCAATGGTCACCAACGAGCGTTTCCACTCTGCGACTTGAGTATTCTACAGATGCAGGAACAAACTGGATTAATATTAGTGATAATGTTGCATCATTGTCTGGAAGTTATTCATGGGCGATTCCCGCTACTACAACATATCAAGCCCTTGTCCGGGTAAGTGATATGAGCAATTTCGCAGTGAATGATGTCAGTGATTCATTGTTTGCCATCCTTGTTGCAAGATCATATTCAGTTTATAATGGTTGGAATATGGTCTCGTTACCGTTAACAATCCATAAATCACGAAAAACAGTTCTTTTCCCCTCGGCAATTTCCGATGCATTTTCATATCAGGGTGGATATAAATTAGAAGATATACTCGAAAACGGGATCGGTTATTGGCTGAAATTTGACGGTGACCAGGATGTCATCATCAGCGGCGCTGAGTGTACAGTTGATACAATTATTGTGACGGCTGGCTGGAACATGATTGGCTCGATAAGTGATACTATATCGGTATCCTCAGTCGTTACTGAACCAAGTGGTATCATCATTTCTAATTTTTTTGGTTATAACGGACTTTATACTGTTACCAACTTAATATTGCCCGGCAAGAGTTATTGGGTTAAAGTAAACGTAGCCGGGAAGATTATCCTCAGTCGATAGTAAGTATTTTACACAAACCACTCCAAAAAAATGCACTTATTAACGCTATAAACCAATATCCTTTTTCCATTAATACTACAATGATATCGTTTTTATGCTAACAACTTATTCTTGCCTTGTTCTTCGCTTTTCTTTTGTAAGCCATAGGCTTAAATGAAATGCAATTAGAAATTAGAGACTTCTGAAAAATCACCCAAAGGGTCACCCTGAATTCATTTCAGGGTC
>CAYYIJ010000031.1:0-22980 GCA_964471945.1 uncultured Chlorobiaceae bacterium
ATATTTCAATTTTGATACTTGAACTAATATCATAACACTAATTCAGAGGTTTCAGGATATATAAAAACTTCATCCGGCTACGAGGTTGATTTTCATGCCCGCTTCCCGAACGGAACTGAGGAATTAATACAGGTCTGTACCGATCTATCCTCCAACGATACTCAAGAAAGAGAATTGAAGGCGTTAAAGGAAGCATCCGAAGAATATCCACGAGCTCAAAAGAGACTACTTTTATTGGAGCGTGAACAAGCATATCAGATCAACATGCCAAACATCTATATCCAACCAGTCTATGAATGGCTGTTGCAAGAAAGTTGAAGTCCATGTCGCAGGTTATATTTTCTGAAAATAAATTCCATAGGGCGAGATGTAGAATAAATATTTTGTATTATTGAACATAAGATTTCGAACTTAAAATTTTATCATTTATGGACATGAATATATACTTCAGAGATCGGCGACTTATTCCATTCTGGGAGAAGGTTAAATGCGGTGAGCGCCTCACTCTTGAAGATGGTTTCGTCCTTTTCAAAACGAACGATCTCATATCGCTCGGCAAGATGGCAAGCTTCATCCAGCAGCAAAAAAGTGACGATGCGGTGTACTTCGTGCTTAATCAAAAGGTAGAGCACACAAACATATGTGTTCTCTCGTGCAAGTTCTGTAACTTCGCCAAGAATAAAGGTGAACCGGATGCTTACGAGATGACAACCGAAAATATTCTCTCACACATCACTCCCGAAATCCGCGAAGTGCATATCACCGGTGGTATGCCGCCGGATTGGACGTGGGAACGATACCTTAATATCGTTCGAACAATCCATGAAAAATTTCCAGAGACAGACGTCAAAGCATACACGGCGGTCGAGATAGATTTCTTCCATAAAAAATTCAAGATGCCGATTGAAGAAGTATTAAAACAACTGCAGTCAGTCGGGTTGCGAACAATTCCCGGCGGCGGTGCTGAGATTTTTACAGAGCGAGTTCGAAAATTATTATTCCCCCAGAAAATCGGAGCAAAAGGTTATTTAGAAGTTCACAAAACTGCACATCGTCTCGGCATACCGACAAACTGCACAATGCTTTATGGCCATATTGAAACGTTCGAGGAACGATTGATCCACATGATAAAACTCCGCGAGGCACAGGATGAAACGTGTGGATTTCTTTCGTTCATCCCGCTGGCATTTCAACCGGGTGACACTGGAATCAAGCCGAAGAACCAATTCACATCTGCAATCGACGACCTGAAAACAATTGCAGTCTCACGACTCATGCTCGACAACATTCCACACATCAAAGCATATTGGGTTATGTTGACTGAAGAAGTCGCATCGGTCGCGCTCAACTTCGGTGCGGATGACATCGATGGGACAGTAGGACAAGAACGAATTGCTCACGATGCCGGCGCGGTAAGTCCGATGAAGCTTGCTAAAGATCAAATCATTAAGATTATCAAAGATGCTGGAAAGATTCCGGTCGAGCGAGATGCTTTTTATAACCCGTTGAATGTTTACAGTGAAAATGTGATCGGGAAAATTCCATATCTCAATTCGGCACCATTTTATCACAATCTTGATAAAAAAGATTTTAAATATCTTCCCATTGCGCCCCGCCGAATGGGCATCTTAAGTAAAAATGGGCAACTCGATGCCGGGCTTTTTTCTTTAATGGATTACTTTGAACAGGAAGATAACTTAGAGCTGCTCGATTGGTGTATCGCAACACGAGATCAGGTGAAAAGTGTTATGTTATTTTCAAAGGAAGGGTGGTCCGGTTTGAATGGAAAGAAAATCGGCATCACCGATGACACTGCAACCTCTGTTAAGTTACTGAGAATTCTTCTTGAGAAAAAGTATAACGTACGGGCAGACTTTGTACGACTTCATGCCGGCGTAAATGATTACTCGGAATACGATGCTGTTCTTCTCATCGGCGACTATGCATTGAGGCATAATAAATTCGGGTTGAACGGATTCGAGCTAGTTTTTGATCTTGCAACAGAATGGTACAACTGGCAAAAACTCCCGTTTGTGTTTGCTGTTTGGGCTTGCAATAGAGCGATGAGCGGTGAGAGGAGAGATATGTTGAAAAAAATGATTTCCGATTCACTCCAAGAATCTGAAAGTAACCTTGATTTAGCTGGAGATTGGCACGGAAAGAAAATCGGACTCACGCAAAAAGAGACTAAAGAATATCTTGAGGGCTTCAATTATCGGCTTGGTGAACGGGAACATGAGGCGATGAAAAAGTTTAGAATTTTATATGAAGAAATTAATGTCAGGGCATAATTTTCTTTGCGTATCTTAGCGATCTTGGCGGTTTTATCTTAACCGCAAAGAACTCAAAGAATCGCCAAGAGTAATCAAATTATTTTGTAAATGAAAAATCAAATCAAATTGAATCAAAGAATAACTCGTGAAGAAGGATTAGAACTTCTTCAACGCGGAGAACTTCTCGATCTCGGTGAGATGGC
This sequence comes from uncultured Chlorobiaceae bacterium, assembly GCA_964471945.1. GTDB lineage: Bacteria > Bacteroidota > Ignavibacteria > UBA10030 > SZUA-254 > JASEHD01. The sequence continues at coordinate 2,477 of CAYYIJ010000031.1, forward strand.
AAATGAAATCCGCTACCGAAAAAATCCCAACCAGCAAGTGACATTTGTGATTGACACAAATCCTAACTACACAAACATCTGCAACGTAGATTGTATCTTTTGTGCATTCTATCGTCATCCCGGTGAAGAGGGCGAGTACACTTATAGTGTCGATGAGATGATGAAGAATTTCAAGAATGCCGCCGCTAACGGTGTAACGACAGTACTGTTGCAAGGTGGTGTAAATCCTAAGCTGCCATTCGAATATTATTTAGAGATGGTTGAAAGAACGATCAAAGAAGTTCCAGAAGTTCATCCTCATTTTTTCTCGACTTCGGAAATAGTCGGGATGTCACAAGTTTCTCCGAAGGAGTCATTTCGGACAGGATTAACGATTCAAGAAGTTCTACAAAAATTGTGGAATGCTGGATTAAGAACAATCCCCGGCGGTGGAGCAGAAATTTTATCAGATCGTGTGAAGAAAAAAATCAGTCACCTCAAAGGGACATCAGCCGATTGGCTGAACGTTATGCGTGAGGCACACAAGATCGGTTACAAGACTACTGCTACGATGATGTACGGTCATCTTGAAACAGATGAAGAGATCATCGAGCATCTCGAAGTAATCCGTCAATTACAGGACGAATATCATGGTTTCACAGCTTTTATTCCATGGAGTTTCAAGCCGGGCAACACACCGCTTCATAAAATTATTCCTACCTACGCATCATCAACACGATACCTAAAGATCATTGCACTCTCAAGAATTTATTTAGATAACTTCGATCATATTCAGGCATCATGGTTCTCGGAAGGAAAGAAGATCGGGCAAGTTGCATTACACTTCGGTGCTGATGATTTTGGAGGGACACTCTACGAGGAAAACGTTCACGCAGAGGCAGATTACATCAATAAAACTAAGGTTGAAGAAGTTATTCAACTGATTCAAGATTCAGGATTCACGGCAGTGCAGAGAGATACGCTCTATAATATCCTCAGGGTTTACAACCCAATAGAAGCAATTTAAATAGCAACTGTTTACTGTCTACCAGATCAGTCCCTTTATTTTTCCGGTGTAGGTTCTGCTAACACGAACTTTCACACCGCCTGTGAGAGTTACGATGAATCCTCCCTCGCCATCTCCCTTCACGGATTCGATTGCATCTTTCGAGATCATGAACGAGCGATGCACTCGTAGAAATCGACTCGGATCGAGTTTCTGTTCAAGTGAATTCATACTTAAATTACAGAAGAATGCCTCTTTTGAAGTGTGAAGTTTTGTATAATCACCATCGGCTTCAATCCATTTGATCTCGTTTGTTTGAACGCTTTGAATACGTTTCCCTAATCGTACGAAAAATCGATCCGGATGCTCTGAGTGAATTTTGACATCTTGCAGTAATTGCAGCAGTCGATCATACTCATCGGGTCGAGAGTGTCCGAGTTGAATTACCCTTTGCATTGCTTTTGCAAACCTGTCTCTATCGTATGGCTTCAGCAAATAATCTACAGCATTCAACTCGAACGCCTTCAATGCAAAATCGCTATACGCTGTAGAGAAAATTATTCGAGGTAAGTATGTCAGGTGTTCCAATACTTCAAAACCATCCATTCCCGGCATTCGAATATCCAAAAATACGATATCGGGTTTCTTCAGATTGATCGCTTTGACCGCCTGCTTTCCATTAGAGCATTCTGCTACGACATTGATTGAAGGAAAATCTTCGAGATATTCACAAACAATTTGTCGAGCCAACGGCTCATCATCTACAATTACACAATGTATCTTCATCTCATTGGTATATACAATATTACTTGAAATTCACCGCCTATCGCATGAGTAGATAAATTAGCGCCTTCTCCGTATAACAGTTTCAAGCGTGATGTAATATTCGTAAGACCGACGCCGTTTCCTTCGCTTTGTTTTTGCACCTGCGCTGGAACCATTACTGTGTTCTTAATTTCGATTCGTAATTTCCCGTTTTCTTTCGAAGCTCGAAAATCTATGCTCCCACCGTCCTCGCTCGGCTCAATTCCATGTTTGATTGCATTCTCCACCAACGGTTGAATGATCAACGGAGGTATCATATAGCTCAACACTTCCGGAGCAATTGCATATATGATCTTCAATCTATCACTAAAGCGTTTCGACTCAAGTTCAAGATAAGATTTTGTAAATCGAATTTCATCGCTCATTTGTACAAAATCTTTTTTAGAGGCAGTGATAGTGTATCGCAAGAGATCGGCTAATTGAGTAATCATACTTCTTGTTCCATCGATATCTTTTGATACCATAGCGCTAATGCTGTTCAATGTGTTGAAAAGAAAATGAGGATTCATCTGTGTTTTCAGCGCTGCCAACTCTTGTTCGATTGCCAATGCCGATAGTTCACGCGCCTGCTTCTCTCTCCACCGAAGTTCTTTCATAACAGTGGTTGCATGGAATACTGAGAACTGTATAATATATAGCATCACGTTATAAAGGATTATCCATCCATATCTATCGGCAAGAGGATTCATGCCGCCTGTAAAGAAAGTAAGCATCAAACTGTAAGCCGAATAGTTTATCACTCCGTAGAATGGAGCGATTAGTATGTGAAGTATTATCTTGCTGTACCAAGATTTGGAATGCATCCACCGAATCAGCAGTTGCCAAATAGGAATGCTGGTCATCGCCAAGAGCATTACTGAAAAAATCTGACCAAAAATTGCCCAAACAAATGGTACACCCTCGGCACCAGAAATAATGATTGCAGTAACCAACGCATACATGAGCCAGGCAAATCCAATGATAATAATGCCTCGACGTGTCAACCTTGGTTTCCACGTGGGAGAGGCAGCCAACGCTCGTTCAACGCTTAACTTACCCTCTGCCTGTAATTGAATTAATCGAGTCTTCATTCTTTCGCTGCTGGCTTGTTGGTAACTTTTGGAAGAAGTTTGTTTTTAACCCATCCATAGTTAGGATTAATCTCCAGCGCTTTTTCGTACGCTTTACGTGCGAGGATTGTTTCACCTCGCTTCAAATAAGCATTGCCGATCCAGGCATAAACCTCTTCCTTTCCCCAATCGGGCTGAAGTGAATCGGCATCTTCCCATCTCTCGAAAAGTTCAGCGGCATGTTTCATCTTTTCCAGTCCTTTATCTTTTCCGCCGCCGAACAACGACGGAGTACTGTATGTACCGATTGCATCGATTAAAGCAACACGAGGATTTTCGGGTGCCAGTTCTTTTGCTTTCGATGTTAGGTTGCTTGCTTTAGGACCGAGAATAATGCCCTTAAGAGGTGCAAACGAAATCTTAATTCCGTAACAACTCGACTTTAGTGCATACGCTTCCGCAAAGCTTTCATTCTTAGCAATTGCTGTATCTAGATTATCAATACAGCTGTCGATAAAATCGGCTGCGCGGTCTTCCTTTAAACGCTCCACAGCAACAGCTACCTGATAATCGATATATCCCAAATAGTAATAAGCCAATGCTGACAATTCTTCGTTCTTTTTAAGTGGTTGTAATAAATATCTTGCTTGAATGAATAAATCGCGATCTGCTTTGTTCACTGCCGCAGCAATTATTCGCTTGGCATTCATCAATACCGCTTTTGAATCTTGTTCTTGCGCATCGATATTCCACGAATAACCGACAATTAGTAAAATACATACGACAAAAATAATTCTTTTCATTTGAAACTTCTCCTTAAGTTAATGAGATAATGATTAATTTTCAATTCCGAACGAGCCAATCGAAACGGTTATACCGAAGTATATGAATCTGAGATAGTCGGTAGTTCGGAGTCGCCGCTCCAAATAATCGGCTGAATACTCATATCGGATTGGATTGGCACGATTCAGCAGATTCGATACCCCAAGATAGAACACCGCCGAATTCATATTACCAAATGGAAGAAAATAACTTGCTGATCCATCTAACCTGATAAAATCCGGTAACCGCTCGGAATTAACATGCCCTTGAATGGGCTCATAGAATCCCAGATCAGAACGATAAACCGCACCAACAATAGGTGTTACAGGTTTACCTGTTGCATAATGTAAAGTAAATCCCATGCTGAAAAATTGTATCAGCTGAAATTTTGCAACAATAGTTAAATTGTGTGTAATGTCGAAAGGAGATGGTGCTTTCTCGTAAACGTAATGTGTAACGAGATCTCGTGTCTGCAACCGTTGCGAATGTAAGTAGCTGTATGATATCCAACCATTGATTGGTGTTAGGAGAAAAGAACCATATTTCAGAAACACATCGATGCCTGTTGCCGATCCATCACCAAGGTTCTCATAATTTGTTGGCAGTGCGGGAAGAACTAAATCATCATAAAGCTTCTTGTATGCTTCGATGCGGATCATTGATAATTCACTGGATTGCTCATATCCGATGACGAAGTGTTGAGCACGCTGAGATTGTAAATTAGTATTTCCACTTGCCTGATTATATTCAATTGGCTGAGGAAATTGATGATAAATTCCCCAGCTGAACCGAAAGTTTGCCCGTTCCCTAATGTGATATAGCAATGACAACCGAGGATCAAAAACAGATTCATTGGGAAAATTATTACGATCGAAGCGGACACCAATACTTGAAATCCATTTTCGTGTCAACTGCGATTCCATCTCGGCATAAATCCCTTGTCTATCTGTTGAATAACGTTCATTCAAGTTATACACATCAGTATTTGGATCAAGCACAGAAGATTTTTTCGGAAGTGTTCCTTCAAACCGATTGATCCTACGTTCCAACTCTATTCCTGTCGAGAAACGATGGCCGCTGTTAATCATTCGCTCTGCATCTACACGAATTTTATAAGTATCATCAGCTGGTTTTAGTTTCAAGCTTCCAAGACTCAGTTTTGTATTGAAACTATTTAATGATAAACTCGACTTGATAAGCCAGCTTGCCATTACGTCCTTCCATTGAATATTGTGCAACGAATTCGTTTCGTTAGACTCGTACGCACCAGTGAAAGATGGCTCATTTACTTTGACACCTATTTTATCCATGTTCAGATAGTTGAAGAATTTTATCTGTCCTGTTGACGAGTATTTATAAATCAGACTAAGATTTGCATCCGACCCTCTCGGAGCGAGAGTGAACTGATTTCTTACACCGTTCAATCGAAACATCAAATCGGTGAAGCTTTGGTTCGCTGATAGTTGAATACCAAGCTTTTCCGATATAATCGGAATTTTTGCTCCGACTGAGACGGCGGCAAGACCGAGATTAAAATCGAATGTACGGCGGGAAGGAAGATTCCGACTTTCCATTGCAAGAACAGCAGATAATGTATTGCCATAACGGGCAGAGAATCCGCCTGAAGAAAAATTAGTTCCACTAATTAGGAACGGAGGTATAATCCCAAAGTAACCGCCTGTCGGTGACTCATATTTGTAAGGATGAACTACAGTTGCTTGATCGAGTATCACCATTGTTTCATTAACATCCCCACCTCTAACAAAAAGACCCGATCCCTCATCCATCGAGACAACACCCGGGAATGTTTGCACAGTTTTGAAAATATCGGCAGCGGCACCGGGCGTTGTAACAACATCCAACGATCGAAGCGTTACTCCTTTTTGTTCTTCGCCTGTAGTAAATGCACTTGCTGTAATTACAACTTCCTTGAGATTCACCGATCCTTGTCTTAGAATCAATTCGACATAGATAGAGTCGGTTGATCCCACATGCAGTGATTTCGTGATTGCCTCATAACCGATCAATGATGCACGGATGTCTATCTTACCATTCGCCGATGTTATGAATCGGAAATTTCCGCTGGGATTCGTTACATCACCATCATACGTACCCACAATTTGCACATTGGCTCCCTCAATTGGTTTAGATTCTTCATCTTTTACACTGCCGGCTATGATCGTATATCTTTTTGCCTGTCCTTGCGCGGCTTTCATAGATTGAATAACGTACAAACACAACAGTAGGATAATTATGATCTTTGCATTTCTTTGTATCGTACCTTGCTGGTTCATTATAACCAATGAACGATATCCTTAGAAGATTTTCAAGAGGATTTCGCTGAAATACGGAATCAATCGCCGAGTAGCGGATATAATGGGTAAAAAACTGCAATGTATTTTATTTTGGAGTTATGATGCACTTTCATTATCTTAATCCATTGTTAAAATAATTTTCGAAGGAATTAAAAATGTATAAAGTCGTCCTCTTACGTCACGGTGAAAGTGAATGGAATAAAGAAAATCGTTTTACCGGCTGGACAGATGTTGACCTATCGGAAAAAGGAATTGAAGAAGCTAAGCTCGCCGGAAAATGGCTGAGAGAAAATGGTTTCGTATTCGATGTTGCATTCACTTCGGTATTGAAACGAGCGATACGAACGCTTTGGATTACATTAGATGGAATGGATCTGATGTGGATCCCGGTTTACAATTCGTGGCGATTGAATGAGCGTCATTACGGCGCATTACAAGGTTTGAATAAAGCCGAAACCGCAGCTAAGTTCGGCGAGAAGCAGGTACATACTTGGCGAAGGAGTTACGACATTCAGCCGCCAGCACTCGAAGTAGACGATCCTCGATCACCTTCCAACGATCCTCGATATAAAAATTTAAAGCCAAACGAAATTCCTTTGACCGAGTGTCTCAAAGATACAGTCGCACGTTTCCTTCCCTATTGGCACGATACAATAGCGCCAACAATTCGATCGGGTAAAAGAGTAATCATTACTGCACACGGCAATAGTTTACGAGCACTTGTAAAATATTTGGATAATGTTTCAGATAACGACATCATAGAGCTGAATATCCCAACGGGCATTCCACTTGTGTACGAACTTGACGTTCAATTAAAACCTATCAAACATTATTACCTTGCAAGTGAAGAAGCGGTGAAACAGGCAATGCAATCGGTCGCAAATCAAGGGAAGGCAAAATAATTATTACATCAACTTATCTAAAAGTTGGAATACAGCAGAGATAATACCAAATCTTATCGCGAGTGGCTACGATATTTTTTAATTGAATGGAGCTTCAGTAAATTTCGGAGGTCGGCTTTATCTTGCGGTCTTCCCACTGCTCTTTTTGTCTGTATCAACTCTTCGAGACCAAGATAAAATGCTTTCACCGAACCAAATTTTGCCGTAACACGATTCTTCCATGCACATGAAAAAGAAGGACATCCCCGAAGTTCCATCATCAAATCTATCCGTAGTGGCGCCACTCCCAATTGGATAATCCATCGTGTATCTAACAAGTCTTCAATCGTGTAGCCGATATCCGCACCGCCAAAGAAATCTCGCAATGCGTTCAGTGTTTTTTTGGCATTGGCTGGAGTTGCTTCTAATAAAATATCAAGGTCTTTTGTTGCACGAGGATGAACATGATAAGCAAGCGCATGCGCCCCCACGATGAGGTATTTAACTCCGTGTTTGTTTAATGCGGCGATGAACTCTTCGTAGTCTTGGGAGATCATATATTCCTTTTGTTTTTAAACAATTGAGTAATGCTTCGCCAACTGCTTCTACACGCTCTTCGGGCGTAAGCTTTTCGTACCAAAAAAGAAAGTCTTTTTCATCGGTTTCTTCCCATCGCAACTTGGAAGCGATCCATATTTTACCGTGTCTATCCCTCAGTTTTTTATTTTGGAACATAATATAATTTGACTCTTGTGAAATCAATGCTTTATAAATATATACATTTATTCTCTATAAGTAAAGAAGAACCGCTTGGTTACAGCCAACTGGATTTATATTATCACTCATTTCACAAACATGAATGAGACAAGTCTCGGCGGTTTGTTATAATCTTCTTCATGCCACCACTCTTTAAAACTCTTGAGGGTGAAGCCATTGGTTTCTGCTGCACCAATAAAGTCTGAAACATGATGGACGAATGACGGAATTTCTGTTGTACTTTCGTCCTGCTGAAAATTGGCTTTCGTTCCTTGATATTGTCTAAAAGGATGAAGTTCACATACGAAAAACTGTCCGCTCTTTTTTAAAACACGAAACGCTTCCGAGAAAATGAAAGAAATATTTTCGATATGCTCAAGCACGAGGTTGCAGACTATCAAGTCGGCAGAATTATTCTTATAACACCACTGCTTCGCTATATCAGCAACTTCAAATGTAACATTATCCGCTTGCAAATTCGCCTTGGCTTTATTTATCATACCTACCGAAAAATCAATAGCGTGAACACTCTCACCGATTTGTGAAAGAAAGGAAGTATTCTTACCGGTTCCGCAGCCAATTTCAATGATTGAATTGAAATGTAAGTTAGCAAGAATTTTTTTTGTAACTTTTTCATCTAAATCGCGAGTAAGATTTCGATCCGAATCATACGTAACAGACCAATCGTTGTATGCGTTTTGAATGCTCATTTAGGATAAGCCCGATCAAACTAAGGAGAAATCACCTACTGGCGGAAAATATTTTTTATCGCTTCCCATTTTAAAGAGCAATTCTAATGCCTGCCTACCTTTATCACCCATATCAATCGTCAACTCGCTGACGTACATTTTCACAAATTTTTCTCCAAGCTTATAATCAATTCCACGTCCCCACTTCATCGCGTAAGGGATAGCTTCCTCTTGATGTTCATGTCCATACTTTATACTTTCTTTCAAGCCGATTGAAAGTCTCTGAGCCAATTCTAAACCTAAATCTTTTCTCACAACATCGAGTCCAAGTGGAAGAGGAAGTCCGTTGGTTTCTTTTTCCCACAACTCACCGAAATCTAAAATCTTATTATAGCCGAGCGATTGATAAGTAATTTGTCCTTCATGAATAATCAATCCTGCATCGATCTTTTCATCGTCTATCGATTTCATTATTGCATCGAACGGCATATCAATGTTCTTGATGCCATCTGTAAAAATTTTGAAGAGAAGCGTTGCGGTCGTTAACGGTCCCGGTGTGCCGATGGTTTTTCCCTTAAGTTCGCCGAGCGTTCGATATTTTCGCGAGATAATCACCGGTCCATATCCTTCACCCATGCTTGCACCAGTTCTCATTATCCAGTACTTATCAGCTACAAAAGGAAAAGCATGTGCAGATATTGCAGTTACTTCCAATTCAGCTTTCATTGCACGCTCGTTAAGAGATTGAATATCTTCAAGAAGATGTTCGATCTTGATCGCTTCAAGTTTCACTTTGCCGGAGGCAAGTCCATAAAACATGAATGCATCATCGGGATCGGGGCTGTGGCCCACATGTATGATTTTGTCTTCCATAATTAGTTAGGAAATTATTGTTCATTAATTCCAATAGCTTTTTTAAGTCTCGCATCTGCAATCTCGAGATCAATCTGCGATTGAATAAGATTAAACTTTGCTTGTAAAAGAGATGCTTCGGCATCGAGCAAATCTGAATTTAAAACCAGTCCCGATTTAAACCTGTCGTTCGTGATTCTATAATTTTCTTCTGCTTGAGTAACACCTGCCTCAGCCACTTTTATCCGCTCTTTCGACTGATTGAAATTCAAATAACTCTGATTAACTTCAAGAGTAATGCCATCCTTTATTTGATTAAGTCCATCTTGTGCCTGAGCAAGCATTGCTTTCGCCTGATCAGTCTGGTGAATCGTTGTTCCCCAATTCCAAATATCGAGTGAGGCAGAAATCGAAACATCCCAAGTGTCTTTAAACTTATCTATTGTTGGAAGTATTCTTTGATTCGGTCGTGCATAAATGTAATTTCCCGTGAGAAATATTTGTGGATACCAGCTAGATTGAGCAACCGCAACTCCGGTTTCTGCGGCTTTTATTCGCATTTCTATTGCGCTAACATCCGAGCGATTATCAATAGCTTTTCGAATTAAAACATTTACATCGTCGTATATAGCAATCTGGGTATTGAATGTTGAGGTCAACTCAATCTTTGTTTCAAGAGGTAATCCAATCAAACTGTTGAGATTGATTGTGGTGAGCAGAACATTATTTCTTGCATCAATTTGAAGAACCTTAACATTTGAGAGTTGAACTTCTACTTTTAGGACTTCGTTTTTAGTTACCAATCCTTGCTTAAAGAAATTCTGCACATCTTTAAGGTGTGCCTCAACTTGAACAACATTTTCATTAATTACTTTCTCAAACTCCATTGCTTTAAATAAAGTCCAGTATGCTGATTTAATATTATAAATCAATTCTGTTTTATCTTTTTGATAATCTTGTTCCGTTGATTTTGCAGTGTATTCTGCTAACTTTGAATTGCTCTGCAAACGAAATCCGGTAAAAAGTGGTTGTTGTAGTGTTAATCGGAAATTGTAATTGTTCAACACGGTTGGCGAAATAGAAAAGTTTCTGTCTTCGGTTGGAAGCAATCCAAGTGAAGGAACATTCCCGAATGCACCTTTTGGTATTGTAGCTTGAAATGGGGGAACATCACTCAAGCGGGTGTAACTTCCGCCTGCTTTAAGTATTGGAAGAAGGAGCGAATTTGCTTCTCTCTCCTTCGCATCTGCATATTGAACTTTCATCAAAGATGAGTGAAGAGCCTTGCTGTTTTCTAAACCGAGAGAGACTGCTTGTTCAATAGTAAGAGGAGTCGCTTGTTGTCCATTGGTAACATTAGCATAAGAGACGATAAATACAATCCATAAAAATAGTTTCTTCGACATTGTTTTATCCTAACAAGAAAATTTGACTATATTCATAATGCGGAGTTTAAATTTTCAAGACTCCTGCCCCACGAATCTTGCTTTCCTTCAGTAACTGTAATGCCCTGTTCGCTTCATCAAGTGAAAATATTTCAACTTCTGTTCTGACGGGAATTTCAGCAGCAATTTTTAGAAATTCAATCGCATCCTGCCTGGTACAATTCGCCACGCTTTTAATTGTACGCTCGTGATAAAGAAGTGAATAATCAAAAGTCGGAATCGGTGTAACATATACACCGGCAAGTGCTAGTGTTCCACCACGCACAAGATTTTTTAAAGCTTTCGGTACAAAATCACCGGTAGGTGCAAAACTTATTGCACTATGAAGAAGTTTCGGTGGGGATTGATCTGCGTTTCCAGTCCACACAGCTCCTAATTGTTCTGCAAGCTTGCGATGATGTTCGCTCCGAGAAAAAACATAAACTTCGCATCCCAAGTGTCTTGCCACTTGAATGGTTATATGCGCCGACGCCCCGAAACCGAATAGTCCTAATCTTTCTCCCTGCTTTATGTTGCTTAAACGTAAAGCTCTGAATCCAATTATACCCGCACATAATAGTGGTGCTGCCATTTCATCCGAAAATTTATCGGAAATCTTGTATGCAAATTGTTCGTTTATTAAAATATACTCAGCATAACCACCATCAACATCAGAGCCCGTGAATTTCGCACTGACACAAAGATTCTCGTCTCCCCTTTTGCAAAACTCACACACACCGCAAGTCCAGTTTAACCATGCAACTCCAACGCGATCACTAGTTTTATGGATCGAGTCTTTACTTCCTACCTTTTCTACAACTCCAACTATTTGATGTCCGGGTGTTAGCGGTGATTTTTTCTGTTGCAGATCTCCTTCAATAACATGTAAATCGGTATGACATATTCCGCATGTCTTAATCTTGATAAGAATTTGATTATCAACAGGTGATGGTATCTCAACCTCGAAAATCTTCAATGGATTTTTATCAATTGGAGCAGTATTGAGAAGCTGTGCAGCTTTCATTTACCATTTCTCATTATGGATTCTTGATAAATCAAGTCGTTTTTTAATTTCGGGTGTCTCGGCTGGATAGCCAATGGGTACAATGCATAGTGGCAGAATATTTTCAGGAAGTTTTAATACGCTACGAACATGATTAATACGCGCTTCGCGCGGATAAACTGCAACCCATACGGCGCCAAGTTTCAATTCTTCTACTTCAAGAAGTATATTTTCGGTAGCAGCAGAACAATCCAACGCCCAATAATCCTTGTGGCTGTGGAGAGTAAAATCTCCGCAGACAACAATTGCAACGTTTGCGTTCTTTACCATATTAGCATATTGATGCGTCTGTGATAATTTATCTAACATCGATTTATCTCTTACAACTACAAAATGCCATGGTCTTACATTGTTAGCGGATGGTGCACACATCGCCGCTTCAAGAATCTTCTTTATTTCACTATCAGATACATTTTGATTTGTATATTGTCGAATGCTTCGACGTGTGAAGATTGAGCTCATACTATTTTCCTTATACAATTATTTAATTACTGATGTTGCGCAAAAAATAATATTCTAGTTCAAATTCGAAGCCCTAAATCCGAAACTCGAAGCACCTGCCCGCAGCAGGCGGGAATTCGAATTCAAGAAATACAAAACTTTAGAAAAACATCGATTACGAGGATTTTGCCCATTCGTATTTCGGATTTTTCATCCTAATGCGCAGGGTGCGTAAATTCAGTTATTTATACAAATATAAGAAGAATATTTTAAATAGTGTTTAGGGAATGGTGGGTGGGGATTGTTATTATTAAAATAAGAAATTAAAGGATAGGGAACCTCTAAAAACTTACCACTAAGACACTCAGGGCACTTAGTTTCACTAAAAAAACAAAAAATTCTTAGTGTTTCTAAGTGCCCTTATTGCCTCAGTGGTTAAATTTTTTATTTGCCTTTAGTTTTTAAAGGTGCCAGATAGATGCTGCTAAATTTTCTTGATGGAAGCAAGCCATGCTTTGGCGTCACCTTCCGGTCGGTTTGTCTGAAATGTTGCTTCACGAATATCGTTGATTCTAAATCCATTTTTAAGAGCATCTTTAATTTCTTTTTGAGTTACTCGTCTCGGTCCCCAACCTCCCGGCTCGTGTTCGCTGAAACAAATCATCAAGTAAGTACCTCCCGCTCTTAAAACAGACGAAATACTTTTTACAAATTTCCCCCTTGCCTCATCAGAGAAAACATGGAATAGTCCCGAATCGATGATTGTATCGAACTGAAGTCCAATACTTTGAAGCTCAAGTGCATCCTGATTCAGGAACAATCCATGAAGCCCACGACTCCATGCTTTCTTTCTCGCTCTCGTAATAGCGGCAGATGCCACATCGATACCGATAACATCATAACCTTGTTTCATAAGGTAAAGCGCATTTTCTCCAGTCCCGCAGCCAACATCGAGCACCAGTCCGTGAATTTCACCTGCCGCCTCCAAATAAATAAATTCTTTTTGTGGACGACCAATCTCCCATCCAGGCATACCATCGTACGCTTTTTCAAATGAGTTTATTATTTCTTCTTTAGTCGTTTTCATCAAGAGTTAAATATAACTACTTTTTTTCTTTCACCATCTCAACATTGATTACAATTCTAACTTCTTCACCAACGAGTAAGCCGCCCGCCTCAAGCGTTTTATTCCATACTATGCCGAAATCTTTTCGATTTATTTTTCCTTCGGCTTTGAAACCCACTCTTGTATTTCCCCACGGGTCATTTATCATACCTTTGAATTTCGTTTCAAGCACGACCGGTTTCGCTGTTCCACGGATGGTAAGATCACCTGTAATTTTATAAGTATCTTTCCCGATTTTATTAAAAGTCTTGCCAATAAATGTTATTATGGAATCCTTCTCTGCATCAAAAAAATCAGTAGAACGAAGGTGTTTATCCCGTCCCTCATTGTCAGTATTAATACTTTTCACTTTGATGGTTGCATTAAGCTTACTATCTGAAAAATCGTCCTTCATCTGTAAGAGTGTTGCATCAAATTCCGTAAATCTGCCCGGCACTTCCGCTATAACCATGTGGCTTACGCTGAAGGAAACCGCAGAGTGTGTTTGATCGATCTTCCATGTAGTTTGTGCTCTGACTGCGACTACCATAAGTAACGATACGAAGAATGCTATAAATAGTTTTTTCATGTTTTTTTCCTTTTTGTTTGTTTATGAATTATGTTTAATTTTTCTTTGATCCAATTTCGTTAAGTGCAATGCCAAGCTTCTTTAATAATTGAGCAAGTGTTTCTTGTTCCTTCGGAGTAAGAACGGCGACAATCTTTGTGATAAATTCAGCATGTTTAATAAATATTTCGTCGAAGATTTTCTTGCCCTTTGGTGTGAGTTGAACAAGTTTTGCTCGCCTATCATCTTTACTCGGTATACGTCCAACCAATTTCTCTTTTTCAAGATTATCCACAACACAAGTCATGTTCCCGCTACTTACAAGCATTTTTTTTGACAAGTCGCTAAGCTTCAGAGGACCAAGGTGTCCTAAGCACTCAAGCACAGCAAATTGCGGTTCTGTAAGACTGAAAGTCCGAATATTCTCTGTTGTCAATTTTCCAAAAGTGGCTGAAGCCCTTGCTAATTTTACCCATAAGCTTAAAGCTAAACCTGCCTTTTTTCCGTATATTTCAATCATTTCTTGATAATATTGTTTAAATTTAAAATATATCAATTTAATATATTAAACGTACATACCTTGTAATAAAGTTCCCTGTATTTTTCCCGCTTTTTCTTCTGAGTAATCCTTCTTATATTATCCAAAACCTTCTATCACATTTTTTAGGAATTTATTTATGAAGAAATTATTGCTAAGCTCAATCATCGGCGGTGTTATACTATTTGTTTGGGGATGGGCTGCATGGACAATTGTCCCTATCCATGCTGGAACATATTATGACATCAATAATGAAAAAGCGGTTGTAACAGCCATGAGTGTGAATATGGATAAAAAGGGTGTTTACATCTTTCCCGCCATGCCAACATCACACGAGCAAACTGTTGTGGATGAATACAATCAAAAGTATCAAGCAGGTCCAGTTGGAATGATTATTTATGATCCGCAAGGTGGAGACCCCATGCCTGCAAGTCAAATGATATTTGGAATAATCATTAGTTTATTATCTGCATTTCTTGCCGCTTGGTTTCTATCAAGAAGCACTGCGGCGGCATCAAATTATCTTAGTCGAGTAGTATATTGTGGAATGCTCGGTATCTTTGTGGCTCTCCTTTCCCATATAGTAAATTGGAATTGGATGAATTATCCTCTTGAATACACAACCGCATGGACTTTGGATACGGTAATCGGGTGGATATTGGCAGGGCTGGGAATTGCTGCCATTGTTAAAACTCCAAAAACATCTGAAATATAAAAATTATTAGGAGATATTTATGAAAATATTTTATTACCCCTCAACCTTGTTGATACTTTCAACATTCTTCCTGTTAATTAATATTGCCCCCGCTCAACAAGATGAAAGCAAACCATGCATCACCTGTCATTCGATGCAAGGTATGGGTGCAGGCATTGTCCAGATGTGGAAAGAAAGCAAACACTCTCAGAGCGGTGTTGGTTGTTACGATTGCCACAAAGCTGAAGCGAATGACGTTGATGGATTTGAGCATAATGGAAAACGAATCGCGACAATTGTTTCTCCGAAAGATTGCGCTCAATGCCACGAGCAAGAAGCTGCCGAGTCGGATGCAAGCCATCATGCAAAGGGTGCGCAGTTCATCGGCTCGCTCGATAACATACTCGGTGAAATAGTCGAGGGAGCCGCAGCGGTAAACTCCGGCTGCAGGCAATGCCATGGAAGTATTGTGCAAGTTGATAAAAATGGAAAATTAGATCCAAGCACATGGCCCAATACCGGAATCGGTCGTGTTAACCCTGATGGCAGTAAAGGTTCGTGCACCGCTTGCCATTCACGGCACAGCTTTTCAATATCGCAAGCACGTCAACCTGAAGCGTGTGGTAAGTGCCATATGGGTCCCGACCATCCGCAAATAGAAATTTACACAGAGTCGAAACATGGGATTAAATTCAACGCTGTCCGAAATACTGGCATAATGAATTTAGAAAAAGACGAGTGGATCGTTGGAAAAGATTATACGGCGGCGCCGACCTGCGTAACTTGCCACATGAGTGCGACACCGACACAAAAAGTAAAACACGATGTAGGTCTAAGAATTAGCTGGACACTTAGACCCCCAATCTCCATAAAGCTCGAAAAAGCAGATGAACGTCGCGATAGAATGAAGGATGTTTGCAATCAATGCCATGCAAAAGAACATACGAAAAATTTCTTCACCCAATATGACGAGGCGGTAAAACTTTACAACGAAAAATTTGGCAAGCCGGCAAAAGGACTCATGGAAAAATTCTATACCGATGGAAAGTTAACAAAAACTCCATTTGATGAACATCTTGAATGGATTTATTACGAATTATGGCATCACGAAGGACGCCGTGCACGCATGGGTGCTTCGATGATGGGACCCGACTTTACTCAATGGCATGGATTCTATGAGGTGGCAAAACATTTTTATAATAAATTTATTCCGATGGCAGAAGAAATTCAACCGGGTTCGACTAAAGAAATCATGGATTCGGAATTCCATAAATGGAAGAAGGGTTTAACCGACGAGCAGAAAAAAGAAATCCTCGATTTCTATAAGAAGAGGTACGGTGAGTAATTAAATAATTAAAAGGATTTGCTATGTCGACTCAAAGTGAATTTACCCGACGTTATTGGACAAAAATGACTCTCTACATATTGGGAACAATTGCGATAATAGGTATTAGTGGCGTATTCATTGCTCTATCTGCGTGGCCCATCGGATTTATCGTATGGCTATTGTTAATTGTGTGTAGTATATTATTCGTGATAGTCCGCTGGCACGCCAGGGTCACCGCTTATCGTTGTTCAGAGTGTAGAAATGAATTCGAGATCACAGCTTTCAAGGATTTCATCAGTCCTCATGTGCCTGATAAAAAATATCTTATGTGTCCAAAGTGTGGTAAGCGTAGCTGGGCTATGATTTTAGCAAAAAGATTATAGTTCAAGGATGTCATAACGCCAGGTAGGTCGTGAGTGGAACTCACTCCCAGTCTGCGAATATTTAAATTTATTATATGACAGTAAAACAAATTCTATCACGCCTTGAATCTCTCGGCAATCCCAAAAATGTAGCCGGTATGGCTCGCTATGGAATCATTGCGAAAAAAGTTTATGGTGCTTCTGCCCCTGCAATCCGTTCGCTCGCGAAAGAAATTGGAAAGAATCACGAGCTTGCTTTGAAGCTATGGAATACAGAAATCTACGACGCACGAATTCTTGCGGCATTCATCGATGATCCGAAACTTGTTACTGAAGAACAAATGGAATCGTGGGTGAAAGATTTCGATAACTGGGCAATATGCGACGGTGTTTGTATTCATCTGTTCCGTAAAACTCCATTTGCGTGGAAGAAATCAATTGCCTGGAGTAAGCGTAAAGAAGAATTTGTAAAACGTGCGGGCTTTACTCTCTTTGCAACCTTGGCGGTTCATGATAAAGATGCGGGTGCCGAAAAATTTATCAAAATTCTCCCGATCATCATAAGAGAATCAATCGACGTACGAAACGGTGTGAAGAAAGCTGTCAATTGGGCGTTGAGGCAGATTGGGAAGCGAAACATTGAGCTTAACAAACATGCGATTAAAACTGGGGAGGAAATTAAGAAAATAGATTCACCCGAGGCAAGATGGATCGCGAGTGATGCATTAAGAGAATTAAAAAGCAATGCTATTAGAAAAAGATTGTTAAAAAATGTCGACAAAAAGTAATAAATCAATAGCTGATTCGCTGGAAACTGAAGAAAAATTACTTCCTTACATTCCATTTCTATTGCAAGACCTTTGGGTTTTAGGTAGCTCTATCGATCAAATAATCGAAACCGTTGGCACCCTTAACAAAATTTCTCCCATAGAAAGTATGCTTGATCTTGGCTGCGGCAAGGGTGCAGTTTCTATCCAGCTTGCGGCAAGATATGGCTTGCATGCGGTTGGAATAGACGCGATGATTCCCTTCCTTGAAGATGCCGAGAAAAAAGCTAGCGAGCACAACGTATCGCATTTATGTAAATTTATTAATCAAGATATCCACGAATATGTTTCAAACGAACACGATTATGATTTAGTATTACTTGCCGCTGTGGGTGGAATATTTGGTTCTTTAAAAAATACAGTCGCTCAGATGCGAACTCAAATACGCACAGGCGGCTTTATTATGATTGATGATGGTTTCCTAAAGAAAGATGATTCCCTCAATAGGAAGGGTTATGAACATTGTAAAAATTATAATGATACGGTTCGCGAGTTGACTCATTTCGGCGACCAGATAGTCGACCAAATTAATACGTCTGCAACAAGCAACAAAATAAATAAAGAGTACCATACATTAATTACGAAACGAGGCGAAGAGCTAATATCGAAACACAAAGAGTTAGAAAAAGATATACGAGATTATATTCTTCTTCAAGAAGAAGAATGTAATGTTTTAGAAAATGAAATCGAAGGTGTGTTGTGGGTAATTCAAAAAGTATAAACTTAATCCTTGTCGAATTACTCACCTTTTAACCTCTCCACAATTTTTCTTATATTGCAAACCATTAAATACTTAAAAAGGAATTCTATTTGGAATTAATACAACAGCTAACATATTCTGCGAAACGGGATTAGTAATCACGCCGTTTCTCCCCGGTGATTCACTTTTATTTGCGGCGGGAACATTTGCAGCGACTGGTGCATTGAACGAAATATGGTTGTTCTGGCTTCTCTCGCTCGCCGCATTCTTGGGCGACACAGTCAACTACTGGATTGGTGCTTACATCGGAAAAATGACTTACTGGCGATTCATCAGTTATAATATATTCGGAGGATTTTTGTGGGTTGGCTCGTTCGTATTCGCTGGGTTCTACTTTGGCAACATACCTTTAGTGAAGAATAATTTCTCGCCCGTAATCTTTGCAATAATAATTATCTCGGTTATGCCTGCGGTGATAGAATATTTGAGACAGAGGAAACAGAAAAGTCAATAAAAGAGTTTGTAGCAAGGCTGTGATTTACATGAACGAAGTTTATAACTAATAGATGTATACTAAATATTTTCCTCCACCTCTTTTAAAAGTTGCTCATTCAATAAAAGATAAAGTATGACTTTACTATAGCCCCTCATCAAATTTGATACTACTTCTTCTGGCTCAACGATTTTCCATTCTTGTTGACTCTTTTTGACTTCCGAATATAGAAATATTGAAGTTAGAAATATACCAACCTCATATATCCTTTTTACAGCATCAACTCTATTTCCGGTTAATTTATTGCTGCGAATATACTGGGACAGCGAAAAAGAATCCATATTGACTGCTACGGCATCTATTAAACTTTTCTCGCTGCTTGATGGATACAATTTTGTCACATCTTCTCCCGTCCAATTAAATTCGGGATCATCCCATGTCTTCGAACTTGGAACATCTGGATTGGCCTCCTTGAAAACATGAATTATTTGTGGTAGTGAATAATCAGTATTTTGCTCAACGGGTCTGGATTCTTTTTCCTTTTTAGGTCCTATCTTGACCTGAAAAATACATTCTTTATCTCCGTCTGGCGACGTAAGTTTTGCAGAAAATTTTGTTTCATTTCCAACAGCAATTTTTTCAAGAGGCTTTAATCTCAATTTAATAGAGCCTTCATATGGTCCAACCCTACTCACCTCAAACATTTCCGATACATTTACAGGAAAAGGTGTAATCCCACCATCACCTCCTGATCCAGATTGCAAAATTTGAAGAATGAACTCTCCTTTATCGACAGGTCTAATTAGGTATTCATTTTCAACATCTGTTTCAAAATGTATTATCCCTTCACCACCTAATGGAATCCCTTTTGTTTTCGTATCATTGTTTGACCCATTTTTGATTCTAAAGATAGATGGAAATCTTTTACCCTTAAATGTCTCTTTGACCTCTTTTTCATTTTCTTTTTGTTTCTTTTTCTTTCCATCGAATTGTTTAAAATCAATATTACCTTTCAGGTTGAGCAATTTAAGGAGCGAATTATCTTTCTGAACTATCTTTTTCATAATCTTCTCGAGATAGTCTTGATCGCCTTTGTTTTCATAAATTAATTGATTCATCCTCTCTTCGTTAAGGCGTTTTAGTAATTCGTTCTGGTGCAGCTCTTTTGCAAGTGTTGCCCATAGCTCTTTGGTTGCATCGCTCTCTCTGTATCTATCGCGTGATGGCATAAAGATATCCTCTCTAATATTTTGCGGAATATTATCGCAACTCACGTGCACAAGTAAACTATCTTTAAGATAAGTAAGCTTCACTTCTTGAGTAATATACGAACGGTCAAAATATCCATGCACTTGTCCGTTTCGAGTTAAAACAACGGACTTTTTATCGATGAACTCACGATTTTTAATATCCGGATTGAAAACTACGGCTTCACAACTAACCGATCTCAGTTTATTTGTACTAAAATTAAGTGAAATAATATCTTTTACTGATCTCTTTTTTTCATCAATTAATATACGGTTGCGATTGCCCAACATCGGCTTTGTCGGTGTGTGGGCACCAGTAAATCTCTTCTCATATACGGGGACTGGTAGCGGTGGGTGGTATAAGAACTGATTCAGATCGCGCCATAAGTCCAGAGTTATATCTGAAGGACGGGGAAGATAATAATCATAGAGCTTAACATAGGTTCCATAATCTAGTTTTCTTTTAAACAATCCTACATCTAAAGAATCTTTCCCGACTTGAGCAACTTCCCCAAGAGAGGAGAAAAACATGCGAAAATGA
>CAYYIJ010000032.1:0-7791 GCA_964471945.1 uncultured Chlorobiaceae bacterium
GTAAAGTATAACAAAGAAAAAGCCCAGCAGTTCTCGTTGTTGAACCTGCTGGGCTTTATAAAAAATTTATTCCTGAAAAATTTTGCTTATCTATTCATTTATCAGTATATTTTCAATAATTTAATGGCGGAGTAGCTCAGTTGGTTAGAGCAACGGAATCATAATCCGTGTGTCGGGGGTTCGACTCCCTCCTCCGCTACTGAATAAAATCCTTTCAGAAATATTCTTCGAAAGGTATTTGTCAGTTATGTCGGAACATCCATTATTCCATTCATTTCAAAAATTCATCCACAAACATCTCCTTATCGAGCGTGGAGAGAAGATTATCGCCTGTATCAGCGGTGGTATCGATTCTATTGTTCTTTTGGATCTCCTATCTAAACTGAAAACTCGATGGAGGCTCGAGCTCGCAGTCGCGCACTTCAATCATCAGTTAAGGGGGAAAGAATCGGATGAAGATGAGGCGTTTGTTCGGTCTATATCCAAAGAACGAGATATTGCGTACTACACCGAGAGTTCAGATACTGAACAAATCGCCGAAATTGAAAAACTCTCGATTCAAGAAACCGCTCGTAATCTACGTTATGCTTTCTTTAATAAACTCTGTAGGTCGACTGGCTATCAGAAAATTGCAACAGCACACAATGCTGACGATAACGCTGAAACTATACTATTAAATATTTTTCGAGGCTCGGGTGTACATGGACTTACAGGAATTCCCGTTTACAGGAAGGACCAATCGATAATTCGTCCCTTACTCTTCGCAACTCGTTCAGCCATTCAAGAATATGCGGATGACCGAAAACTTAAGCACCGCGAGGATTCATCTAACTTTAAAATCGATTATACGCGTAACTTCATTCGCCTGGAAATAATTCCTCTCATTTTAAAAAATATCAATCCAAATCTAACAGCTACACTGGGGCGGATGAGCGAGCGATTCAATCAACTTGAAGATTATGTTAATTCATTGTTAGAAATAACTCGCTCGGAAGTCATAGAAGAATCACTAAAAAATAAAATTATTGTTAACCTCGAAAGATTTTCTAAACTCCCATTATTCATCCAAGACCAATTATTGCTTCAACTCGGGAAAGAATTCACTAATTCAGAAATTGACACCGGGACAGTTAGTACAATGTTTAACATTTCCAGAGCGGAAACAGGCTCATCAGGCTCACTAACGAAAGACATAATAGTTTATCGAAATCGAGACCAGCTTGTTTTCAAACGTATTTTCCAAACCTCTCCATTTTCATACACAATTGAATTGAACCGGGAGTACCAGTTCGAAGCATTCTATTTTTCAATTACCGAAGTCAGTAAAGCTGAATTATCAAACGATCCAAATATTGAATTCATTGATGCGGACAAAATCGGAAAACATCTGAATATACGTTCATGGCAAGAAGGCGACTGGTTTATCCCATTGGGTATGGAAGATAAAAAAAAGCTAAGCGATTTTTATGTTGACCAGAAAATTCCGTTATTTGAGAAACAAACGATTCCGCTTTTAATATCCGATAACAAGGTTGTATGGATATGCGGCAAACGGTTAGATGAACGATTTAAAATTAATACTAATACAAAAAAGATCATCAAACTTGAATACATTCTACGACTGAAAGAATATAAATGAAAAAATATATAATAATTCATGACGACAAATTTGAAATCTTCCTGACAGAAAAAAAGATTCAATCGCGTATCCGCGAATTAGCAGTCCAAATCAATAAGGATTACAAAACAAAAGTTCCGATCTTTATTGGGATACTCAATGGTTCATTTATTTTTATGTCTGACCTGATTCGAAATATCAATATCGACTGCGAAGTGGATTTTCTAAAACTATCGAGCTACGGTGATGCCAAGATTAGCTCTGGTCACGTTTCATTACTGAAAGACCTGAACGCTACTATCGGAGGGAGAGATATTATAGTTGTTGAAGATATTGTTGATTCGGGACTATCGATCGATTTCATTAAAAAGCTTATTTATCTTCATAAACCGAAAACATTCAAGATAGTATCGTTGTTATATAAGAAGGATGCAGTTAAAATTGATGTAAAAATTGATTATATTGGATTCGAGATACCTAATGTATTTGTGATAGGTTATGGGCTCGATTATGCACAGAATGTAAGAAATTTGCGCGCGATTTATAAATTAGTTGATGAGAATTAGAACCGAAAACAAAGAATATGGAAGAAAATAAAGAATATAAACGAACCAACCAACATAAGAAACCGATTCGACAACACCGAAATCGTACTCCCAAAAAACCTATGAAGGGCGATGACGATTTTAACTGGGCAAAAGTGATGAAGGTCGTGCTTAGCTGGTCGGCAATCATCCTTGGTGTATTTATCATAATGACTCTCTTTCGGACAAAAGAAAAAACAGAGTTCGAGCTTACCTACACTGAATATCAAAAACTATTAAACGATGGGATGATTAGTTCTGCGAATGTAAATAAATCAGAAATCAATAATTACGATTTTCATGGAATTCTTAAGAGTCCGACAGATGTTGTCACGTCCAGTGGTAAAACAGTCAGACTTGAAAATTTCGTAATCACACTCCCCTACCTTGACAGTGAGATTATAAAATCGTGGAATGATAAAGGGATTCGGTTCACAATCACAAAAAAGGATAATACCTGGTTGAATGCACTATTAGGTGCACTGCCATGGGTACTTCTATTGGTTGTTTGGTTAATAATAATGCGCCGCATGCAGGGAGGAGGGACAAAAGGGATATTTTCATTCGGCAAGAGCCGCGCAAAATTGTTGAATGAAGGATCACCAAAAGTTACGTTCCAAGATGTTGCTGGCACTGACGAGGCAAAAGTCGAGCTGCAAGAGATTATTGAATTTCTGAAAGAACCTGCAAAATTCCAACGACTCGGTGGTAAAATCCCGCGCGGTGTTTTGTTATTAGGTCCGCCCGGAACCGGAAAAACATTATTAGCACGTGCAGTTGCCGGTGAAGCGGGTGTTCCATTCTTTTCGATTTCTGGTGCGGATTTCGTTGAAATGTTTGTCGGTGTTGGTGCGAGCCGTGTACGAGATTTATTCGATACCGGTAAAAAAAATGCTCCCTGTATTATTTTCATAGATGAAATTGATGCTGTCGGAAGACATCGTGGAGCGGGACTTGGAGGTGGGCATGATGAACGTGAACAAACGCTCAACCAATTACTTGTCGAGATGGACGGTTTTGAACAAAACAGCGGTGTCATAATAATTGCTGCAACGAATAGGCCCGACGTTCTCGATCCAGCATTACTTCGCCCAGGGCGATTTGATCGTCAAATCGTTGTTGATAGGCCTGACGTTCGCGGTCGAGAAGGAATTTTGAAAGTTCATACGCGTAATATTCCGCTTGATGAAAAAGTGGATTTGTCAATTCTAGCAAAAGGTACTCCTGGTCTCGCTGGCGCCGATCTGGCAAATCTGGTAAACGAAGCAGCATTATTGGCAGCCCGGCAAAACCATAAAGCTGTTGCGATGCAGCACTTTGAAGAGGCAAAAGATAAAGTCATGATGGGTATCGAACGAAAGAGCTTGATCATTTCGGACTCAGAAAAAAGAATAACAGCATATCACGAATCTGGTCATGTATTAGTGGCAAAAATGGTCCCCGAAGCCGATCCTGTACATAAAGTTACAATCATTCCTCGTGGAAGAGCGCTAGGTGTAACGACTTATTTACCTATAGACGAAAAACATACTTACTCCAAACAATACCTTGAAGCGATGATTACATACGCTCTTGGGGGACGAGCTGCGGAGAAACTTATTTTCAATCAATTTACGACTGGCGCAGGAAATGACATCGAGCGTGCTACCAATCTTGCACATAAAATGGTTTGTGAATGGGGAATGAGCCCGCGCTTAGGACCCTTAGCTTATGGAACTAAAGAAGAAGAAATATTTTTAGGTCGAGAAATAACTCGATCAAAAAATTATTCCGAGAACACCGCTGTAATTATCGATGAAGAGATAAAAAAGATTGTGGACACCGGGATGGAACGTGCTGAAAAAATCCTCGCTGATAATGTTGGCGTTCTTCATAAACTCGCTAATTCATTATTAGAACGAGAGATATTAGATGGCGATGAGATTGACAAGCTGATTCGCGGTGAGGAGCTTCCTCAAATTGAACGGCGTGAGGACAATCAAGATCAAACAACAACCCCGGCTATTGATGAGAAATAAAAATCATCCGTTCGAGGATATCATCGGACAGATCAGATCAACAGAGAGTAACAATAGCGATCATTCACCACACATTGAACATGATTATCGTATCGAAGTAATTCGCAAATCGATTCACTTTTGTTCGCTTTCAATTCCAATCGCTTACTATTATTTACCAAAATCAATTGTTCTTTCTTTTCTGATTCCTCTCACTATAGCATTTCTTGTTATAGATATTGCTCGGTACTATCACAAACCAATCGAGGAATGGTTTTATAAATACTTTGGATTTATGCTTCGGAAGCATGAGAGCGACAAGAAACGAAAAACTTTGAATGGTGCTACTTATGTTCTCATTTCGGCAACTATTTGTGTAATCATTTTCCCAAAAATTATCACGGTTACAAGTTTCGCAATCCTAATTATTAGTGATATAACCGCAGCGCTAATCGGTCGAAGATTTGGGAAACATCGTTTTTTTTCGAAGTCACTTGAAGGTAGTGCGGGTTTCTTTTTCAGCGCTTTAATTGTTATCGCGATCAGCCCAAAAATCGAATATCAGCTTAGCGAATATTTAATAAGTATTATTGCTGTTTTTGTCGGAACTGTTACTGAAGCTCTTCCTATTAAAGTTGATGACAACCTTTCGATCCCTATTGTAGTAGGTATAACATTATGGTTATTGTACATTATTTTCCTGCCGACATTGAACATTTATAAATTTGGATAACGATATGCGAGTTTATCTTTCTGGCGGAATGGAATATGCCGATGGTGAGGGTGCAAATTGGCGTAAAGAATTACAGGAATGGATTGAGGCGAACCTCACGCATTCAGTTTTTAATCCAAACATAGAAAGCGATGAGTTTTTCAGACTGCACTATCCGAACGTAGATTTTCGGGAAATCAAGAAAACAAACGTCGAACTGTATCAAAAAATCGTTCGTCAACTTGTAGAGATCGATTGTCAGGAAATCGCGCAGCGTTCAGATTATGTAATATGCTACTGGGATGATGGCGCCGCAAAAGGGGCAGGCACAAAGGGTGAGCTTACAATGGCAAAGTATTTTAATAAACCTGTTTATCTTGTTACATCGTTTGCACTTCACGATATCCCGGGTTGGATACTCGGATGTACTGAAGAAATATTCACTAACTTTGAGCATTTGAAACAATTTCTCATTAAATTATATATATTTAAATAAATTCACATGAATGATTTCAATAGAAAACGGATGATAGTTGTAGGAGATAAAGCTCTAATTATTCCGGACAGCGACAAGGAACGTACAGACGCAGGACTCTACCTTCCACCTACTGTAAAAGAAAAAGAAAAAGTCTGGAGCGGTTACGTGGTGAAGGTAGGTCCCGGCTATCCGATTCCCAATCCAAGTTTCATTGATCAAGAATCCTGGTCTCCGACACCGCGAGACCCCGTGAAATATATTCCACTCCAAGTCGAAGAAGGTGATTACGCGATTTTTATTAAGGAACAAGCGATAGAGATTGAGTTTGAGCAAAAAAAATATCTCATTGTTCCGCAAGCAGCTATCCTTATGGTTATTAGACGAAATCTTATGGATGAATTAGAAAAATAGTGTGTATCGAGATGACAAATGAAAGTACGATCATAGAAAAAACTGTCGTTACCAACCGTAAAGCTCTTCATGATTACTTTATTATAGAACGGTTCGAGACTGGAATTGCACTCAGAGGAACAGAAGTAAAATCACTCAGACTTGGGACAGCAAATTTACAAGATGGTTATGCAATATTACGGAATGGTGAAGTTTGGCTAATCGGAATGCACGTCAGTCCGTTCGAAAAAGGAAACATCAACAATCATGACCCTAAGCGGGACAGAAAACTACTGATGCACAAACGTGAAATACGTCGGCTTGTAGGAAAAGTTGCTGAAAAAGGATTAACACTTGTCCCACTCAGAATTTATTTCAAAAATAATAAAGCGAAAGTTGAGCTTGGGCTCGCAGTCGGCAAAAAAACGTATGATAAGCGTGAAGCTATAGCAAAACGAGAGATTGAACGACAGCTAAGGCGTGAATATGCAAAATAGAATATTAATATCATAAAGGAATTATAAAAATTGTACGTCCCAACAAAAATCTTTTTTACCAAAGGGGTAGGCAGACACAAAGACTATTTACAATCGTTTGAGTTGGCATTGAGAGATGCTAAGATTGAGAAGTGCAACCTTGTAACAGTATCAAGCATATTCCCACCGGGATGCAAACGAATTCCGACTGAGGAGGGTTTGAGGTTCTTACAACCGGGTCAAATTACATTTACGGTTTTAGCTCGAAATGCTACGAACGAACCCAATCGTTTAATTGCTGCCTCGATCGGTGTAGCTACCCCAGCAGATAATTCAGCATACGGATATCTCTCAGAACACCATCCATTCGGAGAAACAGATGAGAAAGCTGGGGAGTATGCGGAGGACCTCGCTGCAACTATGCTTGCTACCACCCTCGGAGTCGAGTTTGATTCTAATACTGCATGGGATGAAAGAGAAAAACAATATAAAATGAGCGGCAAGATAGTAAAGTCGTTTAACATAACACAAAGTGCTGAAGGCGATAAGAATGGACTCTGGACAACTGTCATAGCATGTGCCATCCTTCTTCCATGATTGAAAATTAAAAAGTCGAGGGCGCAGTTTATCTTATGTGAACCGTCTCCCAGACAATCCATAATCTAGAGCGTCCCCGACTTTCATTTTACTGAAATCGAGATATCCCCTGCACAATGATATTCCGCTCTTTATAGATTTGATTATTAGAAATATGTCAGATAAGAAATTTACTTTCCAAAGTCCTGACTTTGCCAATATAATAAAAAATATTTCAGAAGTCAAGCAATTTTTATCGAATATCCAAATCCTGTCTTTGTCACATTAAAGTATTCCAAAATGAGTAAAAAACGACAATAAAGCAGCCCTGAAACTTTCGATTCAGAGATGGTTTTTTTTTTGAGTGTGGCTTAGGTATAGGATATTCTTTTCTCTTGTCTCAGAGCCTGCGCCGCTACCGATGAAGAGATCACCAATAAGAAAAGAAGAATTGATTTCATTGACTTTCCTATTATAAATTTGAAATGAATGAACCCGTTTGTTGAAACAACTCTATCATACGGATATTTTCGCAATATTTTCCCATTCTCCAAGTTTTCTATCCTCATCCAAAATTCTTTCTAAATACTTAAGATAGCTTCGGTGGGAGAGAAGTTCCTTCGCCATCTTCATTAGGTGCGTGGATTCTTTTTTGTTTACTACCCAAACGGATTCTTCGAATCTTTTCTCAGATTCTGGAACTTGAAGCTCGGAGAGAATAGGGTTGACTGTTGTTATTGTCGATATGCGATGACTAATTTTGTGTGTTGCTTCAATTGAAAAAAAATATTTATCTCTTTTGGAAAGAGAGATGATAACGTACAAATAAGATATACCATTGATACGGCACTTCATTTTATCAATCGCAGTAATATTCCTTGATTAATCCTCAAAATATGTTCTAAAGAGAGGTTTGAATAACCAAGAAGTAACCATTGAAATGATGCTTTATCTTAAAAA
>CAYYIJ010000032.1:7891-22779 GCA_964471945.1 uncultured Chlorobiaceae bacterium
AGAGAGGTTTGAATAACCAAGAAGTAACCATTGAAATGATGCTTTATCTTAAAAATTGTAAACCGTCGCATTTCTTCGTTCGAAAAAACAATGTCTATCCTTTTTCTGACTGCGCTTTCTTCGTCATCGTCATGGCATGGCAAAATAAAATTCAAAGTATTATCTGCTACTTCAGGATATTTAGTTGCGTTGAGAATATTTCCTTCTGCCTTTACTTCTGTCATTATTCTGAAGCGTAACTTGACTGATGCCTTTTCTACTGTTCTAACTTTGCTGAAATTTTCTTGCTCAGAAAAAATAGAAAGCAATAACGATTTGAATTCATCAGAAACTTCTTCCCCGCTTTCTTTTAGTCTCTCTTCCAGGACTTGTGAAAACGATTTGCTGATTAAATCTCCAATGCGGATTGTTTCAAAGAAACTTCCATAAACGAGGCAAACTTTAGTGTTTTTCTTTTTCCTACCTCTAACGAGATAGAACACATCTCGTACAGGAAGCGAATGAATGTCATCGCAGGCTTTCTCCATCTGCAACTTAATTATGCTATTATCACCGGTAATGATTTTTGCAATTTCTTTACTCCTTGATGGTATTGTGGAATTGAACGATGATACGGTGTAGGAATCACTATCTTTTAGTTCAATCAGTTCTCCTCCGGTGAATATCGATTTTTCTTTATTTATCCTGATGGCCATATCGGGAAACACACCATCGTTTTTACAAGAAAGCAATTTCTTGTTGAATGGGAATTCATCTAACTTCTTAGATGTTTTAAAACGCTCTTTGTTCTTGACGATTGATTGAAAGAAATGATAAATGGAATACATTAGCCCTCAAATAGATTAAGAGTTTGCAATTGTTTCTTCTTTGATACTATTGTCTCGGATTTCAAGTTCCATATTTCATTAAGGTTTTCAGTGCAAATGAAATCTTTATAATACTTTTCGATGTTATCCGCTTCTCGGGTATCATTGAGCCGTTCTTTCATACAATGTACATTGTCGGGGTCAATTTCAATTCCGATGGATTTTCTTCCAAGTTGCTCGGCAACAACCAATGTAGTTCCTGTGCCGGCAAAAGGGTCTAGAACAACGTCGCCTGGTTTTGTAGATGAAAGAATTATTCTCAGTAAAAGCGCGATGGGCGCTTGTTGCTTGTGAAATCGTTCCCCCTCAGATTTTCTTATTGCCTCATCACCTGCAAAATACCCTGACGTTAATTCTCGGATGTCGTCCCACACATCGGTGACATAAACACCGTTGTCTCTTTCATATTTGTAATTGGCAGGAAGAGGGGGAGATATCCGCAATCGATTAAAAACTCTCGGTGAACCTTTGGTAGCAAACGCGATTATCTGATAGTGTATTCCGTATTTGTTGCTGCAAGGAACAGCAGAAGTTTTTTTCTTCCAGATGATAAGATTTTGTAATAACCAGCCCGATTCCCTAAAGCATCTTAAAACAAATTCTGCGTTCTTTTCTCTTTGCATGAAATATATTGCTCCGCCATCGGATGTGTTTCTGTGAATATCTGAGCAAACCTTGCGCATCATTTCCCAATATTTTTCTGCAGGAAGATTGTCGTCAAAATAATTGTAATCTTTATTCTGGTTGAAAGGCGGATCTAAAAAGGTTAAATCAATTTTGCCGGAAAAAGCTTTTTCTGCCAGATACCCTGTGCAGTCGCCCTGGATAATCTTTCCGTTTCCTATTGGGAATTCCTTGAACATCGTTATTTGAACTTAGATCTAAAATATTATATTGAATTACTCTTTCCTGAAAGATACGAAAATTAAAACAATTATGCCCATTGTTAGTAAATCTAAATGATCCTCACCAATCAATCTGGTAAATCAGGAAAGCTCCTTTTCGTAAATCCTATATTTCTTGTACAGCTTTCCACCAACAGCCTCATCGAAGCGGTTTATCAGATCGTTATCTTCGAGGTTCCACGACATCTCACACCACGTGTATCCTAATCGCGCGCCTCTTTTTACCGTCTCGTAATACAACACACTGCTGATACCCGTCAGCCGAAATTCTTTCTTAATGCCGAACACAATCGCACGCGCTCCGGTTATCTTCTTTTTGTAGTAGAGAAACTTTAAGAGACCGATTGGACCAAGTTTTCCGTTCAGTTTTTTCAACACCTGATTCATATCGGGGAGAGTAACACTCACACCCACCGGCTGTCCGTTGACTTCAGCAAACAAGACAAGCTCTGGCTCACAAATGGGTTTTAATTCTTTTGCCATGAGATCCATTTCCTTGTCGGTCATCGGTACAAAGCCCCAGTTTAATTCCCATGCCGCATTGTAAATATCCTTGACTATCGCTACTTCTTGTGTGAAATTTTTCAGGTTAACCGGTCTGACCACAACATTTTCTTTGCTCTTCACTCGCTCTACTAATTTTGCAACCCGATCAACTACTCCTATGTCGCTTTTCAGATAGGCGTATAAATCTTTTGCTTTTACAAAACCATATCGCTCGCAAAATTCAAGATAGTACTTTGGATTATACGGCATCATCATGACGGGGTCGCTGTCGAAACCTTCCAAAAGGAATCCGCACTCATCGTTCATGCTTAAATTCATCGGTCCGCGCATACGGTTCATGCCCTGATTTTTGCACCATGTTTCGGCGGAAGAAAATAATGCCTTCGCCGCCTCGTAGTCTTCAGCACATTCGAACATACCGAAAAATCCGGTGCGCTCTTTGTGGAATTCGTTATAACGGTCGTCAACGATTGCCACGATGCGTCCGACGATAGTTGTTCCACGGCGAGTAACGAATAATTCTATTTTTGCATGCTCGAAAAAAGGATGCCTCGATTTATTTAATTTGAATTTCACATCCCGTATGAGAGGAGGCACCCAATGAGGATAATCTTTGTAAATTTGCCATGGGAGACGGATAAATTCGGTCAGATCATTACCGTTTTGGACCCGCTCGATGATGAGCACATCCGAGCGACTGGGAGATATTTTGCGTGATTGATTGTTCATCGAATGAGACGAGGATAAATCGTGTTGAACCTATAATTTCATTTCAGTGAACAAAAGTATCGAGCTGATGTGCCGAACGTTGGCTTTTTAAATCTTGAAAAAATCTGTGCGTCATTATTTTGCTTGTTATCGTTCTTGGATTGAGGTCCAAATAAGCTAAACAGAGCATACAATCAATAAAGCCCGTAAAGTGATGGTTCATTAAGAACGGAACCGAGAGAACCAAGTAAACCCAATAGACCTAAAAAACCAAACGAATTTAGTTTCATATAAAAACCCTTAAAAATTATTGTTCAAGAAATATTGCATGATGTCGTTTGCTTATAACGCTTTAAGAAAGCGACAGTTGTTGCGATACAAATCGGGATGGTGTTTTTATTCATTTTGGATAAATATCTTTTGCAACATCACGAAGAATATACGATACTAACCTCTTAATTGCAACCGCAGGAATAAAAAGTTATATTAACAGTGTCATTACTTTAGAAATGCTGAAAAACGAAGGTTTTAGTTGTGTAATAGAAACTTTTAAGAGAATGACAAAAAAACCTAAACGATATGTTTGCAAAAGAAGTTTCAGTGTTTATCAGAATGGTTCATAAGATTATCTCAAATTTTGAGCAAGAAAGATTTCGTTATGCGAGCAAAGATTTGTAGAAAATAGGCGAAGGAAAGCGAAAGGTAAGTAGATATAAGAGGATAATTATTTGGTGGAAAATAAAGAAGAAATAAAATTCGACCCCAATAAACCGCTGCAAGTTGGCGGTCAAGCAGTCATCGAGGGCGTGATGATGCGTGCACCTGGAAGAATAGCAACGGCAGTTCGCCGCACTAATGGTGAAATTGTTGTACGAAAACGCGATTTCAAATCGTTAGGCGAGAAATACAAAATCTTCAAACTGCCGATTCTACGCGGGGCTGTCGGCTTGATAGAGATGATGTTCGTTGGTGTGGAAACGCTGAACTACTCAGCCGAAGTAGCGATGCACGACCTCGAGCTTGAAGAGCAAGCCAAAGGTAACGGTAAAGAAATCAAGAACAAGAAAACTGCATCCAATCTACGGCTGACACTTACAGTTATCTTTGCTCTGGCACTGGGTATTGCTATCTTCTTTATTACACCACTTATTGTAACAACAAAGCTTTTCAATGTTGAACAGAATGCCTTCTGGTTCAACATCATCGCAGGTGGAATACGTTTGAGTATCTTGCTCGTTTATCTGCTTGCAATATCGATGATGAAGGATGTTAAGCGTTTGTTTGCTTATCATGGCGGTGAGCATAAAGCAGTAATGTCGTTTGAATCGAATAGAGAATTATCGTTCGAGTTAGCAATGAAATCTACACGTTTTCATCCGCGTTGCGGAACAAGTTTTATTTTGATTGTTGCGCTTGTATCAATTCTTCTATTTGCAGTTTTGGATTCACTCCTCATTATCTGGCTTGGGAAAATTACGTTGTTTGTCCGTTTTGCAACACACCTGCCGTTAATACCGCTTGTTGGTGGTATCTCGTACGAGTTTATTCGATGGTCGAGCCGAAAAAGCGACACACCGCTCGGCAAAATACTCATAGCGCCTGGCTTATTTCTGCAGAACGTTACAACGCGAGAGCCAGATTCATCTCAGGTTGAAGTTGCACTCGTGGCATTGAAGTGCGCTCTTGGTATTGAGGTATCACAGCCGGTTTCTTATATTCAGCATGTGAGTGAATTAGAAAAAAATTATGTTTGATAAACTTGAAAAATTAATTGCACGCTACGAAGAAATCACTCTACTTCTTTCTGATCCTGCTATCATATCCAATCAGGAGAGATATCGCGAGTTGAGCAAGGAATATAGCGAGAAAACCGGAATCGTACAGAAATATAAACAATATAAAAAATCGAGGAAGGATGTTGATAATCTCAAACATCTTACTGAAACAGAAGAAGATGCTGAGATGCGTGAGCTTGCTGCTGTTGAGATAAATGATGCCCAAGTAAAGCTTCTAAACTTAGAAGAGGAATTGAAAATTCTCCTTGTTCCCAAAGATCCGAATGACGATAAAGATTGCATAGTTGAAATTCGGGGTGGAACTGGTGGAGAAGAAGCAGCGCTGTTCGCGGCAGATTTATACAGGATGTACACCAGATACGCCGAGCGTGCCGGATGGAAAACAGAATTACTGGATTGTAATGATACCGGTCTCGGCGGATTTAAGGAAGTCATCTTCTCACTGAAAGGCACTGGTGCTTACGGTGCATTAAAATTCGAAAGCGGTGTACATCGGGTTCAACGGGTTCCTGAAACTGAAGCACAAGGTCGTGTGCATACATCGGCAGCTACTGTTGCGGTGTTGCCGGAAGTAGAAGATATTGAGATTGAAATCAATCCTGCTGATTTAATCTTCGATACTTATCGTGCTGGAGGAAAAGGCGGACAAAATGTAAACAAAGTAGAAACAGCAGTTCGCATAACCCATAAACCGAGCGGTATCGTTGTAGCTTGCCAACAGGAACGCTCGCAGTTTCAGAACCGTGAACGTGCAATGAAAATGCTTCGTGCAAAATTATATGAAGCAAAAATTCAAGAACAAAATGCAGATATCACGGCACAGCGAAGATCAATGGTTAAGAGCGGTGACCGCAGCGATAAAATCCGCACATACAACTTTCCACAAAACCGTTTGACAGATCACCGTATAGGATTAACTTTGTACAATCTCTCCGAAATTATTGATGGTAAGTTGGATGACATCATTGAACAATTGAGAGTTGCAGATAAAGCGGAAAAGCTGCAGGAGAGTGGGGAGTAATTACGCAGAGGAGTAGGGGGGTTGGGAGAATTAATACTTTTTCTATTTATTTCTTTTCGCTGTAAAAAAAGATTTCAAGACCGCGCTGCATTTTTCCTCCAACATTCCACCGATAGTGTGAACACGATGATTTAATCGTGAGTCATTTGTTATCGTGTATAGCGATGAACACGCACCCGCTTTTGGATCATAGGCACCAAAAATTAGGAGCGGAATTCTTGAAAGAACGATGGCACCTGCACACATCGGGCATGGTTCAAGTGTAACATACATTGTACATTTTTCTAATCGTCGGTTACCCAAATAAGACGCAGCAGCTGTAATGGCTATCATTTCTGCGTGAGCAGTCGGATCTTGAAGCAGTTCAATTTGATTGGAACCTTTTCCTATAATCAAACCATTGTGAACAATAATCGAACCGACAGGGATTTCTTTACTCTTGCTTGCGAGCTCAGCTTCTCTGAAAGCATATTCCATCCAATATTCGTGTAGTTTATCTTTTTTCATAACGGAAGAATTTGAAATTTTATTAAGTATACTAAAAAATTGAACTATCGGCAAGATGTTAATGTTTATATTAATGAGATAGCGAGCATTGTTTTTTATTCAGTTTATTGGTATTATTAATTAGAAAAAAGCTTATTTATTATTAAAATAGTTGATAAATGAACCGTCTCCCAGCGATGATGATGCTCTTTTTTGCGTGGGCATTATCATTTTCGACATATACGCAAACAACCCCATCGGGTGTCACCTCAGTTAATTATGATACCATTCGAATAAGTACATACAATATTCTCAATTACCCCGGTGGAACTGCTGCTATCAGAAACCCGCATTTTCGGCGTGTTGTTCATACTATGCGACCCGATATTCTAGTTGTCCAGGAAATGCTTAGCCAATCGGGCGTCAATGATTTTTTAAGCAATGTGATGAATACTTACCAATCGGGTCTGTATTCCACTATAACATTTCGTGATGGACCAGATACAGATAATCACCTATTCTTCAAATCGAGTAAGGTTGCTTTTATAAGTGCGTCATACATTCCAACAGCACTTCGTGAAATTGCAGAATATACTGTTCGGATTCTCGGCACAAACGACACACTGCGGCTATATTCCCTCCACCTCAAGGCAAGTCAAGGTTATGAAACTGAGCGACTTGCCGAGGCAACAATACTTAGAAATCATCTAAATAACCTAACACCTGGAACAAAATTCATGGTTATGGGTGATTTCAATATATACACCAGTAGTGAACCTGCGTTCCAAAAACTCATCGGCAGCGAAGCTGATAATGATGGACGGTCAAAAGACCCAATAAATCAGGTTGGGAATTGGAATAATAATTCTACATTCAGATTTATCCACACTCAATCTCCACGAGTTCGTGCGTTCGACGGCGGTGCAACTGGTGGAATGGACGACCGTTTCGATATGATACTAACATCCTATTCATCACTCGATAATAACACAATCGTTTTACGATACACTGCGTATGGCAACGACGGGAATCACTTCAACGATAGTATAAATAGGTTGCCCAACGCAGCAGTTCCTGATAGTGTCGCGCATGGACTGCATTATGCTTCTGATCATATTCCTGTATTTTGCGATTTTAAATTTGAAAAAACTGTTGGAACATTTTCGATGTCATCTCCCACAAATGGAGCGGGTGGGCAGACAACGTCTGGCACCTTACGGTGGCAGTCCTCATTAAATGCAAGCGGATACGATGTTTATCTTACTCAAAATAATCCACCAACAACCATAGTCAGCACAAACCAAACAGACACATTCTACAATTATTCAAATCTTCCAGAGGGAGTTTCATTTTATTGGAAAGTAGTTGCTAAGAATGGGAGTAATTCTACGGTAGCGAGTGGATCACCCTGGAGTTTTACAACAACAGCCAATCAACCTGGTAATTTTTTGTTAATTTCTCCAGCAAATGCTGTAACCAGCCAACCGATTAATGGCACACTAACCTGGAGCCGATCAGCAAGAACACTTTTATATGATATTTACTTAGATAAAAATAACCCTCCGTTAATACGGATTGATTCGAATTTGGTAGATACATCTTATTCATATCATAATATCTCAGGCGGTTCTGAATATTATTGGAGTGTGGTTGCAAAAAATACGGTAGGCAGTGTTGTTGCATCGAACGCTCCACGATCTTTTACAACGATCGATGTCCCAATTGCACCGTCAAATATTGCTTCTGGTAGTATCGGTATAAAATCAATTCAGTTTTTTTGGATCGATAACGCAGTAAATGAAACTGGTTATAGAATTTACAGAGCATCATCGTTTGATGGATCATATAATCAGGTAGGAAGCAACCTTCCTCCGAACAGTACAACATATTCCGATACAGGATTACAGCCCGGGCAACAATATTTTTATCGCGTTTTTCCATTTAATGATTTGGGCGAAGGTACATTTGAAAAGAGTACTTTTGTTAGTTTGGCTGCAATCCCGGGATCTTCAACAATTACAAATGTTGAACATTACTCTGTTCGGCTTTATATTAACCCTGATGAAAATGGCTCGACTGTCCAATATGCAATTAAGGTGATTTTAAATACAACTGAGTATTTTATACAACAAGATAGTTCATTGGGAGCGATTGCAAAGTGGCAGACTTATCAAGCTTGGGGAGGTGCAAATGGAATTCGTGTGAGTGGTTTACAACCTTGCATGGAATATTCTTTCCTTGTTAAAGCAAGAAATAGCGAGGAAATTGAAACGTCTTACAGCAATATTGTAAGTCAACAACTTCCCTGCGACATAGTTTCCAGAAGTGTAGAAGAAGGTTGGAACCTAATATCTTTACCAATGAGAATTCCAGATTCAAGAAAAAGTTATCTATTTCCAACAAGTATCTCGGAGGCATTTAGTTATAAAGGAAGTTATACTCCAACAGAATCGTTAAAACACGGTATAGGATATTGGTTAAAATTTCAGAATAGTGAAAATGTATACACAATCGGTGATTTCTCATGGGCTGATACTATTGACGTGGCAACCGGTTGGAATCTAATCGGCTCAGTTGTTGAAACCCTAAGTGTTGCTAATATAATTTCAGAACCCCCAGACATAGTTGTGTCGGATTATTTTTATTATTCAGGAACATATTCAAAAAGTTATTCAATACTTCCGATGCAGGGATATTGGGTTAAGACAATTTCAGCGGGAAGACTTATTCTACCTTCTGTAACTCAGAAGATGCAGTCACAAACAAAAGAGAAAGCTCGATTTGACCCAGATATGGTTGACTCATTTACATTTGAAAACCTAATCGGAAATAAACAAACACTCCTATTTGTTCGTTCAAATAGCGGTAATAATGTAACCACATCATTTGAACTTCCCCCAGCCCCACCATTTGGTGGTTTTGATGTCCGCTTTGCCTCTCAGTCTGATGTTGAATTTGTCGACATAAAAGAGACGGAACAAAAATTTGCATTAAAGATTCAATCTGTTAATTTCCCGATAAAAATGCGTTGGGTAAGAAAACACAATGATGTCGAGTATAAATTTGTAGAAGGTCAAGAGGTGAAAACACTCGATTCACAAGGTGAGATTTATATTAATGCTCCCCAAAATGAATTTTCGATTGTGGTCAGAAATAAGAAAATTTCGGAAACACCAAATATATTCACATTATATCAAAATTATCCAAATCCATTTAATCCTTCTACAACCATTAGCTTTGATCTACCAAAGAAATCATTTGTGCGATTAGTTATTTATAATGTTTTAGGTGTAGTGGTATCAACTCTCATTGATGAAGTCAAAGAGGGTGGGCAATATCATATTCCTTGGCAGCCAACGTGTGCAAGTGGGACATATTACTATCGGATTGATATAGCAAATTTTGATAACCCGAATGAAAGATACCAGTCAACAAAGGTTATGACGCTGTTAAAATAGATTTCCTTCCAAAAATTCGTAACCTTAACAAAAATAAATAAAAAGTTCTTTTCTTCATTTTATTAATGAATTATGGGAAAAAGTGCTTAAATATGCACATTTTCGCAAATTTATTATGTAATATTTCCTTCCGAAAATACGGTATTTACAAAATTTTTATTAAATCATTGTCCAAATACTTGACAATGTTATAAGAATTAGTTAATATTATACACTAAATAATTAGATTAAGTTCTTATTTTATATAAATCATATATAGAAGTGTACATAAACAAAAAAATCAATCACAAATCATAGAGGTAATATGACAAAAAATGCAACAATTTTCTTATTCTCAATACTGTTTATACTCATCGCGATCGGTGATACATACGCAGTAGATAAACAGTGGATTGGTACTGGAACTGGAAATGGGCGTTTTTGGAGCCGTGCTGCAAACTGGTCTCCTGCCGGTGTTCCAACTTCTTCAGATGATGTCTATTTTAATTCCCCAACTTCTGGAAATTGTCAAATCGATGGAGCTGCTGTTTGTCGATCATTTAACCAAAGCACCAGCCCTGGCACACGTGATTTTGCAAACAATGCAACTTTAACAGTTGGAGTTGGTGGCGTCTTCATCAGTGGTGGAAGTTTAGCTATGGGTGCATCGAGCAATAGTATCATCGTTCATGGTGATTGGATCCAGACAGGTGGTTTATTCGATCCTGATGCTGGTACCATTATCTTTAACGGACCAAATTTACAGACTCTTCAAACCTTAGTACCTTTCTACAATGTTACCATCGATAATCCAAATAGTGTATTGTTAAATTCTGATTTAAGTGTGAATGGAGTTTTATCACTAACTTCAGGCGTGCTTAGCACGGGACAATATTCTCTGATTATAAATCAAACTGGATCGGTTACACGTGTTACCGGACATGTGGATGGTAATATGCAAAAATATGTTGCAACCGGTGCAACTACTCGCACATTTGAAATTGGCGATGCAACATTTTATTCACCCGTAGCTGTATCATTTAATAACGTAACTGTTGCCGGTAGATTAACTATTGAGGTTTATAATGAAGAACACAACAATATATCTAGTTCTCCCGTAAACGAATTAAAAAACATCAACCGATTTTGGATTTTATCGAATAGCGGAATAGTATTTAATAATTATAATGCAACATTAAATTTTGTTGCAAACGATAAGGACCCGGGTGCCGATGAAACTAGGTTTATTGTAGGAAAATCAGATGCTGCGAATTGGATAATGCCTACGGTTGGCACAAGAACGGCTACAAGTATTCAAGCAACAGGTATGACAACGATGAGTGATTTTGTCGTTGGTGAAATAAAAACATTTCCAATAACTGCATCCGCTGGGGCAAATGGGTCTATTTTTCCATCGGGAAATGTTAGCGTTAATTGGGGCAGCAATCAATTATTTACATTTACACCAAATGCAGGTTTTCACATTGCCGATGTGGTTGTTGATGGAGGATCAGTCGGAGTTGTTCCAAATTATACCTTTACTAATGTCAAAGAGCCGCATACAATTTCTGTTAATTTCCTCGCTGACACTGTAACAATTATGGCAACTGCAGGTCCAAATGGCATAATCAGTCCTGTTGGTGCTGTTCGAGTACCATCGATGGGTAGCAAATCATTTTCAATAACACCAAGCACAGGTTACCATGTATTGGATGTTCTTGTGGATGGCTCATCGGTTGGTGCGGTAACAAATTATGATTTTACAAATGTCATCGTTGATCATACGATATATGCTATCTTTGCAATAAATACTTATAATGTTACTTCCACAGCAGGACCAAACGGAACGATAATTCCTCTTGGAACAACCCAAGTTAGCCATGGATCTGATATTTCATATTCAATCATACCTGATTATGGTTATCATATTGATAAACTATTTGTTGATGGGATACCAGTTGATTCTACGACAAGTTATACTTTTAAAAATGTAATTGAAAATCACACGATCCATGCAACCTTTGCAATTAATCATTATACAATTACTTCTATCGCAGGACCTAATGGGGCGATTGACCCTGTAGGTTTGGTCGATGTAGAGCATGGTTCATCCAAAACATTTACTATCACACCAGATTACGGTTATCATGTTGATACGTTGATGGTTGATGGTGTGCTTCAAGCTCCAAGTGAAAGTTATTCCTTTGATAATATCGAGAGTGATCATTTCATATACGTAACTTTTGCAATCAACTATTATGCTATCACAGCGGGAGCCAGTGACGGCGGAGAAATTGATCCCGAAGGAACTATATATGTCATGCATGGAGGAAGTCAACAATTTACTATCACGAACGATTATGGCTACCACCTCGAATCGCTTTTTGTAGATGGTTTGCCGGTAGATTCCACATCGAGTTACACTTTCGATAATGTTACATCAGAACATTCGATTTATGCTGCGTTTGCGTTAAATAAATATGTCATTAATGCAACCGCAGGAGATTATGGGACAATATCTCCCTCAGGTCCGGTGGTTGTTGACCATGGTTCAGATCAACAATTCTCTATCACACCAGACATAGGGTATCATATTGATAGCTTGTTTGTTGATGATACAGACGTCGATTCCACCACTAGTTACACTTTTTATAATGTAACAGAAGATCATGCAATATACGCGACATTTGCAATAAATATGTATACGATAACTGCATCAGTTGGACCAAATGGTTCAATTGACCCAGCAGGCATATTTACTCTGCCCTATGGGACGGATCAAATGTTCACGATATCACCCGATGAAGGTTATCATATCGACAGCTTGATAGTTGATGATACACCGGTTGCTCCAACGTCTCCATATACGTTCTATGCGATTGATAACAATCATACGATTCGGGCAGTTTTCAAGATAAATAGCTATGAAATAGCATCATCAGCGACTTTAGGTGGTTCGATAGATCCTGCAGGTGTTATTATAGTAAATCACGGCTCAGATCAAAAATTTACTCTTGAGCCTGAAGTTGGTTATCATTTTGATAGCTTGTTTGTCGATGGAATCCATAGCGATACTGCAACAACAAGCTATACATTCTTTAACGTGACAACCAATCATTCGATCCTTGCAAAGTTTTCGATCAACAAATACACGATTACAGCATCTGCTGGCCCTAATGGATCAATCAATCCTGCCGGCAGCGTTGTAGTTGATTATGGAACAGATAAGCGATTCGTTTTCGTACCTGCTACAGGATACTATGTGGATAGCGTAATTGTTAATGGCGTAAAACAAGATTCGACACAAGGATACACGTTTTACAATGTTACAGCTGATCAGACTATCCGTGTTACCTTTGCGATTTATACTTATACAATCAACGCCACAGTATCAGGTAGTGGAACTATTAATCCGTCAGGTATTGTCGGTGTAAATTATGGTGAAACAAAGAAATTTACAATTACACCCAATGCAGGTCAATACATTGATAGCTTACTGGTAGACGGTCTGAAAGTTGATTCAACAACGAGCTACACGTTTTATAATATTACAGCAAATCACACAATACACGCCGTTTTCAAACCGTTCGTTTATACAATTACTGCGACTACATTTGGGTTGGGTTCAATCAACCCAGCAGGCGATGTGTCGGTGATTCATGGACAGAACCAAAAATTTAGCATGACCCCT
The DNA here is from genome assembly GCA_964471945.1 of uncultured Chlorobiaceae bacterium. Lineage (GTDB taxonomy): Bacteria > Bacteroidota > Ignavibacteria > UBA10030 > SZUA-254 > JASEHD01. Next base: position 21,309 of record CAYYIJ010000032.1, read on the forward strand.
GCAGTGGGTTTCGACGTTGTTGCTTTGTATGTAGATGGTAATCTCGTAGATTCAAATCGAAGCTATACATTTTATAATGTAACAAGTAACCACACGATTCATGCAATTTTTGGTCAGGTTATCAATCCGTTGCCGACTTTATCAAGTATTGCACCTAATAACGGCAATCGTGGAGAAACGTATAATGTGTTATTTGTAGGGACTAACTTTGCACCGGGAATTACATCAGTGTACGTAGGTGAAGGAATTACTGTTAATTACATCGTGTTCTTCCCCTCGAGTAGTGAGAGTCTCTCAGCCAATATCACGATCCAAAAGAGTGCGGTACCGGGAACGAGGAATTTCGCTGTGGTAAATGCTTCTCCGGGTGGCGGAAGTTCAACGAGCAAAACGTTCACAATTCTGAACAGTGTGCCAACAGCTCCTCGCTTATCTGCTCCGGCGAATCATGCAACGATTATTATTCCACCAGAGGATCCAATTGAGTTTAATTGGACAAAATCTACTGACGGAGATATCGTGGATACCGTGAAATATTCAATTCGCATTTGGGGAAGTGGATTTGATACAACCCGAGCCGGATTAAAAGATTCGAGCATAAGTATGGATATTATTATGCAATTAGAACTTGCACAATGGTACAATTGGACTGTAATCGCGACTGATGGATTCGCGACAACGATCTCACCCGATACATTCACGTTCCACATTGAACTTGCTGTAAAGGCAGATGATTTATTATCGCAAATCCCGACTGAATATGCTTTACACCAAAACTATCCAAACCCCTTCAATCCATCGACTAAGATTCAGGTTGATATCCCATCTCAGGCAGTTGTTACTTTGAAAGTTTATAACTTGCTTGGAACTGAAGTAGCAACCATAGTTGATTATCGATTAATGGAAGCTGGTGTAAAATTCTTTAATCTCGATGCGTCGAATCTACCATCAGGTATTTACTTCTACCGATTAACAGCAAACGGAATTGATGGCAAGGCGTTCACCTCTGTCAAACGGATGCTGCTGATGAAGTAGTTAAGTCTGTAAGTACAAAGTATGTTTGCATACTAAACTCGAAGCCGACCCCGTTTATACAGGGTCGGCTTTTTTTATTTTTCCCAAAACTGTTTTATTCGCAGATTCAATGCTTCATCACCGGCTCGAAACTACTATGAATATTTACAATAATCCCGCCGATAAGTTTGTAGCTTCTTTCATCGGGAGTCCGACTATGAATTTTATTAACGGTGTTGTTGCTGCAGACGGGGAGTTGATGTATCAATCAGTTGATAAAACATTAAACTTATTAATTCCGGACAATCATCGGAACAAATTCACCCCGTATGCAAATACTGAAATTATACTCGGTATCCGTCCGGAACATATACATTCACAAGACCAGCCTGTCGGGTCGAGCATCCTCAAATCCGATATAGAGTACAACAAGGATAAGAAAACACTATCAGAAATG
>CAYYIJ010000033.1:0-20874 GCA_964471945.1 uncultured Chlorobiaceae bacterium
TGAATCAATTTGAGGGATTCGATGATTTTCTTAATTCCATCCTTCTCGCCAACATCCATGTGCGAACCGGGATGAAACTTATGGCATTTTATTTCCAACATTTCGCAATAGTTAAACTTCGCACTACTGCTATTAGATGGTCACGTAACCGGATGTTAGCGATATGTTTAGTTTTCCAGTTACTAAAATACTCGATATACCGCTTAATGAATTATGAAACTAATTTTGTAATTAAATTTAGTACCGGGATCAAATAACAAACTAATAAGGTAAATATACTGGCATAAAATATTATAAATAACACCCTATTTTTTAAAACAAATTTATACACATTTTCAAATCCTTTTAAAAGAGGGATCAATACTGCAAGTACACAGGGAAACAGATAAATCATTTTCATAAAGCTAAAATCTCTTCCAAATGCTGTAAAAAGTATTATAAAAACTACAAATCCGAAAATAAAAATATGAAATATCCATTCATTACTGTTTTTAAAACAATCAATTGTTTTTCTAAAAAATAATGCTGACCACATCCTGATATCTTTCAAAAGGCAAAGGAGAAATAATATTGAAGGAAACAACGCTAAAGCTAAGGCAATTCTTCCCACAGCCATCATTTTTGGATCATTGCATTGCCACAAACCCGGAGGCCAGTAGTCGAAATAAATAAAATGAGTTCTACCATATAATTGTGACCAAACAGAAGTTCTATGTAAAGGATATTTATATTTATCATTTGTAATTACTGGATTTTTTATAATGTCAATAATTCTAAAACTAAGATACCCTCCTATAATCGACTTAACCCCGGGACGACGAAAACTTGTTTCTTTAAATAAATGAGGTATTTCACCAAGTTGTGTGTTAAAAACAAATGGTTTACCGTATGTTTTATAATTACCGTAATATTCCCCGAAATACCCGACAAAAAGTATTGTTATTATTAAAATGATTGATAAACTTCCGAGATAACCCTTATTTATAGAAAAATTATAATTTTTATTGGTTATTATTTTTATTATAAACACAATAATAACACCAATGATTAAAATTAATGAGTTTCCTTTAGTTATTCCCGCTAAATTAATGGAAACAAGTAATAATATAAAATATTTTATTGTAGGTTTACTCATTAATTGATAAAGTGAATAAAGAATAATCGTCCCGAAAAAAATTAATAAAGAGTCGTTTGTAGCTTGGGCATTAATTGCAATAAATCTTGGATTGAATGCAACCATAGAAAAACATAAAAGCTTAGCATGTTCGCTATAAGTTTGCTCTTTTATAAATAACCAGCAAATAAAAATTGTCAATATACCAGCAATTGCATTAATTAACTGAGCCAATATAATTTTCTCTTTGACTTTATTGATTTTAAAATCATCCCAAAGTTTTGCAACAGCGAAATGGTAAAGTTTTGGATGATAGCATTGCCGACAATCTTGAGGTTTCGGAATTTTATTGTTATCAAAAATTAATCTTGATACCTCCAAATGATCATCGTTAGCAGAACCATCATTCACAATAGCAAGAACTAATCTTAATGATAAAGAAATTGTAAAGATTAAATATAGTATTATTGTTGTTATGGGAATTTTCTTTTTAATCATATTGCAATGACCCAAAGTGTTTTTACATCAATACACCTATATACTTCTTCTTTTTGTTATATTACCTCAGGAAAAGCTAGAACCAACATTTTAGTAAATACTGCCCGAAACTTCCACTATTACCCCTTAACGCTAACTTACTATTAAGATTTTTATTATTAAAAGAAATTTTTTTAAAATAAGCAAATTAATAAATTCTATTATATCCTTGCCAACGTTCGAAGTATCATCAAATTCATTTTATCTTTCTTCAAATCCTTACCTTTTGGTGTTTCAAGAATCTTGGGAATATGGATGAGCCGGGTATCTTGCATTAAGAGTCGGAAACCGTTTTTACCAATCATCCCTTTCCCAATATGCTCATGTCGGTCAACCCTCGAACCTAATCCTTTTTTCGAGTCGTTTACATGAATTGCCACTAATCTTTTTAGACCAATTATTTCATCAAATTCTTTTATTGTTTGTTCGTATCCGTCCTTCGTACTTATATCGTAACCTGCTGCAAATATATGGCAAGTATCGATACAGACAGCCATCCTTTCTGATTCTTCAACTCCGTTGATAATTTCCCTAAGCTGCTCAAATCTCCAACCGATTGAAGTTCCCTGTCCTGCTGTCGTCTCTAAAACATTATAAACATTAAAATCTTTCGTTTGTTGATGAATCAAATTGAGGGATTCGATGATTTTCTTAATTCCATCCTTCTCGCCAACATCCATGTGCGAACCGGGATGAAAATTCAAATAATGAATGCCAAGTAATTCACATCTGTTAAGCTCATCAAGAAATGCTTCACGGGATTTTTTTAGTATAACTTTGTCTTTTGCACAGAGGTTGATCAGGTATGAATCGTGAGCAATAACATGTTTAATACTTGATTTCGATGCGGCTGTTTTGTAGTTTGTGATGTCTTCATCGGTTATTGGTCGTGCGTACCATCGGTTGCTGCTTTTTGTAAAGACTTGAAGTGCCTTGCAACCTATACTTTCAGCACGTTCAAATGCAGTATGGATGCCACCAGCTATGGATTCGTGAGCGCCGATTATTATGTCCTGATATGAGATGTGGGATGTGCGATTTGTGGTTTGTTTATCCGTCATTTGTCAATCGTCATTGGTCAATGGTAATATTACAAACTTTATAGAGAAGTGCAAAAATGGAAACATTAGAAAAATTATTTAAGAAAAAAAAGAAGCTCGTTATTGGTTTGATGTCAGGAACATCTGCTGATGGAATCGATGCGGTGCTTATTGAAATCCGTGGAGATGGTGACACATCTATTATCCGCCAACTTGCATTCGAGACATATCCTTATCCAAAGGATTTTAGAGAATTTCTCTTGAAAAATTCTGATGCGAAAACTGCTAGAGTTGATGATATTACTCGACTGGACATGTTGCTAGCTGTGTTCTTTTCAGAAGCAGCAAAAAAAATTGTTCGAAAAGCCCGAATGAATATTTCGGATGTCGATCTAATCGGTTCACATGGTCAAACTATCCACCATCTGCCGACACCCAAATCAATATTCGGAAAAATAGTTGGCGCAACTTTTCAGATCGGCAATCCATCTGCTATTGCCAAACTAACGGGTATCGTAACAGTCGGTGACTTTCGAACTGGTGATGTTGCGCTCGGCGGTTCAGGTGCTCCACTCGTTCCTCTCTTCGATTACCTTGTTCTTCGAACAACAGCAGTAAACCGTGCTGCTTTGAACATCGGTGGTATAGCAAACATCACAGTATTGCCACGGAATTGTTCTCTTAATCAGGTTATTGCTTTCGATACCGGACCAGGAAATATGATCATCGATAATCTAATGCAGCGATATTATAACCGCCCTTTTGATCGAGATGGAAAGATTGCATCGAGCGGAAAAATTAAATCTTCACTATTGAAATGGTTCTTAATGCATCCCTTTCTTAAAATAAAACCACCTAAGTCAACTGGCAGAGAAATGTTTGGTGAAGATTTTATTCGATCAATTCTGATGAAAACAAAAGGAATAAAAAATCAAGACCTAATAGCCACCGTTTCAGAATTCACTGCATTGAGCATCTATTTAAGTTATTTAAAGTTTGTTCAAAGTAAAACTAAAATATCCGAATTGATCGTGAGCGGCGGAGGTGTTCATAACTGCTATATACTGAAAGCTCTGGGATATTACTTTTCAGATATTAAAGTATTCTCTATTGATGAGATTAATATCTCTTCAGATGCAAAGGAGGCAATATGTTTTGCGATTCTGGCAAACGAAACAATTTCAGGAAAATGCGGGAATATTCCACAAGTAACAGGAGCTAAAAGACAAACGGTACTCGGATCAATTTGTTTACCGTGAAACAATGATCTGCCAATCTTAAAAATCTCTTGTGAAGAAGAAAAAAAGGAAAACAGAACCGATCGCGAGTTGAACGATCCGGTAAAAGTTAAAATGATTTTCTTTCAAATAATTCCACATAAGTGCCGCAAGTAGCATCATTATCAACAAACCTAAAAACAGACCTGAAGTTTGAAGAAGTGAAAGATTCGTACCTAAATATGTTTGAAGATTTTCAGTGGAGTTCATTGCTGAGCCGTATAGAACTAATAGATGCAAAACATAAACGAATAACGATTCAATACCAAGGACAGTCCAAATTTTCTTTGGATGTTTAAGATATTTAGCAAGATACCAAAAACCTGCCACAATCACCATTAGCGATCCCACGCGAACAAGAAAATAGTTTGGACTTGTGAACCAATAGTTGTATGTAGGGTAAATCTGGATCGGGATCACATCAAAAATATAGCCGAAAATTATCAATATTATCCCGGATATTGTAAGCCAGAACATAAATTTCTTTTCACGTTTGCACTCCACGGCAACCAGAAACTCCCACGAAACTATCACTCCCGCATACAGAAATCCGACATAAGGATAAAGTGGAAATGGTGAGCCATGATTCCCATTAAACATTTGTGCAAGTACGGGTGGGAAGAATTTTAAGAAATTAATGTCCCACATAATCGGCGTGCTATAACAAACAAAAACGATGGTGCTGAATACGAGAAGATAAAATCGAGATTCATTTTTAAAAAAGAAGATCAACGCGTGGAGGGAGAGCAAACCAATGCCTATGCAATGAAGAACATCAAACTGAAATAGCTGTAGATACTCTGCCGATGTACCTTCGATGATAATTTTACGAAAAGAAAAATATGGAAGATGCAAACTCAACCCGAGCAGGATAACAAAGAGCAATCGCCGAAGGCGCTTAGCAAGCGGTGGGTCCCAATGGTGATAATCTTCCCATCTTCGCTTCGTTGAGATTACGAATGTCAATCCTGCGCCGAATAGAAAAGCAGGAGCACTCAGGCCGTGGAAAAATTCATGTAATTGAAACCATGGTGTTCTCTGTAAATCTAAGGGAAGAAACACTCTGAATACATGACCTTCCAGCATCAAGAATATTACAGCACTCCGATATAAATCTATAAAAACATGCCGCTGTTTCGCCATCGCACATCTAAAAATTAATTATACTGCGAGCACACAGTTGATTGCTGCTGTGTTTATGATATCTTCTACGCTGCAACCACGAGATAAATCGAATGCGGGCTTATTCAAGCCCTGAACTATTGGACCAATAGCCTCGGCACCACCAAGCCTCTGCGCCAACTTGTAACCAATGTTTCCAGCATTCAGATCAGGAAAAATCAACACATTTGCATTACCTTCAATTGGACTATTTGGAGCTTTCGATTTTGCCACTTTTGGTACGATAGCAGCATCGAGCTGCATCTCGCCATCTATAATAAGACTCGGCATCCTACGTTTCACTAATTCTGTTGCCTGTTGAATTTTCTCAACAAAAGGATGAGCCGCACTGCCCTTGGTTGAAAAGGAAAGTATCGCAACACGCGGTTCTTCACCCGTCAATTTCTTATGATTTTCTGCTGTCGCAATTGCAATATCAGCAAGCTGTTCAAATGTCGGATCTGGGACAACTGCGCAATCAGCAAAAGAAAAAATTTGATGTGGAAAAATCATCACAAAAAAACTCGAAACAATGCTGATCCCATCTTTGAGTCCAATAACTTGTATTCCCGCCCGAATGACATCACCAGTTGTTGAAAGCGAGCCAGCGACGCTTCCATTTGCCATTCCCTCACGAACCATCATCGCACCAAAGAATAGCGGATTCTTCATAGTCTCTTGCGCTTCGGTAATTGTAATTCCTTTATGCTTGCGGAGGTTAAAGAAGATGTGTGAGAAGTCACTAAGCTTCTCTGACTTAAGCGGATCGATGATGCGAATCCCGTTGATTGAGATTCCCTGGGACGATGATTTGGAGCGAATCTGCTCTTCATTTCCGATGAGGATGGGTATAGCAATTCCTTCATCCATTAAAATGCGGGCTGCCTTCATTACCCGCTCATCTATTGCATCAGGGAAGACTACAGTTTTTTTTATTTTCTTCGCTTGTTCTTTTATAGAAATTATTAATTCTTTAGGGATCATGTTAAATAAAAGATTATTAATTAATAAACGTAAATTTCGGTGATTTTTAGGGAAAAAGCAAGATTTTGATTGACCGTTTCGATTTCCAAAAACCTTGAATGATTTTTATCAGCATAAATAACAGTATCGATGGTAAATGATAAAATCGAGCATATCTTGTTAATAATCGAATCTGACTTTTTAACTTATTCCAATTCTTGAACCAAGATAAATGTCCACCTGAGCTTACAGATAGTTTATGCCAGATAATTGCCTCTGGAACGTACAGTAATTTAAATCCAGCACGTGATGCCTTGATACACCAATCTGTATCTTCACCATAGATATAGTATTTTTCATCCAGTAACCCTATCTGTTGAATAACCTGTCGCTTGACAAATAAACAGCATCCTGTGATGTAATCAGTTTCTCGTACGTTATCATATTGCCCCGTATCCATCTCACGAACACCGATATGTGATATCCATCCTTTCCACCATTCGATTTTTCCGCCCGCGTACCAAATTGTTTTTGGATTATCATAGTAATAAATTTTTGGCCCTACCATTCCAATCGTTTGTTCAGCGTCTGCAACAGCCACAAGCTTTAAAAGAAAATCTTTTTCAACGACGGTATCGTTATTCAGAAGGAGAATATATTCTGCACCCAACTCCATCGCCCGTTTTATACCGACATTATTTCCACCCGCAAAACGAAGATTGGAATTGTTGACAATTAATTCAGTGTTCGGAAATTTCCGCTGAATTTCATTCGATGTTCCATCATTCGATGCATTATCAACTACAATTATTTTAAAATTGGGATAGGTTAGACGCTCGAGAGAATCAAGACAAGCGACTGTGTCTTCTTTACCGTTCCAGGTCAATACAACGATAAAAACTCGAGGATACATTTGGCCGTCTTAGTTTACCTTGTCGACTAAGATGTTAACAATTCGCTCTGCAGCTTTCCCATCACCGTACGGATTGGTCTTCGTTGACATTTCGAGGTATGCTTGATCATCTGACAGCAACCGCTGAGCTTCTTTGATAATAATATCTTTATCTGTCCCGACTAATCTTGCCGTTCCAGCATCGATCGCTTCAGGACGTTCAGTAGTTTTACGTAGGACGAGAACCGGTTTACCGAGCGATGGCGCTTCTTCTTGAACCCCACCAGAATCTGTGAGAATAAGGTATGACTTGCTCATGAGTTGTACGAATGGACGGTATTCTAATGGCTCAATTAAGTGCACCCGCGGAACATTTGCAAGGATTTCGTTGGCTTTTTTTTGAACATTCGGATTTGGATGAACCGGATAAATCAACTCAACATTTGGATTACTATCGACTATGTACTTGCAGGCGGAAAACACATGCTCCATTGGCTCTCCGAAATTCTCTCGGCGGTGCGATGTCAGTAGAATTACTTTCTTGCCAGTATAATCTATCTGGTTCAATGGAGACCCCTGGAATTTGTAATTCGGGTCGACAATCATTAACAGTGCATCAATTACCGTGTTGCCTGTAACAAAAATATTTTCACCAAGTACTCCCTCCTTCAATAAATTTTGCTTAGCCCATAGCGTAGGAGCAAAATGATAATCAGTGAGACGCGTCGTAATTTGTCTGTTGATTTCCTCGGGATACGGATTGAATTTATTCCAAGTTCTAAGTCCGCCTTCAACATGACCAACCGGAATTCTGAAATAAAAAGCAGCTAAACTTGCAGCAAATGTTGTGGTCGTATCGCCCTGAACAAGAAGTGCATTCGGTTTTTCCTTCAGTAATATAGGTTTGATTTCATTGAGCACTGCAGTTGTTACATAAAACAAATCCTGATCGTGCTGCATGATATCAAGATCATAGTGCGGTTTAATATTGAACACTTCAAGTTTTTGATCGAGCATCTCACGGTGTTGAGCCGTAACAATTATTGTATTTTGGATTTTTCTACGATCTAGCTCTTTGATGATGGAGACCATTTTTATGGCCTCGGGACGTGTACCGAATACAATTGCAATTTTCATATTTTCACTCTCTTGATTGTTTTACCAATTCTTCTATCGCTTCGACGAGTCTATCCCAAGAATACTTTTTCTTTTCAGTCTCTATATTTTTTGAAAACTCATCTTCTCGTTTCTCACTATAAAATCGTTGGATGGCATTTGCTATCGCGAACGGATCATCTGGCGGAACGATAAAACCAGTCCGCCCATCGAGAACAACTTCCGGAAAACCCCCTACGTTTGTCGCAATTACAGGTTTCTGAAAATTATAGGCGATTTGAACAATCCCACTTTGGGTCGCTGAAAGATATGGCAAGACAACTACATCCGCCGCACTGAAATAGATGGCAACCTGTTCATTGGGAACATAATTAGTTACAAAGTGGATAAAAGATTCAAGATTCAAATCTTTAACTCGCTGATGGTATTTTTCCTCATCGTCATAGAACTCTCCTACAATAAGTAATAAAACCTCCTCAGCCATTATCCCTCGATCTTTTATTTCTTTCATCGCTTCAATTAAGACCATGAGTCCTTTGTATTTACGGACATATCCAAAAAATAATATTACTTTCTTTTTTAAAATGCCTAAAGCTTCTCGAGCTTGATTTTTAGGAATTGAAGACCCAAAATTTTCATAGACCGGATGCGGAACCTTTCGGTAAATTGAATCCGGGAAATATCGCAATAAATCTATCTCTACTGCATCAGACTGCACAATATAAAAATCAGCTTGATGGAAGGCATATTTTGTAAAAGCAATATCTCCCAAACGTCTTTCATGGGGTATGATATTATCACAGATATACAATATCTTTGCACCTGTTTGTTTCTTGACTCGTTTGGCTATCGTTCCAAAACAAGGACCAAAAAAAGGGATCCAATACTTAAAGATTAACAAATCTGGTTTTCGCGTGCTAATCTCTCTGCTTACGGCAAACCAATTGAAAGGATTAATTGAATCCACTAATTCAGGTGCAGGTTGAACACCAACTATTTCAGCTCCTTCATCCTGTGTTTTTCCTGGAAACAATAACTTCGGATATTGCCGTTTGAAAGTGATTGTTTCAACATCATGATGTTTAAGTAAGTGGTTTGCAAGAAGTGCATTGAAATGAGCAATACCTCCACGCAAAGGATAAGCGGTGCCTATAATGATAATTTTCACAACACGATAAATAATAAAATCATTTTTTTTGTGCTGAAATAATAACAAACGGAAGAAATCTATTTATAAAATTGATTTTTTCGATAACAGTTTGACATTTATACAGAAATTTGAATTTATCTAATATCACTGGAGGAAAAAGTCCAAAATATTCTAATTTGATATTAACGAATCCGACTTGCTCTAAAAGATTTTTAGTCTTGCTGATACTAAAAGTGAACATTCCTTTTTCAGCTTCCCATTTCATTTCAGAACTAATTAAAACTTGAATTAAAAATGAGGGATTGATTCTGTTAGGTTCTAAAAAACCTATTTTACCGCCAGATTTTATTGTTTGGTATATCCTCTCAAATAATAATGAATGATTAAGTAAATGGTGTAAAATAAAGACACCACAGATTATATCTAAAGAATATGATCTAAACACATTTGAAAGCTCAAATATATCTAAATTTACTGGCTCGATGTTAGAATTTTCCGGTAAATTAGATTGTAAATTTTTTAGTAAATCGGCTGATGTATCCAAAGCATATATTTTTTTACAGTGTTGTGAAAGATGTAACGTAAATCTTCCTGCTCCTGCACCTACGTCTAAAACAGTGTCGCCGGCTGATATGCCAATAGATTTAACCATGTGATCGGCAATATCTATTGCGTAAATACTTTCAGGATTATAAATAAGGTGAGTGTGTTTATTAACATCTGAATAAAATTTATCTTGAATTCGCTGCCATTTTTTTTCTTGGTGATTCATATAAGTTTATACTATTTATTATTTTCTATCTCGAGATTATTAAAACCTATTCTATTTTTAATAATATACAAAGGTCTATGTTTGACTTCATCATAAATTCTTCCGATGTATTCGCCGATGATCCCAAGAATCAATAATATCAAACCTCCAAGAAACGTTATAGTAACAATAAGCGACGCCCAGCCGATTAAATCAAAGTCATGAACAAGTTTTCTGTAAATAATAGTTATTCCACCGAGTAAAGAAATAATTGTAAAGATAAAACCAATTGTTACGGCAAGTTTTAACGGGGTGGTTGAAAATGCAAATAATCCATCGTACGCGAGGCCAAATAATTTTGCTAATGTATATTTTGGTTTACCTGCAAATCTTTGGTCTCGCTCGTACGATAAACCCACTTGCTTGAAGCCTACCCATGTTCGAAGCCCACGAACAAAGCGATGGCGTTCAGGTAAACTTTTTAATGCATTGACAATATTTTGATCCATCAAACAAAAATCACCCGCATCAAGTGGTATATCCAAATAGGAAAGTTTTCGTAGTAAGCGATAGAACACATAATAAGCAAATCGTTTAAATACGTTTTCCTTTCTTTTTGTTCGGACAGCAAATACTACATCGTAGCCCTCGCGCCACTTTTTAATAAAATTTGGAATAACTTCCGGAGGATCTTGCAAATCTCCGTCCATTAAAATAACTACATCACCAGACGCAAAATCTATTCCTGCTGAAATAGCAACCTGATGACCAAAGTTTCGGGAAAACTGGATTAATTTTATACGCGAGTCAGTTTTATGAATCTCATTAACTATCATCGAAGATTGATCGTTGCTCCCATCATCGATAAATATTACTTCAGTTGGAGCATCTAAAGTATCGATGACTGCTTTTAGCCTGCGATAAATTTCAGGCAATGTTTCCTGTTCATTATAAATCGGAATTACAATTGAATACATTTTTATAATTTTTTATTTTTAAAATATATTAATGCGATTATAGAAAATAATAACGAAAAACTTGACATCCATATTCCTTTATAAAAAGATGTGGGTTTAAATATTAATTCAATGTTGTGACTACCAGTTGGGACCATAATAGCTCGCTGGTTCCAATTGCATCTATAAATTTTTTTTTCAACACCATCGACAAATGCCTTCCATCCCGGATAAAATATTTCGCTTAACACAAGAATGCCATTTTGTGGTGTTGAAACATTTAGTTTGATAGAGTTCAATTTATAGTCTATTATTTCTGACTCCCAATTAGTAATATCGGTCGTTTGAATGTCAATTTCTGGATATTCTTCTAGAATAACAAATTTTCTTGGGTCGAATTCGCTGCTCGTCATCATTTCTTTAATTTTGTTTTCATCACTTATCACCTTGTAATTATACATGAAATAAGACCTTGGTAGGTAAGTATCTGATGGTTTCAACTGCATTGTTCGATTTGTTTGGTTTACTTCAATTCTGTATTTAGCATTCATCATATCGCACAATTTATCCCAAGTTTCAGCAGGTGGATTTGTCCTTCGAAGCGTAAGTTGCGTATAACCCTCCATTAAGAATATTCTATCAATCAAACCCTGATTACGATCGAGAATCATGTAACTACCCTGGCGTGAGTTGATGCGAAAATATTCTTTTTTACCCTCATCTTTAAGATAATTGATTAAGGATTCTGTCTTTTTTGAATATTCTGTAGGACTTATTTTTCCATTGTTAAAGTTGAATCCAAAAATGGATAGATCGATAAAATGAATGATAATTAAAATTATGCAAAATAAAAATACCGACAATTTCTTAGAATAGTATAGAATAAAAATAACACATATGACTAAAGCAATCATAATGAATATATTTGCTTGTTCATTAGTCAGTCTTTTTATTTCAGGTAACTGTTCCGGATTAATACTATTTTGAAATAATCCTGCTTGAACCAATACCCAAACAAAAATAGATGCTAATGAACAGGTTATGATGATATATTTCAATCGGATTTTATGATTACTAACAAAATTTATGAATTCTTTAAGTCCGAAACTACATAAAATGGCAGATGCAAATGAAAACCAAAGCGACATCCGTCCAGGATTCCGAAATAACTGAAAACCGGGTACATTAAAGAAAAAGAATTTATGAATAATGAAATTATCACCCAATGCATATAGAAAGGCAAAAATTGCAATGAAACTGAAAAATATTACATATTTATTACGATAAGCAAACAAGATTGCTATTACAACAAAAAATAAAGCAGAAATTCCGATGTAAATATTTGTCTCCCAAAATTGTGCATATCCACCAGGTCCCCAATAATTAAAAACGGCAGCACTTTGTTCACCAAAATATTTAGGTATTAGTAAAGTAATTATCTGCTGTGGTGCAAGAGTCCCTTCTTGTGATTTTTCGTATGTTATTTCTGCTCGAGCAGAAAGTGGAGAAAGTTCCAAAGTGGGAAGTAATTGAACTGCTATTATTGCAATTGCAATTACTGGTACCACGATAGCATAAGGAATAATAGAAAACGCGTTTTTAAATCCACTTTCTCGAAATAAAGAAAAAAATTCAAAGATAAAAAATAATAAAAGTAAAAAAGAAATATAAAGACTTACTTGAGGATGCCCTGCAAGAATTGAATGACCAAATATTAATCCTCCTAATATTGTAAAATAAAACGATTTCTCTTCTAAAGCTTTTTTGAATAGTAATAAAATCAAAGGGAGCCATGCTACATGATAAACAATCCAAATATGGATCCCATGCGTAATCATGAAACCTGATAGAGTAAAAACAATACTACCAAATAGCGAAAATATGTTCTCTAGTTTTAAATTCTTTAAAAGATAGTACATCCCAATTCCGGCTATAGCATAATGTAGAATTATTAATAATTCTATATAATAAAAATCTAATTTGTCGCCACTAACAAAAAGAGTAAGGATTAAATTAGGAATGTATAAAACAGCTGTGGGAATGTCAGCAAAAAAAGGCATGCCATTAAATGTATATGGATTCCAGAGAGGAAATTCTCCATTTGCTAAAGATACGGCAACAAAATTTCGCCAAGGATAAACCTGGTACAAAAAATCTTCCCACATAAAAGCTTTTTGCAATAAAATATCACGGAAAAAAATTATTACAGTAATAATAATTATCGTTATCGCTTGCCAGTCTTTTATATTGAAATATTTTTTCTCCCCAAGCTCCCTCGACTTTCCCTTTTTCCTCATATTATTGCTTGATAAGATTCTGAATTGAATCAAAAACAGTATCTATTTTCAGATATTGCATACAATTATTTTTACATGTAGGAGAATAGAAACAATCACATTCGAAATCCGGCTCAAGAATCACACCACGACCATAAAGGTCAAACTCATGTTTATTGAAAATATTGTTGAAGAGGACAATTTTTTTCTGGTATCCTGTGGCAATATGCAGTGCCATCGTTACAGCGGTAACAACAAGATCACAACGATTTACTAAACTCATAAACTGTTGAAGTGGAAAATGTCCGAGATAAAATGCACCACTTTGCTTTGACAGGGTCAAATTATTTTTATGTTCCTGCTCACCTCCCAGTAATAATGGTATATAACCAGACTTCTTCAAATGTTTTGCTAATGACACCCAATTTTTATTGGGCCATAGCCGCGACGTCCAACGCCCTCCACAACCAGTATTTAAACCAACTATAACTTTCTTCTTGGGTAGCTTCCATCGATATTCAAATATATCCGGCATTATATATTCCTCGCCAGAAAATTTGAATCCACAGATATCAAATATTTCTTCCTGATAACTTTTCCTGTTTACTTTACTCAAATTATCAAATACCCCGGTTAGGTATTTATGTTCAGCATCAGCATTGATTGGGATACATTTACCCTCTCTTAAGACGAATCCTTTTTTTACATCTGCTTTTACAATTGAACAGATCGCGCACGCTTCCTTATCTTTATCAAGATTATAAATTATATCGAATGACGTCATCTGTAGTGTAACTAGACTTTGTGGAGTGAATGGTAAAACAACATCAACGATATTAGGAATCACTTCCGGTGTTAATGTAAACCACCATATCTCGGTTTGCGGTTCAATTTCTTTTAATTTTCTAAGAATTGGTGTCGTGCGAATAACATCACCAATCGCTCCCAATTTAATTATCAAAACCCTTTTAGTAACCGGATCAAAATATGAGCAATCGTTACCGATTGTATCAACACAAATGACACCTTGTTTTTTATGAGGTTTACATGGAACATCACCACGAAAATGGCGGCAATTTTTTTTTATCTTATCTATTGTAAATTCCATAATTAGATTACATATTTCCAGATATCTCGGATAGAATATTCTTTCTCCTTCGAATGGTATGCTTTAGTAATTAGCTCACCGATCAGTCCAATGGAAATAAACTGTATGCCGACAATAATTAGTAAGATACCCCCAAGAAAAAGGGGTCTGTTGCTTAACGCCATTCCTTCAGCAAATTTCAGGTAAACAAGATATAGATCGATTATAAATCCTACCATAAAGAACAATAAGCCCCAAAAACCGAATAAGTGTAATGGTCGCTTCAGATATCGCGTTGTAAAAAGAACTGTCAATAAATCAAGAAACCCACGCCAAAACCTAACGACACCATATTTTGATTTCCCATACTTACGCGGCTGATGCTGGACAACAACTTCTCCTACTCGATAACCGAGCCAATGAGCAAGAGCTGGAATATATCTATGAAGCTCACCATATATTTTTACATCCTTTACAACTTCGTTCCGATATACTTTTAATCCACAATTAAAATCATGGAGTCTGATGCCGGTAAGTAAAGAAGTAACAAAATTAAAAAAACGTGATGGAATTGTTTTCGAAAGTGGATCACGTCGTTTCTTCTTCCAACCCGAAACAAGATCATGCCCTTTTTTTAGCTCATTAATCAGATTAGGTATTTCTTCAGGATCGTCCTGCAGATCGGCATCCATGGTGACTACGGAGTCGCCCTCAGCATGTTCAAACCCTACAGATAGTGCAGCAGATTTACCAAAATTACGTCTGAAACGAATTATCTTAATCCTTTTGTCTTTCCGTCTCAATTCATGGAGGACTCGGTTCGAGCCATCCGTACTGCCGTCATCCACAAAAATAATTTCAAAACGTCCAAGTCGAGTTAAAACATTCCTTAATTTTTCATAAAGTTCTTGGAGTGATTGCTCTTCGTTGAATAGCGGGATTACTATTGACACATTTTTTCGCCCTTCGCGATGTCTTTCTTGTTTGAATCCAGTGTGTCTTTGCTTTTTTTCCCTCACCCTTTGATTTTTGGGGCGATCTTCTATACTATTTAATGTTTGCTGGCTGGGTGATTGTTCAAATCCCTTTGTTCTCTGTTCACTCTCGGAAAGTTCATTATCCGACTTCCCTCGATACTTATTGTTTAACAATTCTTGATTATTATCTTGCTCTATCATGATTTTCTCACTTTCTTTGTGTAAAAATACGATAATTTTTAATGATAATCAAAGTATTCATGAAAGTACTTGACAAAATATACAATATTTGGTAGATTGAATATAAACTTCAATATTTATCATAATCATCTTTTTGGAGATACCCCATGCGAAAAGGATTATTAACTGTAATACTCGTATTCGGAGGAATATATCTTTTTAATTCATCTGCAAACTCGCAAACTTGGTTACAAGATTATGCAATCAAACGAGGCCTTGAATTATCGGCAGAGCGTGCTTTTGCTGAGTCGATCGCAATTGCTGACAATATACCAATCCGGATGGAATACGACGACGGTCAAACAATAGAGCTTCAAAGGTTTAGAAACAACATACCGGTTTATTATAAAACAGATAATCTTACTGCTGCTCGGACAATCTCGACACATAAAGTTTGGCCAGGTGGTGTAGGGGCATATTATTTAACAGGAGAAAACATTATTCTCGGTGTTTGGGATGCTGGAAGAGTACGTCCAACCCACCAAGAGTTTGGCTCAAGGGTAATTTTCACTCAAGGCAATAATCACGACCATTCAACTCACGTTGGTGGAACAATGATAGCTACAGGGGTAATCGGTGCAGCTAAAGGTATGTCATATAAAGGTTCATTGAAATCATACGACTGGACTATTGATGAAGCAGAAATGGCAGCCGAAGCAGCAGCCGGTTTACGCGTATCAAACCATTCGTATGGAACAATAACAGGATGGTATTGGAATTATCGCAACGATAATCGCTGGGCATGGTTTGGTGATGTAAATATTAGCGCGATTGAGGATTACAATTTTGGATTCTATTCCGAACAGGCAAAAGAATGGGATGAAATAGCAAATAATGCTCCCAACTACCTAATTGTGAAATCTGCAGGAAATGACCGCGATGAAGGTCCGAGTGGGTCAACCCAACACTGGATTTTTGTTGGAGGAACATGGACTTTAGTTACAGCAGCACGTAATCGTGATGGTAATTCAGGATACGACTGTATCAGTCATAATTCTTTGGCAAAAAATATTCTTACTGTTGGAGCTGTGAATGATATTTACAATAGTTATTCGGATCCAAATAGTGTTGTTATGTCTACCTTCAGTTGTTGGGGCCCGGCCGATGATGGCAGAATAAAACCCGATATTGTTGCAAACGGGGTGGATTTATATTCCCCAATTTCAACTTCAGATATAGCCTATGGCAGATACAGTGGAACATCAATGTCGTCACCAAATGCATCGGGATCGGTTGGTTTACTTCTCCAGCGTCAAAACATGTTACAAGGTGCAACTCCACTTCGATCCTCGACACTTAAAGCGATTATAATCAACACTGCTGATGAAGCAGGACCAAATCCGGGACCCGATTACATGTTTGGTTGGGGATTGATGAATACACTAAAAGCTGTTCAACTCATGACACAAGATAGTATAGATGGTTTTGGGTCTCACATTAAAGAACTCGTGTTAAACCAAGGACAGACAATTCAGTTTGATATAGGAAGTGATGTTATTCCACTAAGAGCAACTATCTGTTGGAACGATCCAGCAGGAACACCAGTCAGTCCAGCACTTGATCCGACAAATATCATGTTGAAAAACGATATTGATCTCCGAATCATCAAAAAAAGTAATCAACAAATTTATCGACCATGGATTCTTAATCCCGCCGTACCATCATCGGCTGCAAATACTGGAGATAATATTAGAGATAACGTAGAACAAGTGTATATTGAATCACCTGAGAGGACCGTTTATACTGTTCGAATCACACACAAAGGATTATTAGTTGGCGGCTCGCAACATCTTTCGTTTGTCATAAGTGGTAATGCAGTACCATTAGGCCCGGTTTTTGTAGCTCAACCGAGTAGTTTCGAGTACACACTAATACCCAGTGCAATTACTGACGATTCTATTAAAATTAAAAACCCCGGAGATTCACTGCTATTTGTCCAAACATTGATTCCGCCTCCTGAAAATAGCTGGCTTTCAATTTTGGAAAACTATATTACCGTAGATTCACTCGACTCGAGCATGGTACATTTCACGGTTGATCCTTCAGGACTAAATACGTGGACGGACTACAATGGAGCGATTTCGTTCTTACATAACGATTCAACGCAAACTCCAACATTGATCAATGTGCTGGTTCATGTTCTGGGACCAACGATTACTTCTAAGACTACGAGTTATCTTTTTGAAATCGATTCAGGTGACGTGGCAAAAGATACCTTGGTCATTCGGAACGATGGGTACATACCACTTCATCTTTCAATTAATGATACTGGTAAATTAACACCAACATGGCTGACACATAACTTAGACATTGGAACAATTGCACCTAACGAGAGTATCTTTGTAGCACTCACTGCCGGCACGCCCACGTTAGCAATCGGCGACTATTATACAAATCTTCTCATCGAGAGTAACGATAATAAAACTGGAAACATTATTATTCCAATCGCACTGCATGTTGGCACCAAACGGACAATATCAATGCAAGTCGATAATCGTTGGAATATGATTTCGCTTCCAGTAAAATCATTCTTATCCTTAAAAACCGAACTGTTCCCTACCGCTACATCGCATGCATTTTTATATAACGGTAATTACGTTCAAAAAAATATATTAGAAGCAGGGCAAGGTTATTGGTTAAAATTTGATGCTGTTCAATCGCTCCCGATTGAAGGTTATTTAGTTAATGCCGATACCCTCTCACTCTTAGAAGGTTGGAATATGATTGGCGCATTGTCAAATAGTATCCCAACATCTGCCGTAATATCTGAACCCGATGGTAAGATTGCTCCATATTTCTTCGGCTATAACAGAAACTATATCATTGTCGACAGTCTTAAACCCGGCAAGGGATATTTTGTAAAAGCTAAATATCCATGCGATATTATCCTTAGTGGAACTTATCCTCCACTATCTAAACAATTGGCAAGCCAGACGTTATCGGCGTTTAATAGTATAACATTCAGCGATGGTGAAAACAGCCAGACACTTTACTTTACATCTGCTCTTGATCGGGGATTAAGCATTGAAGATTTCGAACTTCCACCCACTGCACCAGAAGGAGATTTTGATGTACGGTACAGCTCGGGGCGATTCCTCGAAGTAGTTGGAAAAAACCAAAGTGAATCTCCGATTAACATCCAGACGGTTTCTTCTCTGATTACAATAAGCTGGAATATTCAAGAGTTATCAAATACTAAATATGTGCTGCGTGATGATGAAGGTAAAACTTATCCGTTGACCGAGAATGGGAGTATCATGCTACAAGGAGATAATTCAGGAGTTAAAATATTAAAATTAGTAAACGAAGGAACAAATATTCCAATGGAATATTTACTTCAGCAAAATTATCCTAACCCGTTCAATCCAGTAACAATTGTCAATTATCAATTGCCAGTTGCCAATTGGGTAATGTTAAAAGTCTATGACGTTCTCGGGCGTGAAGTTGCTGTGCTTGTGGACGAGTTTAAAAACGCAGGATATTATCAAGCAACTTGGGATGCAACGAATATTCCAAGTGGAATATATTTCTATAAGATGAAGACAGAGAATTTTACTTCGGTTAAGAAGATGTTGCTGTTACAATAGTATCGATTGATACCATCCTATGTGAGTATGGTATTATAGTTACCCCATAAAAAACCTAAAACACTATAATCTGAGGGAAAAAATAGTTAAATTAAATGAAATTACTAGCTAAGAAAACAGTCAAAACACCAATTCCATGTAAAAAATATGAGGAAATAGTTACGAAAAAGATATTTTATTAAATGATGTTACGCAAGAAAATGGTTTATCACAAAAGTTTCACGTGTCTTTGCGTCCTCTGCGACTCTGCGTTTAACCAAAATGCTAAATTGCTCTTGGAAATGAAGAGGAACCGCAAAGACGCTAAGAACGCAAAGGTTCGCAAAGATGATTATTTAGTTCTGTGCGTAACATCAGTTATAATAAATAATTGTTTGTCCTCCTCTGCTACCTCCAAATCTTGGATTAACAATGTTATTGTATATCGAACCGAACGTAAAACTTAAACCAATTGAGCAATAGTAATTGAATTGGGATTCAAGTTGACGTCGTTGTAGTAGAATGTCTTCCGTGCTGGCATCTTTCCTTGGAAGTGATAATTGGTCACGTAATTCTGAATACCTACCGCTCAAATCTAACGTTAATCCCTCGATCAGTCGAAAAGAGATATTTCCAGATATTGAAATCTGATACTTCATAAAATCATGTAAATAGTTTGATCCCTGTAGAGTAACGGTAGTTGAACCCCACGGTTCTTTCACAGAGTAAGAGATCGAGAGATTATGGTTTTGTAAATTGTCAATCATTTTATAATAAATAGTTTCTTCATGATATCTAATGTATTCATATCCTACGCGATAGAGAAAACAGATTTGTCTTCGAGTCGATTCAGAGTACGGAAAGATGTTGTATTCAATCCCAGGAGCAGCATATAGACCGAGTTTTGTGTTGCTATATGTGTGACTCGATGCAGAAGCAGACATACCCCATGACCAGTGATCGGTTATACTGAAAACTGCTGAAAAATTTAATCCCTTCCCTCGTGATATACTTTGATATTTATAACCTTGGTAATCATATTTATTTTCGTTGTAACTCCCATTCATGGAGATGTTTAATCTTAGATCTTCTGTTGTGCGATTGGCACTAAATGAGCCATAGAGTGAGGTGTATTCAACCGTCTCATTGCCGTTGAAAAAACCCCTCCCGCTTATACTAAATACCCAGTAATCCCAAATATCTTTTAATTCCGTTTGAGTTGACGGCTCTTTGTATGTAATCGTTATATTTTTACTAAGGGGTGTTTTTGAAACATATCTGATCAAACCAAGTTTTAATATTCGAACAAGTTCTATACGGGTATTCTCAGCAGTTTCATCTTTTTTTGTTGTAAATGTAAGAGTATCGTTTATTGTGTTAAATTCTTTACCAATGAAGGTAAGTGTGAATTCATATCCCCCGCTAGCCGTGAGCTGAGTGGTGACAAGAATAAAAACCTGGGCATCGGCTTGGTCACGAACGTAATTGACAAAAGTTATTTTTTCCCTGATGTAATTAAAATCGCAGTGATATCCACAATCTATATAGATGCGGAGGGCATCCTTTCGGTTAATGTCAAGCGTATCCGATAATTCCTGTGTGTGGCAAACTGAATTTATAATAAAAAAAATAATTGCAATCGGCGCTAAACGGAGATTTAGTGCAGAGATAACATTTCTTTTTGTTAATAGTAGCATAATTCTTCCTTAGTTGGTAATAGAATTTATCAGTTAATGCATTGGCAGTAAATCCGATACACGCTTTTTCGCCC
>CAYYIJ010000033.1:20974-22115 GCA_964471945.1 uncultured Chlorobiaceae bacterium
ATAGAATTTATCAGTTAATGCATTGGCAGTAAATCCGATACACGCTTTTTCGCCCACATGCCAAAGACTTCAATTGATAACGGATTTATCAAATTTCCTAATGTATCAACTAGTGCATAGGAATCTCTTAAAGTAATAATACTATCTGTACCGTTTTGTAATATGTTTGGATTGTCTATCCAGCGCTTTGAAAATTTATCCCAGACTTTTTCACCGCCAGTTTGTTCACCAGCTCTTCTTCCATACTCTATCCTTAGATAACCTGGAAATTGTAATAACTTGAATGGAGTACCGTGCATCGTCATTAGTTGGATTTCATCAGGGTTGACACGGTGTCCCGATCTCCGCATTAAATTTTTTAGTGGTCCGGAAAATATATGAAACATCTCCGAATCGGTGTTTCCCATATTCAAGGTATGCAGAAAATGCTTAAACGATCCTTTGTATGTCTTCTCCCGGTTCTGCCGCCATTCAGAGTGTTCTTTTGGAATATGGGATTTAAGTTCTTCAAACAGTGGACAGATAAGATAATAACCAGCATCTTTGTTTACATCCCAGGCGAACTGATCAAGTATAAGGTGGATACGATAACCTAAGGCATAGTTATCAATAATCAGAATACTATCAGACGATGCCACCAGTGTATCTGTTTTTTCATCAAAGTAGAGGTTCAGTACTTCAGGGTTCAATATTTTACAATATTGAGCATTATCTGTTTCACCGATGAATGTTTTCATAAATATTTTTAGATTCTTCTTCCATTCTTTAGGTCTATCGACAATCACCTCAACTTCGTCAGTTTGGAGTAATTGTGGCTTCAGTTTAATCTCGTAGTGAAAAGAGTCTGCTCGGACAATTTGTAAGGTAATGACATGTCTCTCGTATCCGATACGAGAAACAACCAAATCGAACATTCCGTTTGGAACTTTTAAAAGCTTGAATGTACCATCTTTTGCAGTAGAAGTTCCAATGGTCGTAAATGACAGAAAAACATTCACGTTTTCAAGATATTCACCCGACTCTATATCAGCAACCTGCCCAGTAATAATAGTATTCGCTTTTTGCTGTGCAGACGATAGTACATTTATAGAGATTATTAAGAACAAGATAATCATAAATGTTAACTTTTTCATAAATTTCC
>CAYYIJ010000034.1:0-22071 GCA_964471945.1 uncultured Chlorobiaceae bacterium
CTGATGTAATGATGCCTGGAGGAATGGAAGTTATCTCTGTACCAACAATCCCAATAACATTATGTTTATCAAATTTTAACTAATATCCATTTTCCTAAAATCAGAGACATGCTTAGGGATTGAAACCATGTTCCAGCCGGAATTAACTTTGAGTAAAAATGCCGGTGTGGCTTGGGCAAGCCGATATACACCGCTTCCATAGGTAGCGATGAATAATTCAAGTGAATCCATGAAACCAATTTCAAGGTCCTGAATATGACTTACATTCTCTGGCAAAGCGATTTTTTGCCAGGCGATTCCTCCAGCGTAGGTTTCGTATAATGAATCACCTCCTGCAAAAAGGTGGTCTGGAATAAGGGGATCAATCGCAAGTGAATTAATTTAAAAATGGCCATGAAAACCGATGGTGTCCCAATATGCTCCTTCATTTGTTGTCTTCATTACTGTCCCATACATATTTGAATAAATAACTGAAGTTACGCAAGAAAATGGTTTATCGCAAAGACGCTAAGAACGCAAAGGTTCGCAAAGATGATTATTTAGTTCTGTGCGTAACATCAGTAATTAATATTTTTTCAATTCCCAAATTAAAAAAAATACCCTTTCCTTTACTCTCAAATATTCTGAGAACAAAAGATAGGGTGTTCACTTTTTGTTCCGGTATTAAATTTTTTCTCGTCATAAATCTCTCTATTATATGACTATATAAACAACTTTATTTATAGGAACAAGATATCTTTAAAATTGAGATACTCCATCGTTTTTCTACTACTCGTGGAGCGGCAGGGTAGCTCGGTATTTGCTTCTCTCACTTATCTATTCTTATATTATTATCCATTTAAATAATAATGTTTCATAACGAATTTTGTTTAAGAAGATTCAAATATCGATTATTGCTCTAATAATTATATACTTAATTCCCGTATCAGCTCAGGAATATCCTATCCCTAAGCATGAGGTGCGTGCAGCATGGATTACGACAGCCATGGGGCTCGATTGGCCCAAATCATTCACTCCGATAGTTCAGCAGCAAACGCTTCACGAAATCGTAATGAACTTGAAGTCGGCTAATTTCAATACATTATATTTTCAAGTTCGTGGGCGTGGAGATGCTATGTATAAATCGCATTATGAGCCGTGGTCGCATGTTCTAACTGGAACGCTGGGACAAGACCCAGGATGGGATCCGCTCGCTTTTATTATCGAAGATGCTCACAATAATGGTATGGAAGTACATGCTTGGTTCAATACTTTTTTAGTTAAGAGCGGTGGAACACGTCCTATTATCTCAGAGCCAAAACATGTTTTGCTCCAACATCCTGAATGGATTTATCAAGTTAACGGTGAATGGTGGCTGAACCCGGGCATCCCAGCGGTTCGTGATTATATAGTTAATGTTGCAATGGACCTTATTAGAAAATATGATATAGATGGGATCCAATTTGATTTTATTCGTTATCCGGGGAAGAATATTCCTGATGAGGGAACATACAGACAATTTGGGAATGGACTTTCAAAAGATGATTGGAGACGAGAAAACATTAATCAGTTCATGCGTATTTTCCACGACTCTGTGAAAATTGTGAAGCCAATGCTTAAAATCGGTGCGACACCTATAGGTATTTATACAAATCTCGAGGATACCAGGGGACAGGAAAGTTATTCTGAGTTGTATCAGGATTCTCGGCGGTGGTTAAAAGAAGGTATCATTGATTATTTAGTTCCTCAGGTTTATTGGTCGTTGGGAACAACTCGAGGTGATCCGGATTTCGCTCTAATTGTAAAAGATTGGGCTAAATATACATTCGGTCGACACATTTACATTGGAATCGGAGCATACAAATCTGATGTATTTTCAGAGATCCCGGCTTTGATAAACACAGTTCGTTCTGCAAATCTCGACGGGGTTTCTTTCTTTAGGTATGAAAATATTAAAGATGCTCTCGAATTGGGAGGATCGTTTCAAAGGTTATCGATTATTCCTTCGATGAGGTGGAAAGATTCCCTTCCTCCGAACCCACCAAAAGCTTTCCAAGTATCGAATATTACAGATGGAATATTCCAGCTTCAATGGGCACCTCCTGATTTATCGTTTGTCGGAGATGCGGCGAGATCATTCGCGATATATCGATCGTCGCACCAGCCGGTGGATATTTCTACATCCGCCAATCTTCTTGCGATAGTATCGGGTGAGACCTTTAGATTCTTAGATACGATCTCTCATATTACTGCTTTGAAGTATTATTATGCTGTTACATCTCTTAATAAAGGATACATCGAAAGTCCACCTGCTATTGAAAATGTTGTCATTCCAGAAATTGTTGAACTCGCACGACAATATGATGTTAAGTTTGCATTAGGTCAATATTATCCTAATCCTGCCTCTGAATATTTATTTATTCCATATGAGATTGGAGCGGCCTCACCAGTGATAATAAAACTGCTTGATGATAAAAATCGAGAAGTGATGAATGTAGTTGATGCAATCCAGCCGCCAGGGCGATATGTTGCTGCTGCTAATATCTCAGATCTAAAAGATGGAGTCTATTCATATCGCTTAATTGCCGGACAATTTTCCCAAAAAAGGACATTTCGAATTGATAATTAATGCTTTAATAAAAAACAATACAAAATATTATGAGTAAAAAAACAAATAATCTAAAATCTAGACTTCTGAGATATCGGAAAGATTGGACTGCATCTGAAGATAATAAACTTCGGGAATTATATACACTACGCTTGAGAAAAGAAGAAATAGCGAAAAATCTTTCTCGGTCTAAAACGGGTATTTATCACCGAGCTATGAAACTGGGCTTATTAAGGCCGAGACATAAATGGACCCGCGCTGAAGAACTGTATATAAAACAACATTATAAAAATTTCCGTATAAAAGAAATAGCCGCTCACCTTGGGCACACTACTGCGATAGTCAAAGTGCATGCATACAAAATGGGTCTGCGAAAAAATCAACCGTGGACATCGGAAAATGATGAATATCTCAAACGTGTCTATGGTGTAATTCCGGTGAAGAAGATTTCCCAGAAATTACAAAAAAAAATGAGTGCGATTTATAGAAGAGCGAATATAATGCACATAACAAAACCAAGAGTTTTTAGATTTTGGTCTCCCGGGGATTTACAGTTTCTTCGTGAAAACTATCTAAAGATGAGTTTGAATGATTTGGCTAAACATCTGAACAGAACATATTGGGCAATTGGTCAAAAAACTTCTCGTATGGGATTGATTAAAAGTGAGCTTATTAAAAAGAAGAGAAAATGATAAATGGGCTTATTATTTCTTTTGATGCCATGAATAGTTTTTCCCATCCCAAAAAATCAAGCCACTAATCGAATCTCGTTTTGCAAGGTAGATACCGTCTCCATTTAGTTTCGGAGGAGATTTACCCCATTCATCCGTTGATAATTTCCCGCGTTTCTGAATATTCCAGATATTTACCCATTCGAAATTGCTGCTTAAATTACCGATAGATTTGTCTGCCCCAAGGATTGTAACAGGTGAAAATAGTGCCTGAGGTTTACGGGCATGAAAAATTGCAATTCCAGTTTTCTTGCTGCTTCGCTCTTGGATTTGGATGGCAGCATCTCGCCTTCCATCTCCGTTAAAATCTCCGCGCAATACATGCGGATAAAGTCGGTATATAATCGTATACTTCTTATCGAGCTGTTGAGATGAAAATTCATTTCTAACCCATTTTGGAATATTTCGAATAGGGTTCGGGATGAGCCGACCTGTTTGGGCATTCATCATAATTGGATATAGCAAGAGGAGAATAAAAAATATTTTCATCAGAAATCCTTTCGTTTTACTTTACAGAAAACAAATCAACCAACCATAAGCTAAGATTTGGTACATAAGTAATAATAATGAGTGCTATCAATAAAATACCGATGTATGGAAGCACAGCTCGTACAATTTTTGAAATCGGTTGTCCAAATCGGAAGCTTGAAATGAAAAGATTCAAACCGACAGGGGGAGTTAAATAACCAATCTCCAAATTTGTTAGAAATATAATCCCTAAATGAACAGGATTAATATCGTATGCTGAAGCGATCGGAATGATTAATGGAACAACTACGATAATGGCGGAAAAAATATCCATCATCATTCCAACAATGAGAAGAAAAATGTTGAGAAGTATAAGAAAGACTGCTTTGCTTGAGATAAACTGTTGGATCAATGTAAACAGTTTCATCGGTACTTCTTCGTCGATGAGGTAATTTGTCAGTCCCATAGCGCAGCCGAGGATCACCAGAATTGCCCCGACCAATACCATGCTTTCTTTTATTATTCTTGGAATATCAGAAAACAGCTTGAGGTCTTTGTAAATGAAAACCTCCACAATTAGTACATAAAATGCAGTAACAGCGGCAGCTTCGGTTGCGGTGAAAATTCCGCCATAAATACCGCCGATAATTAAAAATGGTAGTGGAATTTCCCACGCAGCATCTTTCACCGTAATCCAAATATTTTTCCAGTTAAACTGTATTCTTGGGATTTGCTCTCTCTTTCCTTGATGAATACTATAAGCTGCAAGGATTGCCACAAGTAAAATACCCGGTAAAATACCGGCGATGAAAAGTTTATCAATAGTAACATCGGGAACCGAGCCGCCCATAGTTCGGGAATTAGATGCAACCATCGCGTATAGAATCAAAGGTAAGCTTGGAGGGAAAAGCAGTCCTAAACTTCCTGAGGTTGTAAGCAGTCCGAGTGAAAATTTTTCAGAATATTTCTGTTGAAGCAGAATCGGGTACATCAATCCACCTAAGGCGATAATCGTTACTCCGGAGGCGCCCGTAAAAGCGGTGAAAATTGCACATGATACAAGTGCGACGATTGCTAATCCGCCTGGAATCCATCCGAAAAATGCTTGTGAAAGTGCAACGAGTCGTTTAGGTGTTTTACTTTCGGCGATTACATAACCAGCAAATGTAAAAAGCGGAATTGCGATAAGTGTCGGCTGGCTAGCAAGTCGATACATTTCAACGATGATTGCAGAAGTGTCAATCTCAATTGCATGAAAAGCAAGCAGAGCAATAGCGCCGATAATTGAAAAAAGCGGTGAGCCAAAAAATGCAAGTGCAATTAAAAGTAAAGCTATTAGAATCGTTTCCATCAGGATCCAGTGATTGGAATGTTCATGGGTGTTTGATTGGTATCCGGAGGATGGATTAAGAGAAGGGTATGCTCAACTGCGCGAATAAAAAACCGGAATGCCATTAAACCAAAACCGATTGGAATAATTATTTGGAACCACCAGGCAGGGAAATTAAATCGACCGATTGATAAAATGATTTCGCCGCTTTCGATTTCATTCTGCAAAAATGTCCAGCCTGCTTCGGCGATAAATATCGTTATAATTCCTGCAAACAAGTTTGTAATGATGCGTAGGATATTCTGTGTTTTTGACGAAACAAATCGTGTTATTATATCGAGGTTGAGGTGTTTTACTTGCTCTGTTGCAAGTGAAGCGCCAATTAATCCAATCCATAACACCATGTGTCTCAGAAGTGGATCAGCCCACAAGAAACCTGTTGAGAAAACATTGCGTAGGACGACTTGCAGAAAAGCAAGTATAACCATACTGCTGAAGAGGACAATAACAAGCGAATTCTCGATCCAGGAAAGTGCTTTGCTTATCGTCTTAAATATCTTCATCGTGAGCTTCTATTATGATTCATACGATAATCGAACAAAGCTTTCTCAACCCTAATGAGTAAATCTTCCGTGTATAATTTTCCAATTAAAAGACGACGGGCTTTCTTACCGATTTCTTCGTAAGCTGCAGTCGTTTGCCCCGTCGCTGAGTCGATGATGGTGATACCGTTCCTCTTCAATGTCTCGATTGATTCTTCATTATCCCGCCGACTCAATTGAGTGAGCTTATCTAAATATTTCTTTCCGTTACGCTGCAATATTTCTTGAAGATCAGGTGGTAACTCATTAAACCTTTTCTTAGAAATAACAACCGCCCCCATCGAATTGGCAAGTGAAGTTTTCAGCATGTACTTCACACGAGAGAACCATTGTAAAGCGATTGAAGCTAATGGCGGGGAATAGACACCATTGATGAGTCCCGTTTGAAGCGATGTGAGCACATCATTAATACTCAGCGGGATTGGATGAAGATTCATGCTTTTAAATGCTGCTTCGGCTATTGGGTCGCCTTCCCACATCCACATTTTTATTTTTTTCATATCCTCGGGAGTTTTTACAGGACTGTTAGTAAAGACATGAACAAAACCAACTTCTGCCCAACCTAAATTGATGAAACCGCCTTCTTCAATTGCTTTGTTGAACTCATCACCAAACATTTTGTACACGAGATCAACCTCTTCATAATTTCTGAAAAGGAACGGCGAATCGAGTATCCTTACTTTAGAAGCGATGTTTGTCATCCCCACACCGGTAATACCCGCGCTGTGTAATTGTCCAAGCTTGATCTTTCTAAGAACATCTTTCTCGTCACCCTGCACCATACCGCCATACATCTTAAAGCCAAGCCGCCCGTTACTTTCTTTGCGGATCGCTTTGTCGAATTCTTTCATTACATTCATCCAAGTGCTTCCATCAGGCGCTACAGTAGCGAACTTGATGGTATATTGCTGTGGAAAAATTGTGATTGTTGGTATGGCAAGTAATATTGCAATAATTATAAGGTTAATTTTCTTCAATGATTTCTCCATTCTCTGATTCTAAAAACAAGTCATCGATTTTCTCCCGGAGTAAAGCTGCTTTCTTTTTAGCAATTGCATTCGAAAGGCGCGCCTGTGGTAAAATATCAATAGATGTTGTATCCACTAATGTTATACAATTTTCAAACAAATCTTTGTTCTGAGTCTGAACTGCGTATGATCGTGCGTAATAAACATATGTCATCAAAAACTTTCCACCGTTGATAGTAATACAATTGTCGAAATACTTTTTCGCTAATTCAGGATTTCCGCCAAGTAATTTCGGACGGCTTCCATAAAGTGTACCGAGGAAAAAATGCCCGCCGCCGTAAAAATAATTTGGGTCTTTTTTAATGACATATTTCATCATTGCTTCTACTTTTGGTAAGTCTGCAATCGAATTTGGATCCGTAAGATTAATGCTGATGAAACTCCCCCAACCGATGGCAGTCCAAAAAATTATTGGAACATCCTCCATAGTGAATGATTCAAGTGCAGCAGTGAATTCATCAAGCCCCTTTGCTAAAACGAATTTTGTGTTCTTGTTTAGAATTTTCATTCCATATTCTTTTCCTCGCAGGTAAAAGATGCGCGCCCGCTCAATGCTGTAGTCCTCGACGAATCCCAGTGAATAACTTGAATATCCGATCGACGCAAGGTGCAGATAATGTTCATTTGCGGGGTCGTTTTTTAAAATTGCTTCAAGGAGTTTAAGATTTGAGGCAATGCTTACTTCGGCGATACCGAGGTCTTGTTCTTCGTTAATAACATCGAAACCGTTGTCCATTATACCCCCAAGTGATTTGACTGCAATCTGTTGGAAGCAGCCAGAAAAAACAAATAAAAATATCGAAATGAAATAATGTTTGATCTTCATGTTTTGGTTTTTTGATAATATACAAAAAGTTGGTCAGAAGTGAAAAATGGTTTTTTGGAAGTTAATTAAAAATGTTTTAATATTTCATAATATATCTTTAATTTAACACTTTTATCTAAGGTGAAACAGATGAAAATCCTCGTAGTCGAAGATGAAAAGAAAATTGCAAAAAATATCAAGCGGGGGCTCGAAGGGGAGCATTATATTGTAGACGTTGCATCTGATGGTCAGCAAGGATATTCTCTCGGTCTAACAGGAAACTATGATTTGATTCTTCTCGACATTCTACTTCCCAAAAAAGACGGCATATCAGTCTTGAAAGAGCTTCGTGCAAAACTTATCATTACACCTGTAATATTGTTAACCGCAAAAAGCAGAACGGAAGATAAAGTGGAAGGATTAAACAGTGGTGCTGATGATTATCTAACAAAACCATTTTTCATCGAGGAATTACTGGCGCGAGTTCGATCACTATTGAGGAGAGGTATTTCTGAAAAATCAACAATTCTAAAGGTAGCTGATTTACAGCTTGATTTGGTAGATCGCAAAGCCAAACGTGGTGATAAAACAATCGAACTGACCGGCAGAGAATATGCCTTGCTTCAATATTTTATGCAAAATGTAAATCGCTCCTTAACCCGTGCTATTATTTCCGAACAAATCTGGCATTATAATTTCGATACAGGGACTAATGTCATTGATGTTTATATTAACCATTTACGCTCCAAGATCGATGATGGCTTTGAGAAGAAATTAATCCATACGGTTCGAAGTATCGGTTACATGATGAAGGATAATTAATGTGTTTCAGATTTTAAAATCAATTCGTGCTAAGCTAACATTATCCTATTCTCTCGTTCTTCTTTTTACACTTATCGCCTTTGGCTTGATTGCATATACATACTCGAGGCGAGATCTAAACGATAGTCTCGACAAGTCCCTGACTAATGAAGTGAAATGGGTAAAAAACTTTGTTGAATTAAAAGCGGGGAAAGTGAAACCGA
Source organism: uncultured Chlorobiaceae bacterium (assembly GCA_964471945.1). GTDB lineage: Bacteria > Bacteroidota > Ignavibacteria > UBA10030 > SZUA-254 > JASEHD01. Next base: position 8,577 of record CAYYIJ010000034.1, read on the forward strand.
GTACAAAATTTAGCTTGAATAAAAAAGGGCGTTTATTACACCAACAGCTTCCATTATCAAAGGAAGATAGTATTGCAGTCAATCAAGCCGATGAAGAAATTTGGAATCATATCTATGAACATGCAATTATTAATCCTAAAAAAACCGTAATCCAGATTACAGATAATAAAGGGGTGATAATATTTCGTTCCTCGACCGCAGCCGATGACAGTTTATCGATCAAGAGAGTAACTCGCGATTCGATAGAAATGCAAACGGTAAGAAATGAAAAAGGAGAAAACTGGAGGGTTGCCGCCACAGCTATGAAGAATTACAACATTTATGTTGCATACCCTCTTGCGGAGTTAAGTGAGCTGCTCGATAATCTCTTTTCGATTTTCTTGATTTTAATTCCGATTGCGTTGTTACTCTCGTTAGCTGGCGGTTGGTTCCTCGCATATCGATCACTCAAGCCTGTTGATGATATTACGAAAACAGTTCAACAAATAACAGCTCATAGTTTGGATAAACAAATTCAGGAGCATCTTGTCAACGATGAAATAGGCAGACTTATAACGACATTTAATGGAATGATAATTCGCCTCCGAAATTCATTTGACCAAATCAAACAATTTTCGGTGGATGCTTCGCACGAGCTTCGAACACCGCTTACAATCATGCGGGGAGAAGTAGAACTTGCACTGCGAAATCAATCTACAGACCCAGAATATCGGAGAATTTTAGTGAGCATCTTAGAAGAGACAATCCGTCTATCAAATATCATCGAGAGCTTGCTAACTCTTTCTAAAGATGATCTGGGTAAACCGGAACCGTTGTACTATGAAAGAGTTAACCTGAATGAACTGATAAAGGAACTGTATGAAGATTGTGAAATCATCGCTTCTAAAAAGTCTATTTCAGTGAAGCTTCTTCAAAATGAAGAAATTACCATTATTGGTGATCAAGTTCGGCTACATCAATTGTTTCTGAATTTAATAGATAATGCGGTCAAATACACGCCAGGAGGTGGTATGGTAACACTGTCATCAGTAAAGGAAAATGGATTTGCGAAGTTTTATATAAAAGATACAGGGATTGGGATTCCGACAGAAGAGAAGAAAAAAATATTTGATCGTTTTTATCGAGTCGATAAAGCACGATCACGAGAACTCGGTGGAAGTGGGCTAGGTTTATCTATTGCAAAATGGATCGTAGAAATTCATAAAGGACGGATCGAGGTTGAGAGTGAAATTAATAAGGGAAGTGTTTTCTCTGTTTATCTTCCATTATAGATGTTTAAATATCTGCACCGAGTGAGAAATAATACTGCGGTGGTGAAAAGGTTTGCAGGTCAAACGCCCAACCAACATCAAGCTTTAACAGAAAACCCAAAACTATCATTCGAATACCATAACCTGTACCGGTGAGAAGGTCCTTCATATAAAGATTTCCTGATTCATCTTTATCGAAAGCTTTAAAATCATTTTTCCATCGCCACGTTCCGCCCATATCAATAAATAAAATACCACTAAAGCTTTGAAAGAAAACCGGTAATGGACCTGCTGCAAAGTATCCAAAAAGGGGGAAACGGAATTCTGTATTCAGTAAACCATATTTGTGTCCTAACCGCGCATTAAAATTGTAGCCGCGTAAAGGAACTCCTAGTGTGAGAAAAACAAAATCTTCCGCTCGCTGTATGGGAAATTCTCCATCGAATCGTCTGTTTATCCAATTGTTGACGCCGCCGATAATAAATTGCTGTGGATCGGGACCATAACTTGCTCCGCCAGCAAAACGGAGTGCAAGCGTGTAGTTCTTCCATAATTTGTAGTAATGGCGGTAATCACCAAGTAAGGTAATAAATCCAAGTGATCTGTCATTAATTTTTGGACTTGCTATAAGACTAATGTTGTAACGAGCTCCATTTCCTGGTGCAATCAAACCCCACAAACTGTGATCATGAACGTAACTGATCGAAGTAGCTATCACAGAACGATCTACTTCGGGTTTCCAGTAGCCTTCTCTGTATCCATCACTATGTAGATTGAACCATGATAATCCAAAATCAAAGCGATTGAATTTATTAATAGGATATAATGCCATGCCGGTGATTCCATAATTCCTGAAACGGTGGTCGATATAACGGTCGTTATCCAAATCGACAAATTGTGCAGTGTGGAATCCCTGAATACCATAGTCGACCCGAGAGGGGAGGTAAAAATATGCCAGTACATAATTACCATTCTTTAGATTATCAAATTGATTGTCGAGTAGAAAGTAAATTTGATGATCTCCGAGCAGGTCGCTGAAAGCCATAATTATTGATGCTTGAATACCGTAGAACGAACTAAAACCGGCATTGCCGTATATGATATCAGGTGAAAAATTTAATTTGTATTTATTGATCTTATAATTGCCATGTTCATCAACATTGTCGGGAGGTGGAGCAATCTTGATTGAATCGGATGTTTTTTTCGGTGTTTCTCTGAAAGCATCATTGAATACGTAGTTACGAAGCTCAATCCTGCCTGTTTCGGGAAATAATGTAAGTGAATCTTGCTTTTCCATCTTGACGATAATATTATCACCCAATAAAACATCGGCTTTAATGGGGTTGGTTGTGTCGGGTGAAATATTTTTTTCAGATAGTCTTTTAAAATATTCAGTCAGCTCCAGTTCATTCTGCTTGAGATCCCGATCTAATGGATTTCGCATTAAGAACAAGTCGAAGCCCGCATTGTTAAGCGAATTAAATGCTAACTTGTTTCCATCCCGCGAAAGAGAAAGTTGATAAACACCGCTTAACGAGTTAGTTCGTGGCAATACAGTACCGCTATCGAGATTTTTTACATAGATATTATTTATACCATTCATATCTGAAATAAAAAAAAGATGCTTCCTGTCAGGGGATGCAACTGGCGATGTTTCATCACTGCCCGGTAGATTGGTTATTCTTGAGATATTTTGACTAATGATATCTATCTGGTAGATATCGAGTTGTCGATAGTCGTAATTTTGCATTTTGAAATTTTTTGGAATATCTGAACGCTTGACATAATCTCTGCGGTCTGAAGAAAAGTAAATTGTTTTTCTATCAGCAGACCAGCTTGGTTCAGCATCAGTAAAGATATCATCTGTGAGGTTTGTTAAGCTTTTTGTATCTATATCGAAAACATAGATATCCGACTGATTATTTGTATTCCCAACGAAAGCGAGCTTCCCCCTTTTCTCCGGGTTAGAAGAATCAAATGGCGCCCAGTCAACAGAAAAAATTCCATCCAACCCCATCTTAAATATTTCCTCATCCCCCGAATGAGTGTCTATGATGATAATAGCATCTTGTTCGCCACTCTTTACAGCCAGGGCGATAGATTTTCCATCGGGAGACCATGACATTCCGGGAGTGAGAAGGTGGAGTTCCTCGAAGTCAGCAGTACGCTGACCTTTAATGAGTTTTTTTTCAATTTTTCCATCAATCGTATTCATTATAAATACATCAAAATAATCATCTCTATTCGAGATGAAAGCGATCCGATCGCCACGCGGGGAGATTGCAGGACTTGTATTATAAAATGATCCATCTTTTTTGTGATCTGTAAGTCGTCGTGCAAAATCCGCTGGCTCTTCGCGTTTAGCTATATCAGGCCAATAAAGAACCTTTTGTTCTTTCTGCCAGCGTTCTGAAAGTTCCTCCACACTCAATCCGATGGCGCTTCGGAAACCTTGGTCAACGTTTCGTGTTCCTTTGATGCGGTTAAGTATCTCAGCGATTTTTTGTTCACCGTATTTCGTTGCAATGTAGTACCATACCGATTGTCCACCGCGGTATGCAAAATATCCATAAAGATTTTCGATTTTAGGGAGGGATTCATGAACTGTGGCATCCCTCATAAACATATCGGAATGTGTGTCCCATTTTAACGCTTCATATTCTGCTAATCCCTCATTAAACCAGAGCGGAAGTCGAATTGTGATATTGTTTGATATAATGGATTGGATCGTTCCTCCATAAAACATATCATTAATTACACCATGAACAAGTTCGTGGTGAATCACGTGCCGGAATTTCTTATAATCGCCTTCAAAAGGTACCACAATCCGATTTTTAAAAAGCTCGGTTACGCCACCGATTCCTTCTTCAAGGTAGTCGTAAATAACATTAGTTTGTTGAAAATCGTTATGAGAATTATAAACGATGATTGGAATCCGAGATGCAATCTGATATCGGAATGATTTGCTAATCGAAGTATATGCAGATTCTGCAGCATCTGCCGCAAACTCAGCGATTGATTCTCCCCCGTTATTAAAATATATATCAAAGTGGGCAGATTGGATGAAATGCCAATCAAAATTCTTGTACTGGACTTTATTTTTTCCGAATTGGGTATCTTGTGCAATGATTGGTGAGGGTCCACAAATAATGATTATTAAAATTACAACGAGGATGGACTGATTTATTTTCATGATATTTTTTTCCTGCTTATTATTAAATTACAAAACAATAGGAGGAAAAGCAAAGTTCTTTTTCGTTACTTTTTGTTTTGCGATAGTATGTCTGATGGAGTGGTTAAAACTTCATTCATCGAGCCGGTTCGATACCCTTGTAAATCAAGTGTTACATATGTGAAGCCGAGATGCTTAATATCGGCAACAATTTTATTTCGGAGATCGAAATCAAGGAGCCGAGGTATTTCTTCAGTTCCGACTTCGATGCGAGCAGTTTTCGAGTCATGGTAACGAACGCGATAGTAACAAAAATCTAAGTTGTGCAACATAGTCTCAGCTGCATCTATTTTTTGAAGTGCTTCTTTGGTTATTGTTGTTCCATAAGGAAATCGTGAAGATAGACAAGCGAATGAACCTTTATTCCAGGTGGGTAATCCTAAATGCTTGGAAAGATTTCTCACGTCGGTTTTACTTAATCCCGCATCGAGAAGTGGCGAGCAAACGTTTTGTTCTTTTTTAGCTTTCATGCCTGGTCGGAAATCTAATAGATCATCAGTTATTGTTCCGTCGGCAATCCAACGAATCCCTTTTTGTCTGGCAATCTGATGTAATTTTGTAAATAATTCCGTTTTACAAAAATAGCATCGATCAACCGGATTCTCTTTAAATTTAAGATTATCTGTTTCTTCAGTTTTGATTTCTTCCCACTCAGCTCCGATTGAGTTTGCAAACTGAATAGCTTTTTCGTATTCCCTTTTTGGATAAGTATCCGATCTGCCAATAACGGCTAATGCATTCTTTCCCAATACATCAACTGCCATCTTTAACAGTAAAGTGCTATCAACACCTCCTGAGTATGCTATTATCAAACTTCCGAGGTTTTTCAGAATAGATTTTAGTTTTGAGTATTTTAATTCAAGTTCTGGATTCATAGGATTGGATTGATTAAAAAAAAAGACAAACGATGGAACAAATTATTTATCCAAGAGAAGCTGTGTAAACTCTTTTATCGAATGAACGTTTGGAAATTCTTGCTCGAAGAATTTTCTTTTTTCTGGATCAAGCTTGAATGAAGTTTTTAAAGATTCTACAGCGTCGTATGTTTTACGCAGGAGGAATAATACTTTTGCCCTGCCGTAATAGGGATCAGCCCAGTTTGGCTTAAGTTCGGTGCATTTATTGAAGGCTTTTAATGATTCATTGAGATAACCATATTCAAGCAAAGTTTCACCCAAATCGAACCATGCATCTATATTCGTTGGATCGAAGCGGACAGTCATTTTATAACTGTATAGCGCCTCGCGCCATTTACCTAAATTATAGGCAGCGTCAGCTTTTGCATACCAAATTTCCGGATAATTTCGGCATAAAGAGATTGCGTTATTGTAATCATTATATGCCTTTTTATAATCTTCAAGGCAATCATAACAGCTTCCCCGGCTGTAGTAAGATTCATAATGTTGTGGATTGTATTTTAAGGCTTGAGTGAAGCAGGTAATTGCCTCTTTGTACATACCTAATTCTTCATAAGCATTTCCTAAATTGTGCCAGCTAGGAACATCGCGTTCATCGAGTCGGATTGTTTCGCGGTAACATTCGATCGCATCGAAAAGTCTTCCCATATTCGCATAACTGTTCCCCTTATTGTACCATGCCGATGGGAAATCTTCCTTTATAGCCAAAGCCATATCATAACTTTCAATAGCTTTACCATAGAGACGTTTACGGTTCAAAACAATTCCGCGATTATACCACGCATAATGGTTATATGGTTCCAGATCAAGATATTTGTCATAGCATGTAAGCGCATCGTTTAATCTATCCATACAATCATAACAATACCCAAGTTCATAAAGTGCTTCTATATGGTTAGGATTATTTTCAAGAATGGAACGGTAAATTTGAGATGCATCTTCGAAGCGATTCATCTTTTCAAAAGTCAGGGCTTTCATAAGTAGTGCATCATCATTACTCAAGTCTATCTCAATCGCTTTATTGTACCACAACAGAGCTTCTTCGAACTCTCCTAAATTTTCGAAGGCATAACCAAAACCAAGCAATATTTCAGGATCATTCGGGTTAAGGTTTTGTGCTTTCTCGAAGCATTCGAGCGCTTCTTTATATTTTTGAAGATGATTGAATATAATACCTTTCCGTAACCATACGTCGGCACTGAAAGGAAGCTGTTCTACTAAACGATTTATGAGGGGAAGTGCCTCTTGATACTTTTGTTTCTCGAAAAGATAGTTTACAATCGCTTCCAGATCGTTAGCGTTGGTCATTTTTCCGTTGTTTATCTCGGCAGATAATTTTTTAATATCTTCTTCATTTTCAGAATGACCCATCGGGTCGTTTTGCTCATCGTCGAATTTTTCAAATTCTAAATCATCCATAAGTATTCCTCTAATTTCAAATATAAAGAAAATTAGTTAGAAGTCAAGTTTTTAACTAAATATTTTCTACAAATCTATTGTAAGTTACGTTGAATATTAAAGCAAAAAATTGCGTATATTATTCAATAATTTAATATCATCATTGGAGATACTAATGACAGTCGATCAAATTCTTAAAATATTTAAAGAAACAGATGCGTTATTGGAAGGGCATTTCCAGTTAACATCTGGCTTGCACAGCCCACAATATTTCCAGTGTGCAAAAGTTTTACAATATCCTAAATATATGGAAGATCTATGTGGAATTATTGCCGAGAACTTTCGTAAAACCCCGATAGATGTTGTGATTTCGCCTGCGTTAGGGGGAATCGTGGTGGGACAGGAAGTTGGCAGACAGTTGAGGGTGCGAACAATGTTTGCCGAACGGAAGGATGGTATTCTTCAATTAAGGCGTGGTTTCGAGATTGCAAGCTGGGAAAGAGTACTCGTTTGCGAAGATGTCATTACAACAGGTGGTTCAACGAAAGAAGTTATCGACATTGTTAGAAAAGGCGGGGGGAATGTAGTCGGAACTGCAACAATCGTCGACCGCAGTGGTGGGAAAGCAACGTTTGAAAACCTTCATCATTTTGCTGTTCTCAAGTTAGATGTTATCACATACAAACCGGAAGACTGTCCTTTGTGCAAACAAAACATCCCCATTTTTAAACCTGGAAGTCGAGAAAAGAAATAGAGAGGATTTATGCTCAGAAACATTATGTTTGAACAGTTATTAATTGTCTTAGTAATCGTAGCTGGCTCATGGATTGTGGGCAAACTGATAAAGTTACTATTAAACGTCTTTGGAAAGAAGATATTGACGAAGACCAAAACGACACTCGATGATAGAATCATCGATGTTCTACGTCAGAATGTATCTCTAATTTGTGTAATCATTGGAATTTATATTGGACTGGAGCATTTAAGTAAAATTCCCCCGCCCGAAGATCTCACACTCAACCAAATATTGCATTACCTGCAGATCGCAACATTCATAATAATTGTCCTTGCAGTCGCACGCTTAATAAGCCAACTTATAGGAAAGACATTCGTGTGGTATATGGATGAAATTTCGCTCAAAACTCAGTGCAACATAACAGCGACGATTGCACCCCTAACCAACAAAATAATAAACATAATGATATTTCTTGCCGGGTTGATGATAATATTAGAACATTTCGGGGTTAGCATCGGTAGTCTTCTCGTTTCACTCGGAGTCGGTTCTTTAGCTATTGCGCTCGCAGCCCAAGATACACTCGCAAACATGATTGCTGGGTTTGTTATCATGATAGACAGACCATATCGGGTCGGTGACAGAGTTCAACTCCCATCCGGAGAAACCGGCGATGTTACACAAATCGGTTTAAGAAGCACCCATATTTTAAATTTCGATAATAATCATGTTGTTGTCCCGAACGCCGAAATGATTAAATCCCGTATCATTAATTATTCATATCCACAACAGGAAATCCGAGCGTTGGTAGACGTAGGTGTGAAGTACGGTACCGACATATCGAAAGCGAGAAAAATACTTCTCGCTTTAGCCGATAATCATCCTGACGTTTTGAAAGATCCTGTGCCTGAAGTTTTCTTGATAGATTTTGGGCAATCTGCCCTCATTCTGCGTTTGATTATGCGAACAGATGATTTCAAAAAAAAGTGGTTCGTGGAAACGTTAATCCGAGAACAAATTTATACGGCATTTTCAGATTCAGGTATAACAATTCCACTTTCTCAACATGTTATTCATTTGGTAAACCGGGATGAAGTTAAAACTACTTAATAGGAAAATTGTTTACAGAGGATTGGTATTTAACACAGTGGTTGACGATGTCGAATACGCATCGGGAAACCGTTCGATACGTGAAATTGCTGAACATCCAGGGGGGGCAGTAGTTTTAGCTCTGTTTTCAAATGAAGATATTATACTAATAAACCAACATCGGTATCCGCTTGATAAATTTATTTGGGAGTTGCCCGCAGGTAAATTAGATTTTGGGGAAGACCCACTGCATTGTGCTCAGCGTGAATTGGAAGAAGAAACAGGTTACGTGGCAAGGAGATGGAAAAAACTGACATCCATTTACACAACACCAGGTTTTTGCAGTGAAATTCTTCATATCTATCTTGCTGCTGATTTATATGAAGCCCCGGAGGGAAGAAAGTTAGAGGAAGGTGAAGAAACAATGACTTTAAACATACTTCCACTCAGCGAAGCGGTTCAGATGATTAAGCGTCAAGAAATCCGAGATAGTAAAACTATCTGTGGTATTTTGATAGGTGAACGATTAATAAAACACACATAATACAAATCTCAAATCGAATTATGAATCCAACAGAAATCATCCGCAAGAAACGTAATGGTTCAAACCTTAACCGGCAGGAAATCGAATTTCTTGTAAATGGCTATTTACAAAATAAAGTTTCAGATTACCAAATGTCGGCATTTCTTATGGCGGTGTATTTTCAGAAAATGGATTTTGAAGAAACAGCCGTTCTTACCGATGTCATGCTGCATTCAGGTGTAGTTGTAGATTTGTCGTCCATCAAGGGAGTGAAAGTCGATAAACATTCTACGGGTGGAGTAGGAGACAAGGTTTCACTAATTCTTGCTCCTATGGTAGCCGCATGTGATGTCCCGGTACCGATGATATCTGGTCGGGGGCTAGGGCACACAGGTGGAACTCTCGACAAACTTGAATCTATTCCTGGTTTCAGGACAAATCTTTCAATCGATGAATATAAAAAAATCATCTCAAAAATAAATCTTGTAATGATCGGGCAAACTGATGATATTGCCCCTGCTGATAGAAAATTATACGCACTCAGGGATGTTACCGGAACAGTTGAAAGCATACCACTAATAGCCGCGAGCATCATGAGCAAAAAAATTGCTGAAGGAATTGATGCTTTAGTGCTTGACGTTAAAACAGGTCGTGGTGCCTTCATGCAATCAGAGTCGGATGCGATTGATCTCGCAAAAACCCTGATTCAAATCGGGAAAATATTTGGTAAGAAGACTATCGCATATTTAACTGATATGAACCAGCCACTCGGATATGCAGTAGGTAATTGGTGTGAAGTTGTTGAATGTATCGAATGTTTGCAAGGTAAGAATGTCCCCGACTTGATGGAAGTAACATACGCTCTCGGTGGGGGAATGCTTATGGTAGCAGGCGTTGCACAAACGATCGAGGAGGGAATTGCGATGTGTCGAGTAGGGATACAATCAGGTCGAGCCTTCGAAAAATTTAATGATCTTGTTATGATGCAAGGAGGGGACATTTCATATATCAAAAACCCGGGGAAATATCCTGAAAGCAAGTTCACAGTAGAAATCAAAAGTACATCAAGTGGATATATTGATAGTATAGATGCATTAGAGATAGGATTTATAAGCGTGATGGTCGGAGCTGGAAGAATGAAAGTCGAGGATAAAATCGATCCCAAAGCAGGTATCATTCTTACGAAGAAAGTCGGTGATTTTGTTGAGAATGGTGAGATTCTTGCAAAAATATTTTCTGACCGACATGAGATCATTCATCAAGCCACGACCCGTTTAGAAAAAGCATATAGCATCGTTTCCAAGCCATCCACATCTCGACCGTTAATTCATGGCATGATAGATGAGAATGGCTACCATCGCTGGAATATACGGATTTGAATACAAAATTTTTATTCATTACTTTTATATATATTGAAACCTCTGAAATATTCATAATTCGTTGTCATGTTGAGCGGAGCGAAACATCTTAGCTTGCAAAAACGAGAAAGATTCTTCACTTCGTTCAGAATGACATAATGAAGAAAAAAGTTTTTCAGAGGTTTCATATTAGATAATTCGCATAATTTTTTTTAAAAAAATAATTAAGGAGTTTGTATGGCATTACCACCGAAAAACAGTCAGATAATTTCACTTGATGAAGCAAGTAAATTAACGAGTAGATACAGAGAACAAGGGAAGCCCGATGCGATCAAAGGAGGATTATTCTGGAAGGAGTATGTTCAAAAACTTCTTGATCAGCCCTCCTGCGTTGCGATGAGGTATTATCACGCGGTTGACGAGAAAGGATATCCGACAATCATACTTGTAGGGATCGATGGTAGCGGAGAAGATCTTACTGGCGGTATAATATTAGAATTGGCGCCATTCTGCCCACCTTGGTGCCCTACTAAAGAATTACTCAGCTAAATGGATAAGATATTAACAGTACTCTCTTCTTGCTCAATCTTTATTCCTCTTTTATTCGGTATTCTTTGGTACAGTAAAATTGTGAAAGATCTAAGAATCGTCGTGATATTCCTTGGATTTGAAGCATTCTTCCAGATATCCTCTGCAACAATGGTTTTAATGGGTTATAAAAATCTGTGGACAATACATTTTTATACTATCATCGAGTACATTTTTCTGATTGCTATTTTCTCACAGTGGCAAAAGATTTTGTTTATTAGACGTTTGATGTTTGTGACTATCCCAATTATTATTACAATCGCTATTTATGAATTGTTTCTATTAGAAAACTTAAACATGTTTAATATATATAGTAAACCAATATCTAGTATCTTTATGTTCTGTATTCTCGGATTAACATTATTTGAATTGAACAAGGAAAGTAATGTTCCATTATTAAGAAATCCACGTTTCTGGATTATTCCGCCTCTTACTGTTACTGTGATAATTACAATATCCGTTTTCACAGTTGGTAATTATTTGTTGAGGCATTTCCCAAGTACATTTGCTGATATTTATCGTGTTATTTTAATAGTAAGTATGCTTTCTAATTTTTTCTATTTGGGAATATTTTTATGCCCGAGCCAACAACCGAAATCTGGTGGTTAATAATCGTTAGTACTACAGCTCTATTGCTGCTAAGTATCCTGTTTATTACTACTGTCTATTTTAATCAAAAACGTTTCATCAAATCACAACGTGAGAAATTGGAGATACTCGAGAAAAGCCAGGGGGATTTGCAAATATCTCATAACCAGCTTCGAAATCTGGCTGCCCATCTTGAAGTTATAAGGGAAGAAGAACGCATCAACATTGCACGTGAAATCCATGATGAGCTTGGTCAATTGATTACTGTAATTAAGATGGACATATCACTTTTAAGAAGAAAAATTCAAACAAAAGGAGAAATTTACAATATCTATGAAATCGTACAAGACTTGCAATCAATCTCAGCACTCATGGATACAACAATTCAATCGGTACGTAGGATCGCTACGGCACTAAGGCCCGAGATTTTGGATGAGTTAGGATTAATAGAGGCAATCGAATGGGAGACTAATACGTTTCAGGTCCGAACCGGAGTTAAGAGTGAATTTATATCAAGTCTCGATAAAGTGGAGCTCGGGCGGGATCGCTCGACAGCAATATACCGAATATTACAGGAAACTCTCACTAATACCGCTCGCCACGCAAATGCAAGCGAGGTTTGCGTAACGCTTGATCGGAAAGCAAATGACTTGGTTTTGAAAGTTAAAGATAATGGCAGAGGAATTACTGAAGCTGAACTATCGCAGGAAAGATCGCTCGGTATTCTGGGAATGCGTGAACGAGCTTTACTTTTAGGTGGAGATATCAATATTATTGGTAATCACGGAAAGGGAACTATGGTTACTGTCCGGATTCCGTTAAAAAATTCTTGAGGAAATCTTATTATGATTAAAATTCTCATAGCCGACGATCATCCCTTGATACGTGAGGGACTAAAGAAAACATTAAAGGAAGAAATAGGGATGGAAGTAGTCTGCGAAGCGAAACATGGCAATGAAGTTCTTGATCTATTGAACAAGATGGAAGTTGATGTCGTTATATTGGATTTATCTATGCCTGGTCTTAGCGGTCTCGAAACTTTGAAAGAATTAAAACAGAAATCACCCGACCTTCCAGTGATAATATTGAGCATGCATCCCGAAGAGCGTTTTGCGATACGCGCTTTGAAATCGGGTGCATCCGGTTATCTAACTAAGGAAAATGCTCCTCAAGGGTTAGTAGAAGCGATTCATAAAGTAGTCAGTGGGGGGAGGTATATTACACATTCACTTGCCGAGAAATTATCTTTTGAGATCGAATCAAATTGTAAAAAACATCTGCACGAATTATTATCTGATCGGGAATTTCAAATCTTTTGCCTTATCGCATCTGGAAAATCTATCAAGGAAATTTCAGATATGTTATTTTTAAGTATTAATACAGTTAACACATATCGCGTTCGTATTCTGGGAAAAATGAATATGAAAACAAATATTGAAATTACTCATTATGCTATCCAATTTCGGTTGATCGATTAGACCCCAGGGTTGACTAATAGACAAGGAGACTTCTGAAAAATAAGATAAAAGTCATGGTGAGCCTGTCGAACCATGACAATTTACTACAATTTCACGCTTCGACAAGTAAGCCTAAGGCTTACAAGCTCAGCGTGACAGTTTTTATTTGTATAAAATATTTTTTCAGAAGTTTCACAAGTTATTGGGTGGCAGCCGCAACCTTCAGGTTGCATTTTTGATATGTTTTCGCAGACATAAGTCTAAGGATACCATGCATTTTTTCTTTTTAATCATACCACCAGATGGATAAGTAGCGATTACTTTCTATTTTTGTAGCATAAAATGTGACAAAAAAAATATAA
>CAYYIJ010000035.1:0-21860 GCA_964471945.1 uncultured Chlorobiaceae bacterium
TTTACAAGTATATCATCACTAAAATTTTTTACTAAGGGTTCTGCAACAGACTCCTGCGGCGGGCAAGAGTGGTAAATGAGAGATTATGTATACAGTTTATGTTTTAAGAAGTTTGAAAGATGGAAAACATTATACTGGCTATACGAATGATTTACAGAGGCGGATGAAAGAACATAACTCAGTGAAGACTGAATCGATAAAAAGAAGACGTCCATTTGAATTGGTATATAGTGAAGAATTTTTAGATATTAATGAAGCGAAACAAAGAGAGAAATATTTTAAAACAGGCAAAGGGAGAGAAGAGTTAAAGAAGATATTGTCTGGCGCCGTACCCAAGTGGTAAGGGAGAGGTCTGCAAAACCTTTATGCAGCGGTTCGAATCCGCTCGGCGCCTCTGTAATAGTTATTAGTTCTTGGTTGTTGGTTCTTCGTTAATTTAAAAATGATTCATGCAAAGAACAAGTAACTAAGAACCAATAACTAAAATAGCCGGGGTGGCGAAACTGGTAGACGCACAGGACTTAAAATCCTGTTCTCCGCAAGGGGAGTGTCGGTTCGATTCCGATCCCCGGCACTCGACAAAAATAGGGCTCTTAGCTCAGTTGGTTAGAGCGCTACCTTGACATGGTAGAGGTCATAGGTTCGAATCCTATAGAGCCCACTAGAAAGGAAAAAATCAATTTCAGAAAAATGTCTAATATTAAAATAATATTTCCGGACGGAAGTTATAAAGAATTCTCGGAGGGTGTAAGTGGGAACGAGATTGCTTTCAGTATTAGTCCTGATCTTCAACGTGATGCCTTAGCAATAGCTGTCAACGGTGAAGTGTGGGATCTTTCTCGAAAAATTGTGCAAGATGCCTCGATTAGAATATTTAAATGGCAGGATTCAGTCGGTAAAGAAGCATATTGGCATAGCTCTGCTCATTTATTGGCTGAGTCAGTCGAAACGCTTTTCCCGGGAACGAAATTTGGAATTGGTCCTGCAATCGATGAAGGTTTTTACTATGATCTCGATTTAGGATCACATACCCTTTCAAATGATGATCTCATAAAAATTGAACAAAAGATGATCGAGTTAGCAAAGCAAAACTCGACATTCATCCGAGAAGAAAAAACGTGGGAAGATGCAGTTTCGTATTTTAAAACGAAGAACGATCCATATAAGCTTGAATTGCTTAATGAACTTAAGGGTCAGAAAATAAGTTTATATCGTCATGGTAATTTTACGGATTTATGTTCAGGTCCGCATATTCCTTCGACCGGGAGAATCAAAGCTATCAAACTTCTCAGCGTGGCTGGTGCTTACTGGCGAGGCAGCGAAAAAAATAAAATGATGCAACGAATATATGGTATTTCATACCCAACACAGAAAGAACTTGATGAATATCTTTTCAGGGTGGAAGAAGCAAAAAAAAGAGATCACAGAAAGTTAGGGAAAGAACTTGATCTATTTGTTTTTCATGATATTGCACCAGGTGCTCCATTCTGGTTACCGAAAGGGATGATCATTTTCCGAGAACTTGAAAAGTTCCTCAGAAACGAATTAGATCATAACGGGTATCAGGAAATCAGCACACCGATTTTAGTTAAAAAAGAACTCTGGGAACAATCAGGGCATTGGGAACACTACAAAGAAAACATGTTTTACTTCGATCATGAAGAGATGACGTTCAGTCTAAAACCAATGAACTGCCCGGAGAGTACATACGTTTATCGTCATCGAATTCGGAGCTACAAGGATCTTCCATTAAGATATTCGGAAATTGGACGTTTACACCGGAACGAAATATCCGGTGCATTGGGTGGTATGTTCCGTGTCCGTCAGATAACCATGGACGATGCGCATATTTACTGCCGTCCAGATCAAATATTAGAAGAGATAAATTCTCTCATCAATTTGGTGAATCGTTTTTATTCCATCTTCGGATTAAAACCAGAATATAATCTTTCAACGAAGCCGGATGGAGGCATGGGAGATCCAAAACTGTGGGAAGAAGCAGAAAATGGATTAAAAAAAGCCCTCGAATCAAATAAGATTAAGTATATTCTTAAGCCAAAAGATGGTGCTTTCTACGGTCCAAAAATTGATGTTCAAATTAAAGATGCTATCGGTCGGGAATGGCAGATTGCTACTATCCAGCTCGACTTCGTGATGCTTCCGGAAAAATTCGAACTTGAGTACATCGCTGAGGATGGATCGAGGAAAAGACCTGTGGCAATTCATCGAGCGATTTTCGGATCTTTCGAACGCTTCATGGGAATAATTACGGAACATTTTGCCGGATCATTTCCAACCTGGCTTTCACCAATCCAAGTTGTTGTTCTTCCAATAACAGATGCTCACAACGAATATGCACAAAAAGTTTATAATAAGTTGCTTACTGAAGATGTACGTGTTGAGTTTGATGTTCGTAATGAGAAAGTGAATTATAAGATTCGAGAATGGGAAACAAAAAAAGTTCCTTACATGCTTATAGTCGGAGAGAAAGAAAAAACTAGCGATAATGTTTCAGTTCGCCAACATAAGAAGGGAGATTTGGGTGTTGAACCATTAGATGTATTTATAAAAAAAATCGTAAAAGAAATAAAAGAAAAATCATTAACATTATAGGAGAAATGCCATAAAAGGATCAAACCGTGTTCGAGTAAATGAAGAAATCCGAGGGACCCAAGTTCGTGTAATAGACGAAACAGGACAAGTCGGTATTATGCATCCGAATGAAGCCATAAGAATTGCCCGCCAGCGTGGACTTGATCTCATTGAAATCGTCCCAAATTCAAATCCACCTGTATGCAAGATAATGGATTTCGGGAAATATAAATATGAGCAAACAAAAAAAGACAAACTGCAGCGGAAACACCAACAGATCACACAAGTTAAAGAACTTCGATTCCATCCAAATACTGATGTGCACGATTTTGAATTCAAAGTACGTCATGGAAGAAAGTTCCTTGAAGAAGGACACAAATTGAAAGCAACAGTTGTATTCAAAGGCAGAGAGATCACCTACGCTGAACAAGGGGAAGACCTGTTAAAACGACTCGAAGAGAAATTGACTGATATCGGAAAAGTTGAGCAGATCGCTAAGTTGGAAGGAAGAAATATGGCGATGATCTTTGCTCCTGAAAGGGCAACGAAGAAAAAAATGGATAAAAAACAAAAACCTGCAGATACCCAAAAAGAAGGAATTTAATATGCCTAAAATGAAAACACGTTCTGGAGCGAAGAAACGTTTTATTAAAACAGCTACAGGGAAAATTAAACGTCGAAAAGCATACAGGAGTCACATATTGACTTCAAAATCAACGAAACGAAAGCGTCATTTGCGAAAATCGACACTTGTCTCGAAAGAAGAACAAAAAAGAATGGATATGTTGTTGCTTTCGTAAAGAAATTGTAATAGCATTTATTAATAACAAAAACTACTAATAATAATGAGGAAAGGAAAAAAGAGCAACTATGCCAAGAGCTCAAAATAAAGTTGCCTCCCACCGACGTCGTAAACGCATCTTAGCGAAAGCGAAAGGTTATTGGGGTGCCAGAAGTAAAGTCCTCACGGTTGCTAAACACCATATTGACAAAGCTGGTCAACATGCATACCGTGATAGACGATTAAAAAAACGTGAATTTCGCGGATTATGGATTACTCGCATCAATGCTGCTGCGAGAATGCATGGTACTACATATTCAAAATTGATCGCAGCTTTAAAGAAAAAAGGCATTGAGATCAATCGGCGTGTTCTTGCTGATCTTGCCGCTAGAACACCAGATGCTTTTGCTGAAGTCGTTAAATTTTCAAACTTATAACAATCTTCCAACTGCTTTATGAGCGGAGATGTCCTTCGACATCTCCACTCATTATAAAACTGGAATGGAAGATTTTTTTGTTTTAAATATTTGGGTCATGTTATTAAAAATTAATGATATTAAACAAAAAGCTCTAACAGAAATTGATTCAATAAAGAACAATTCAGAGCTTGATGTTTTCAGAATAAAATACCTTTCTCGAAAAGGATTATTGGCTGAGTTGTTTGATGATTTAAAAAATATCGAATCATCAGAACGACCCACAATCGGTAAATCTCTCAACGAGCTTAGGAATATCATCGAGACCTCATTCAAAGAGAAGAAACAATTTATTGAGGCATCAACATATCAACAAAAACAAATTATTGATTTGACTCTTCCCGGGCGACCTAAATGGGTTGGCGGACAGCATCCTATTAGCAGGACTCTGGAAGAAATAAAGAAGATATTTTTTAGAATGGGATTCAGTGAGGCTTTCGGGCCTGAAATAGAAGATGATTATCATAATTTCGAGGCACTGAATTTTCCCAAAGATCACCCCGCCCGTGATATGCAGGATACATTCTTTATTGATGAAAATATTTTACTCCGAACTCATACATCTCCAGTGCAAATCCGGGTTATGGAAAATCAACAGCCACCTGTTCGGATAATTGCACCGGGACGAGTTTATCGGAACGAAGCCATCAGTGCTCGCAGTTATTGTCTATTCCATCAAGTCGAAGGTTTGTACGTTGATGTTGGTGTAACTTTTAGTGAATTAAAAGGAACGCTCGTTGCATTTGCGAAACAATTTTATGGAAGTGAAATTAAGTACCGTTTCCGACCAAGCTTTTTCCCATTTACCGAGCCAAGCGCAGAAATGGATATTACTTGCTTCATATGCAAAGGTAAGGGCTGCAGGATTTGCAAAAATACTGGATGGTTGGAAATATTAGGTTGTGGTATGGTTGATCCCAATGTATATAAATATGTCGGCTATGATACCGAAAAATTTTCAGGTTATGCTTTCGGTATGGGAATTGAAAGAATCACGATGCTTCGTTACGGTATAGATGATATCAGGATTCTTTTTGAGAATGATATAAGATTTTTACAACAATTCTGATAACTCTTTAATTTATGCGAGTTTCGTTAAATTGGCTTAAAGAATATATTGATATACCAATCTCTCCTGATGAGCTTGCTAATCGTTTGACTATGATCGGATTGGAAGTTGAATCTATTGAACGGTTAGGAGATAAATATAACAATTTCTTTGTCGGTCAGGTTTTGGATGTTAATACTCACCCGAAAGCTGATAAGTTGACACTATGTAAGGTTAATGTTGGAAATGAAATCTATCAAATCGTTTGTGGAGCACCTAATGTTAAAAAGGGACAATTTGTTGCCGTTGGATTAGAGGGAGCAATAATTCCCCGTAATCAACATGATTCTGAAGGAAAACCGTTTACCCTTTCTCGCGTAAGAATTCGTGGTGTCGAATCTTTTGGGATGATATGTTCAGAATATGAACTTGATCTCGGTGAAGAAAGAAAAGGGATCATGGTGCTTGATTCAACTGCCCAATCAGGTGTTCCGTTGGCGGACTATCTAGGATTGAATGATACTATCTTTGAAATCGGAATTACACCAAATCGGCCCGATGCGATGAGCCATTTAGGGATTGCGCGGGAGATAGGTGCAATTTTAAACCAGGATTTAAAGATTCCTGCAATGAATTTAAAAGAAAGTAAGAGAAGTATTAACGATTTTGTATCGGTTCTTGTAAAAGATATTCAAAACTGTCCACGATACACTGGTAGATTGATTTTTAATGTCAAACAAGGACATTCTCCGAAGTGGTTACAGAACCGATTAACTTCAGTTGGTATTAGACCTATTAACAACATTGTTGATGTAACAAATTATGTCCTAATGGAATGTGGTCATCCACTTCATGCTTTTGATTATGATAAATTGTCTGATCAATCGATAATTATCAGAACAGCAGAGAAAAACGAAACATTTACTACTCTTGATCATAAAGAAAGGATATTGCGAGAGGATACTCTAATTATATGTAATTCAAAATTTCCTGTTGCGATAGCAGGCATAATTGGTGGATTGAATTCGGAAATTGATGAATCGACTGTTAATGTTTTTATAGAAAGCGCTTATTTTGATCCTCAAAGCATTCGTCGGACTTCGAAGTATTTTAATATTAAAACAGACGCCTCACAACGTTTTGAACGTGGAGCAGACCCAAATATTACTGAATGGGCAGTTAATCGTGCTGTTTCTTTAATTCAACTTATTGCTGGCGGTGAAGTTCTTACTGGATTCATTGATGCTTATCCTAACAAAATCAATGCGAAAGAGATTGAGTTAAGAATTGAAAAACTAAATGAATTACTTGGATTAAATCTTTCTGTCGAAAGTGTTTTAACTTATCTTAAAAAGATTTTTATCAATCAAAAACAAAATACGATATTCTCAAACACCCGCAAGTCGGTCATCTGCATAATACCAACCTTTCGCCCTGATATCGAACGTGAGATTGACTTAATTGAGGAGGTAGCCCGTCTTTACGGTTATGATAATATTGAGACTAAGGCTCGGAGCAACATACAATTTCCCGAAAATTCTCTGGGAAAGGATTTTCAAGATGAGATTAGACAATTTTTCATCGGGAATGGTTTTTTTGAGATAATTACTAATAGTATGCAAAAAATTGATAATACAACTATTTTGGTAGAAGAGGTTGTAACAATTTCGAATCCTATCAGCGCAGATATGGCAATTCTACGAACGAGCTTGATTCCAAGTATTCTTAGCGTAATTCAAACAAATATTTCTCATGGAAAAAAAGATTTAAGATTATTCGAAATAGGAAAGGTCTATTCTAAATTAGATTCAAATCGAAAAAATGGACCGAAAACTGTCTTTTTTGAGGAAGATAGATTAATTATTGTGATCAGCGGACATGCTCTACCAACTAGCTGGGCGATAAAACCTCGTTTTGTAGATATTTTTGACATAAAAAGTGAAGTTGAAACCTTCTTCAAAAAGATTTTCCTTGACAATATGAAATTTATTCCTTATTCTAATACCAATGCTTTAAGTGAATTAGGTCTAACTATTGAAATCAATGGAAAATATATAGGATTAGTTGGTACAGTTAGTAAAGAATTTTTAAGAAAATTCGATATCGAAGAAGATGTTTATTTTGCTGAATTGAACATAGAAATAATAGCAAAAAATTTAAAAAGAGAGCCAAGATTTCAACCACTACCGATATATCCTAGTGTAATGCGTGATATTGCAATTATTATTGATGAAAATATATCGACCGATGATATTGAAAAACAGATAAAGGAAAGTGGATCGTCATATTTGAGAAAGATTGAATTATTTGATACTTATGTCGGTGATCAGATCGGACAAGACAAAAAGAGCCGTACGTTTGCTTTGGAGTTTATGGCAGAAGACCATACAATGAAACAAAAAGAGGTAGATCGAATCATGCAGAAGATAATACACGATTTAGAAATAAAATATAAAGCAATTATCAGAAAGCAGGAGATACCGGATTGAACCATCTGGATAGAATCGGAGTTAATGTGACAAAAGATATCGAAAATATTGAAATCATTCTAAAAATATTTTGGGAAAAAGTTCGAATTGTTTCAGAACAGATAGACAAATTAAAAGATGAAAAAAAGAACTTACAACAAAACCAGTCTGAGTATGAAGTCGAACTTTCTCGTTTACGTTCTCAATTGAATGAGAAGGAGCAAGAAATAAAAAGGCTGCGAATCGAGCAGGTACAGCTTCGTGATATCTCAAATAATGAACTATTTACAAAACAAGAAAAAGAATTTCTGAAAGAAAGGATACGAGATTTAATTTCAAAAATTAATTCTCATCTATAAGAATTTGATTTATAAAAATATTTTAATATGTTTGATTAAGAAGCTGAAAACCCTCAATAGAATAATTTGAGAAGGACTATGTCAACGGACAGTAAAAGCATAAAAGTTAAAATATTTGGTTCTGAATATCCGCTTCGAGGTGAAAGTGAAGAATTAACCAAGAAGGTAGCCGGATATGTTGACCAAATGATTAATACGATACACGAGAAAATACCTGAACAGCCACCCTTAACAGTGGCTGTTCTAACCGCACTGAATATTACTGAAGATCTATTTAAGGAAAGAGAAAAATGTAGAATTCTTACATCTCTCGTTGAATCTGAGGTGGGTAAAATGAATGAATTTCTCGGACAGTACACCGAAAGTGAAACATAATTAATTACAGTTCTTTGACATAACTCTCGCCTTGAGGGTATGAATATTATTTATTTAAAACCGCATTATCAGCTAAATCCATGAAAATTAAGTTTCATGGTAATTAAGTCAGACATATTAAAGAATCTGACAAGTTATATTTAAAGGGAACTTGACTTGTGGGCTTCGATTACAGGCCTCACCCTTTTTAAAAAAGGGATTTGTAGTCTTGTATGAAAAACATAAGTAACTACAAGCAGTGGAAGTAAAAAATGTCCAGGCAAGTACCCACTGTGTATGATTGAGATTCTTAAATACACGACTATTGTGCTGAATGCGGTTTATTATTTTAAATAAAATGGATAATGGAATGAATTTAATATTATTATGTGTAATTATCGCTAGTGGGATATCATTTGCCATTGGATGGTACATCAACAACCACATTGGTAAAAATAAAATTGCCAATGCTGAAGAACGGGCAAAAAAAATTATCGAGGATGCTGAGAAGGATTCAAACAATATTAAAAAAGAAAAACTTCTCGAAGTAAAAGATGAATGGTATCGGAAAAAACAAGAGTTCGAGCAGGATGTTAACGCAAAACGTAATAAACTTCAAGCATTCGAGAAACAGCTAACGAGTCGGGAAGAAAATCTTGACCGAAAAGTAGAATTAGTCAATAAAAAAGAAAAAGAAGTTACAAATCATAAACGTCTCATCGATGAAAAAATAAAACAGCTCGAAGAGAAACAAAATCAACTTTCCCGCCTCCTTCATGATGAGAATCTTCGTCTGGAGCGCGTTTCGAGTATGACGAAAGAAGACGCTAAAAAACTTCTCATCGAAAATATGATTACCGAAGCAAAAGGAGAAGCGGCGCAAGTTCTTAAAGAAATAAGAGATAACTCGAAGTTAGAAGCAAAAAAGGAGTCACAGAAAATAATTATTCAAGCTATTCAGCGAAGCGCTGTTGATCATTGTGTTGAAACAACTGTCAGCGTACTTCAAATTCAAAGCGATGAAATGAAAGGACGTATTATCGGGAAAGAAGGGCGAAACATCAGAGCGTTTGAAGCGGCAACTGGTGTCGATGTGATCGTTGACGATACACCTGAAGCAGTAATTATTTCAGCCTTCGATCCGTTAAGACGAGAAGTTGCACGCATAGCGCTTGAACGTTTAATAACCGATGGAAGAATCCATCCAGCCCGCATCGAAGAAATTGTTCAAAAAGTTCAAACAGATTTGGACGAAGAGCTCCTCCACACAGGCGAAAATATGATGATGGAAATTGGTATTGCGGGCGGAAATCCAGAATTGTTAAGGTTTCTTGGCAAGATGAAGTATCGTTCGAGTTATGGGCAAAACCTTCTTTCGCATAGTTTAGAGGTTGCTCACCTCACAGGATTGATGGCCGCAGAGCTGGGCTTGGATATTGTTTTAGCAAAACGTGCGGGATTACTTCACGATATCGGTAAAACAGTAGATAGAAATCTTGAAGGCCCCCACGCATTAATCGGATATGATTTAGCGAAAAAATTCAATGAAAATTTAGTTATTCTGAATGCGATTGGCTCGCATCATGACGATATGCCAATCGAGTATCCGATTGCGGCATTAGTTCAATCAGCAGATGCGATTAGCGGATCTCGACCAGGTGCAAGGCGAGAGACGATTGAAGCATATGCAAAGCGTTTAGAACATCTTGAAAAACTCGCAAAATCTTTCGACGGTGTTTCACAAACCTACGCGATTCAAGCCGGACGGGAAATACGTGTCATAGTTGAACATGATAAAATCGATGATGCAATGGCAGATTTACTCTCACACGATATAGCTAAAAAAATCGAAACAGATATAGGATATCCCGGACAGATTAAAGTGGTTGTCATCAGAGAAAAGCGTGCAGTTGCTTATGCAAAATAAAACACTTATTGTCGGTATAACCGGCGGTATAGGAAGCGGTAAAAGCGAGGTATGTAATTTATTTCATTCATTTGGAGCGAAGACATTATATGCAGACCACATAGCAAAAGAGCTTATCGATACAAGAAAAGATATTCAACTGAAAATTAAGCAAGCATTTGGGTCTGATATTTTTCTGAAAGATGGAACATTAGATCGAAATAAAATGGCTGAACTTGTGTTTCAAGATAAAAAACTAAGATTAAAAATTAATCGTATCGTTCATCCGCACGTCATCGAATTATTAAAAACCGAAATCAGAAAAGAAAAAATTATTGGTGCTACACCAATACTTGTTGTAGAAGCCGCGCTAATTTTTGAAGCGAATGCACGGGGATTGTTCGATTATATTATCGTTGTTCACGCAGATCATGAACTTCGGATACAAAGAATAATGAATCGAGACGTATGTTCGAGGGAGGATGTTGAAGCCAGAATAAACTCTCAAATTTCTGCTGAGAATAAGTTATCTCTTGCTGATTTTATTATTTGGAACTCGGATAATAAAAAATTGTTGAAAGATAGAACACGATTTCTTTTTGATGTTCTAACAACTCTGACACTTTCTTAACATCAAAGAATTGATAAAATAAATGGAGAATCGTTCTGATTTTTTGGTTATTGGAAGCGGAATAGCTGGTCTCTCCTTCGCACTGAAAGCTGCTACAATTGGAACTGTCGCTCTAATAACAAAAAAAGAGAAAGCTGAATCGAATACAAATTATGCGCAAGGTGGGATTGCTGCGGTTATTTCAGTAGCCGATAATTTCACACTTCACATTCAAGACACAATGAATACCGGAGTTGGTTTATGCCATCGTGATGCTGTTGAGATGCTCGTAATGGAGGGGCCCAAACGCCTTAATGAACTTATTCAGATTGGTGTTGATTTCACACGAAGCGGTGATAGACTTGATTTGGGGCGAGAAGGTGGGCATTCGCAAAACCGGATTGTCCATTCACACGATCATACAGGTGCAGAAATCGAGCGTGCTCTTTTGCATTCGGTTTCATTAAATCCAAACATTACTATGTATGAAAATCACGTAGCTATCGAACTCATCACTGAACATCATTTGGGTAAAAAGAAAATCCCAGCATCGCAAATTCATTGTTGGGGTGCATATGTGTTTGATGTACTAGAGAATTGTGTCAAAATATTTTTGGCGCCATTTACTATTCTTTGTTCCGGAGGTTTAGGTCAGGTGTATCTGCATACAACAAATCCGGCGATCGCCACCGGCGATGGTGTAGCAATGGCATACCGGGCTGGAGCAGTTGTCGCAAATATGGAATTTATTCAGTTCCATCCCACAACATTATTTAATTCTGGGTCACCAGCTTTCTTAATTTCAGAGGCAATCCGTGGTTCGGGTGGCGTTATTAGATCTCGTAAAGGTGAGGAATTCATTCAACGCTATGATTCGAGAGGATCCCTAGCACCGCGCGATGTAGTTGCACGAGCAATTGATAATGAGTTGAAGAAAAGCGGGGACGCGTATGTACTTCTCGACTTACACCATATACATACAGATAAGATAAAAGATAAATTTCCACTTATCTACGAAACCTGTTTATCAAAATATCGAATTGATATTACAAAAGAACCGATACCAATTGTTCCTTCCGCTCATTATTCCTGTGGTGGAGTAAAAACAGACCTGATGGGTAGAACATCGATTCATAATCTGTATGCTTGTGGAGAGGTAGCTATGACGGGTGTCCATGGCGCTAACAGATTAGCAAGCAACTCGCTTCTTGAAGCGATCGTTTTTTCGCATCAGGCATTTGAACACGCTAAATCTATGAGTCGGAGTAATCTATCCCCTTTACCGGAAATTCCCGAGTGGGACGACAGCGGCACATTTGATGCGGATGAGTGGGTGTTAATAGAACATGATAAAAAAGAAATCCAACAAATAATGTGGGATTATGTTGGGATTGTTCGATCGAATCATCGACTTGATCGTGCATATCGCCGGTTGAATATTATTCAGGATGAGATTGAGAATTTTTATAAGCGTACAAAAGTTGTAGAAGGTTTAATCGAATTACGCAATCTTAGCACAGTAGCCCGTTTAATTATTCTTGGCGCGCTTCAAAGAAAAGAAAGTCGTGGTCTACATTTTACAACCGATTATCCAAACATGGATGATGAACATTGGTTACATGATACGATAATATCACTATCAGATATTTGAGATATTTATAAATTTTAGATAACTTATTTTATGTTCTACTACGACACCAAAATTAATTTTAAATCAGAAAAACCATACGACCGTTGTGCAGTTTTTGGTATTTACGGGCATTCTCAAGCAGCACAAATGGTATATTATGGATTATATGCACAGCAACATAGGGGGCAGGAAGCATCGGGCATCGTAACATCAATTTTTGATGAAAAAACTGGTAGATATCATTTTCGAATTCATAAAGATTTCGGTTTAGTAAATGATGTTTTTAAGGATGATAAGATATTAACAGAAAAACTTCAGGGGAATTCCGCAATCGGTCATAACCGTTACTCAACCGCGGGTGCTTCTGATAACAGCAATAACATTCAGCCACTTATTGTGAATTACCGTGGAGGAAATATCGGTATTTCACATAATGGAAACTTGACAAATTTCCACTCACTTAGGAAACAGCTGCAAGAAGAAGGAACAATCTTCCAAACAACGTCGGACACAGAAATCATTCTTCATCTTATCGCGAAAAGCAAAGAGCGAGAACAAATCCATCAAATCATTGATGCATTGAAACAGGTAGAAGGTGCATATTCAATTGCAATTCTGACAGATAACTGCTTAATCGCTGCACGTGATCCACATGGTTGGAAACCTTTGGCAGTCGGGAAGCTTGCTGATGCGTATGTTGTGGCATCCGAAACCTGTGCGTTTGATTTGATAGGTGCAACTTATTTATGCGATGTTGATCCGGGGGAAATTCTTGTATTTGACAAGGACGCATCTATAACAGGTGAAGTGAAATCTTTTCGATTAACAAAAACTAAATCCGAACAGTTCTTTTGCATCTTCGAATATATTTACTTCTCCAGACCCGATAGTCGGATTTTTGGTGAGAGTGTTGATCGGGTTCGAAGAAAATTAGGTAAATCACTGGCTCATGAACATCCGGTGATACCTGATCCAGTTGATACTTCTGTTATTGTCATTAATGTACCAGATTCGAGTAATACGGCAACTCTTGGATATGTTAGTGAGAATACAAAAATTGGAAACAAGAGTAAATATGAGATCGGACTCATTCGGAGCCATTATGTTGGAAGAACATTTATACAGCCAATGCAAGACCTCCGCGAGATGAAAGTGAAGACAAAATACAATACTGTGCGAGGAGTTCTCGAAGGGAAAAAAGTAGTCATAATCGATGACTCTATTGTACGGGGAACAACATCGAAACAATTAGTTAAACTAATTCGTGAATCTGGTGCAAGAGAAATTCATTTTCGTGTTACTTCACCACCTATCCGCTTTCCATGTTATTATGGGATGGACTTCCCCGATCATAACGAATTAATCGCCAACTGGTGCAATGGTGATATTGATAATATTCGGCAGGAGTTAGGGGTCGATAGCTTAGGTTATCTTTCACTCGATAAGCTACTCGATTCTGTTCCGCATGACAGAGATGAATCGTATTGTACGGCGTGTTTCAGCGGTAAATTCCCAACAGCACTCGAAGACGGTTTTTCCAAAGTAAAACATGAAATTTAAGTAACCATGCAATCAGATATCTGGACGATTTCAAATGTATTGAGCAGCTTTCGGATAATTTTACTTATTCCCCTTTCACTATTACTTCTTTCTGATAATCCTGATCTTCGGTGGTACATCATCGGTCTGATGATTTTTATTGCATCAACTGATATGTTGGATGGTTATTTTGCCCGGCGATTTCAGCAAGTTAGTGAAATTGGAAAAATATTGGATCCTCTTGCAGATAAAATCGCGATTGGTGTGGT
This sequence comes from uncultured Chlorobiaceae bacterium, assembly GCA_964471945.1. Taxonomy (GTDB): domain Bacteria; phylum Bacteroidota; class Ignavibacteria; order UBA10030; family SZUA-254; genus JASEHD01. The sequence continues at coordinate 14,033 of CAYYIJ010000035.1, forward strand.
TTGCTTGATCCTTACCGTTCAGTGTAAAATACCAAGTTGGTTTTTTTTTACTGCTATTCTGCGTGATGTCATAATATTTATGGGCGGTATATACATAAAAAAATCTAAAGACATTATACTGGAATCAAACAAAATCGGGAAATGGGCTGTAACGATTTTCGCTGTGTATTTAATTTTAGTAGTAATTGACCATTATCAACTGGAATATTTTAAAGGATTATTCCTTTGTATTTGTTTCATATTACTAATAACATCTTTTATATCTTATGCGGTAAGATTTATTAAAATTATCCGGATGCCGCAGTCAATTCATAATTAATACAATAATTCAATGGGCTTTTTTGATAAATTTAAGTTAAGTAAACTAAAAGAAAGTCTCACAAAAACACGTGAGAATATAGTCGGCAAAATTCAGAAGATTATCTCAGGGAAAACGAGGATTGATGATGAGTTACTAGATAATCTTGAAGAAATTCTTATCGGGGGGGATGTAGGAGTAAGTACGACGATGAAAATTATTGAGAATATTCGTCTTCGAGTAAAAAAAGATGGTTATCAGGACACCTCGGATATTGATTCAATATTACGCGAGGAAATTCAAAAACTACTTATTAATGGATATACCGAAAAAATTGAAATATTATCAATTCCAATCATAAATAAGCCGCACGTAATAATGATTGTTGGAGTAAATGGAGTAGGCAAAACAACGACGATTGGGAAATTAGCATACAATTACCGAACAAGTGGAAAGAAAGTTTTAATAGCAGCAGCAGATACATTCAGGGCGGCTGCGAACGAACAGCTTGAAATATGGGCTGAGCGAGCCGGAGTTGAAATTATACAACAACAACAAGGCTCGGATCCGGCGGCAGTTTCGTTTGATGCATTAAAATCAGCAAAATCACGTGAGCTGGATATTCTGATCGTAGATACTGCAGGACGATTACATACAAAAGTAAATTTGATGGAAGAATTGAAAAAAATTAAACGTGTTATCCAAAAATTAGATCCTCAAGCACCACACGAGGTTTTACTCGTTGTTGACGCTTCAACAGGGCAGAATGCAATTCAACAAGCGAGGCAATTTATGGCGGCAGTTAATATTACTGGAATTATACTTACTAAGCTCGATGGAACTGCTAAAGGTGGAGTGGTGATTGCTATTAACCAGGAGCTCAACATTCCCGTCAAATACATCGGTATTGGTGAAAAGATTGATGATTTTCAACCATTTGATCATAAAGCTTTTGTTGAAGCTCTTTTTGAAAAAACCTAATGAAATTAAAATATCAGCACATAGATTTAAAACTGAAACATACTTTTACAATTGCACGCAGCTCGCGTGACTTTGAGCCATGTATCATAGTCGAATTCGAGCATGATGGAATTGTTGGATATGGCGAAGCTTCACCTTCAGAGCGGTACAGCGAGACGAAGGAGACCGTAATAGAATTTTTCAAGAAGATTGATCTTTCTTTTTTTAAAGACCCATTTCAACTCGAAGATAATCTTTTCTACATCGGAAATATTGATAACGGAAATACATCCGCAAAAGCTGCAGTCGATATCGCTCTACATGATTGGATAGGGAAAAAATTAAATGTACCGTTCTGGAAACTCTGTGGGTTGAATAAAGATAAAACTCCGACAACGTCTTTTACTATTGGTATTGATACTCTCGATATAATCGAAAAGAAAGTCCGAGAGGCAGAACCATATCCCATATTGAAAGTTAAAGTCGGTGTCCAGAATGATGAACAAATAATTAAGACCATCCGGAATCTAACCAATAAAGTAATCCGTGTTGATGCCAACGAAGGATGGAAATCGAAAGAGATGGCTCGTGATAAAATATTGTGGCTCGAGGAACAGGGTGTAGAGTTAGTCGAACAACCTCTTCCGACCACAATGTTGGATGAAACTGGCTGGTTGCGGGAACAGATTCATATTCCCTTAATCGCAGATGAGAGTGTTACAAGATTAACTGATCTACCGAAACTGCGGGGTGCCTTTGATGGAATCAATATTAAATTGATGAAGTGTACTGGCTTGCGCGAGGCAATAAGAATGATTCATACTGCTAAAGCCCTTAACATGAAAATTATGCTTGGTTGTATGATTGAAAGCTCAATAGGCATATCAGCGGCTGCACAACTTTCTCCTCTGGTCGATTATGCTGATTTGGATGGAAACATCTTAATCACTAATGATCCTTTCGATGGTGTGAAAGTAGTAGAAGGAAAGTTGATATTATGTGAGAAGCCTGGTTTAGGAATAGATAGAAAAGAACAGGATGATACAAAAGATAAAAATATTACCCGAAAACTTAGCTAATAAAATTGCAGCTGGTGAAGTGATTCAACGTCCCGCTTCTGCGGTGAAAGAATTGATCGAGAACTCAATAGATGCAAAAGCAAAATCAATTACAATCATTATTAAGGACGGAGGGAAATCACTTATCCAAGTAATTGACGATGGAGAGGGTATGATTGCAGAAGATGCAGGTATGGTTTTTCATCGTCATGCTACAAGTAAAATATCATCTTATGAGGATTTGGAAAATATTCGAACACTCGGATTTCGTGGTGAAGCTTTAGCATCGATAACGGCAGTTTCACAAGTAGAATTACAGACGCGAACTGAACATTCAGAAATAGGGACAAAAGTGCGAATCGATGGAAGCACAGTAATCGGGATATCAAAAAATTCTCACCCAAGGGGAACTTCTATTCAGGTAAAAAATCTTTTCTACAATACACCGGGTAGAAGAAAATTTTTAAAAAGTGATACGACTGAATTTAGGCATATAGCCGATGTTGTTCAACGTATTGCGATTTCACATCCAGGGATAAAAATAAAATTTATCAGCAATCAAGAGACGATTTTCGATTTAAAGCCAGCCCTCAAACAAGATAGAATAAAAGACATAATAGGTGAACAACTTGCCGATTCACTAATTTATTTTGAAAACAGGACGGATTTATTAGAGATACATGGGTATCTGGGAAAACCCAACTTCGCCCGAAAAGGTAAAACGGAACAGTACCTTTTTCTGAATAACCGTTACATAGTGAATCGCACAATTAACCATGCAGTCTTTAATGGTTATGAGAAATTATTAGAGAAAGGAAGTTTCCCGTTATTTATTTTATTCTTAACACTCGATCCACATATAGTTGATGTAAATGTTCATCCGACGAAAATGGAAGTAAAATTCGAAGATGAATCAGCGATTTACCGAATGGTTATGTCAGCAGTCCGTAAAGCACTTGAAGATATGATATCTTCAAATAAATCGGAGATACATTATTTTCCAACTCGTACTACTGTATTCTCTCGTGGAGATAGATGGGAACAATTATTTCAGAGAGAATCTTCAAGTAGTGACAAAGAAACCGGCAAATCTCAAATCCAAAGTCTCGAAACTGATATCGAAATCAGCGACCACCGTGGACAGTCATCTTTTTGGCAGGTGCATACGAAGTATATTATGGTTTCCTCAGAAGAAGGGATAATAATTGTGGATCAACATGCTGCACATGAGCGTATTCTTTACGAGCGTGTTATTGCCCGATTCGATAAAAACGAGAATGCTTCTCAACAATTATTATTTCCACACACTATTCAGTTGACTCCTGGTGATGCTTTGTTAGTTAAGCAGCTGTTACCAGACTTAGAAAAACTCGGTTTTAACCTGAAAATTTTCGGTACAACGACAATTATTGTGGATGGTTTGCCAATGGATGTTAAACCATCGAATGAAAATTCGATTCTTCAGGATATTATCGCTGCTTATAAAGAAGACGAACAGAAAATAAAATTAGAACCCCGGGAGCGACTTGCGAAATCATTTGCATGTAAAGCAGCGATTAAAACTGGTGAACCACTAACTGGTAGTGAAATGCAATCTTTGCTGAGTCAATTAGGTGAAACGAAAATCCCAACTGTTTGCCCGCATGGGCGACCAGTAAGTATCAAGTTTTCGCTATCAGAATTAGATAAAAGATTTGGGAGAACATCCTGAAGTGCAAACTTTCTCAATTATAGATTCCAATCTATGGTCCTCAGTGTAAGCTGTGGTCAAATATAACACCGATTTCCGCTTCTTCATCTTTCCAACTATATAGAGACTTCTGAAAAATCACCCAAAGGGTCACCCTGAATTCATTTCAGGGTCTAAAATCGCTTAGATTCCGAAACACCTGCCCGCAGCAGGCGGGAGTTCGGAATGACGGGTATGGTTTTATAATATTTCAGAAGTCTCTTATAATAATTTCCCAATTTTTTAAGATCATATCCGAAAGGGGAGAGGAGAGTCTCAACCGCTTTCAATAATAACTCAGTGTACTTTTCAATATCGTATCCATCTTCGTGCTGGTAGGTGAGCAAGCTTTTTGCTTTTTGAGGATCGCGTTTTCCTGTTCGATCAACGATAACATATTCAATTACTTCACCCGCTTGAATGTTCACGCCAAACTGTGCAAGCTCGCGTACTACCATTGCGTTGACATTATTGTTTGAATATTCGCTGGCATCTTTTTGAACGCGTCGCCGAAGTACCAACTCGCTTGGATCAATATTTCCATCACGCAACTGGCGAAGATAGAATCCCGCTTCCCGCAAAAGCTCAGGTACAAGCCCATGTACTTCTTCAATACTTTTCGCTGTCGAAAGTATTTCTAACAATCGTGCTTGCATCTTTTTAACGTATGGGGGTGAATCTTTTCGCCGTGTTTCGATGCCGCGCATTTTGATTTCACCGTGATCGTACCAACCGACATATTTTTGTGCTGCTGGGATGCCGGGATCTAATTTTGAGCTTGGGAAAAGAATCCAATTATAAATTCCCTCTAAAGAAATATTTACTCCAACCACATCTTTAATCTGTTGGGATAATTTTTCATAATCCTTGCGAGTTGCACCCGATTTCTTCAACCACAAGCAATCGATAATGGCGTGAACGAGATGATAACCGTTTGCTTCGGCAATTTCTTTGGCAGTGAGGAGCGCTTCACGAGAAAAGGCATTCACCGACTCGTGTGCTTCAATCCGACCGAAGCGTGCGTTCTTGTATCCTAAATACCCAAAACAAGTAACAAGCATCCACTTCAGGGCATTTTGTCGGCGGTCGTATTTTTCATGTTCGGCAAGTGTTGTCGCCGCTTTCTTCTGTGCTTTGTAGTAAGCACGCTTTTCTAAGACGGGTTTCAGAGTTATTGGCACAATGCCTCGTCGTTTCTCGCAAATTGTGTAGCCAAGCTCCGGAACTTTGCTGTTATGGCAGCATCGACAATTGATTGTTTCGGGACTGATGTTATGTATTTCCATCAAACTTGGGTACATACTGGCGAAATCAAGCTCGGCAACATTTTCATGGTATCCAAGCTCGGGCATGAAGATGAGTCCGCCGCGGTCACTCAGTAACAGTTCATCGGCAGTTTTAAAATCCTCGCCTTCTTTTTTTTCAGCAGGTATGAGAATGTTGTTTCGGTACGCATAACTCATTTGCATACTTGCCAATCCCGTACCGATAGCCGCGCGTGATTGTTTTTGCATTGGCAATTGTGTGAGTCGGGCAAGCTCGATAACACCTTCGATATCCGATTCCCCCATGATAAAACTGTTTTCGGCATCCATGTGCCACCGACCTGCAAGCATAAAGGCACCATCTCGGTGGATAACTTGTCCGTATGTCCAGTAACTTCTTTCTTTCGTTGTAAAGTATCCTTGCGATTGATCTCGATTAAAAAGCAAAGGTATTTTATATCGTTCTGATGTTTGAACAAGTATCGGGAAAAGTGTTGCATCGCCCCGCGAGGAGATTATGATGTCGGGATCGTAATTGTACAGGTGCCAGTTCACCGATTGGAGAACTTCTTTAGGATCATTTTGTTCGATGGCGTAGGATTTTCCATTGTAACTGATTTCAATATTGAGCGAGCGGGAAAATTTTGTACCGAAATCTGTATTGTTCAAATACATAATTCTTAACTCGGGAATTTGATAATTGCACGCATCGAACTTATCATTGACGTTGATTTTCTGAAGAATATTTTTTTGATCAATGATGAACTCACAATGAGCGAGCGGGAAAACTTGCCTGTCGTATAAATACATCTGTGCAATCGGAATGTTACTGTTATAAAAAACGAAGTGAGGAAAGAATTTCTGAAACGTCCAGACACAATTATTTAATTGAAGTAGATCATGTACGGTGATTTTGGCAACTTCCCATTCTTCTCCAGAAAAAAGCTCCAGTTTCTTCTCTTTTCCAATTGTTACAGGAAGTCTGAAGCGTTGGGCAAGAGTTGGAAGTCGATTCATGTCGCAAGTTTTTCCAAATGAGTCCTTTCGGACAAGTTTCATATAGAACGATGGATAGAACGAATCAAAACAGTGATATGTTTTCCCGTCATCACCGATGATCCAAACGACCATACCGCTGCGGGTGGGGTAGAGGTCAAAAAAATAACCGCTAAGTTTTCGGATTGTTTGTCGGTTATTTGTCATTTGTTCTTTATACTTCGTTCTTGGTGTTTTGTGTGGGCTTCACCGCTCACCGCTCAGTGCTCTATGTTCTCCGCTCTAAGCTCTTGGCTGATGCGGATTCCACTTTTCCAACGCCGATTCTATTCTCGAGTAATTTCATCTTCTTGTACATCTCAAGCATCATTGCCATCAATATTGTTTCGAGCGGTATTTCGTTGGCAAGGAAAGCCCCCGCGGCAAGATGCAGTTTTGGTGCGCGCCACAACTCGTCGAATAATTGCTGGTCTTCCCTTCTCAATCCTCGACGAAATTTACTCCATGTTTCTCTGTTTTTGTCAACGACAAGTGTGAAGGTATCGTTGTTTCGTCCCATAACTATTTTCTCCTTTCTTAAAAAGCATTCCCATAAAATTGATAAAATGAAAACCCTCTTCACGTGACTCTAAAATAGTTATATCATCAACCGAGTTTTTGATAAATTGAAAAAGATTCTCTTTGCCCTTTGGTGGCTCGGCAACCTCGACATCGGCGATAAGAACATGGATATTCTTTTTTACTAGCTCTCTGAGTGTGTTCATGATGCGCTGCAAGCTTTGCTGGCACTCGCGTGGCTTCACCTGCTCATCGTAATATGTATCTAGCAGCCCTAAGATGACCACAATACGGCATGGATGAGCTGCAAGGAAGCGAGGAAGTTTTGTTGTAATTGATGCTTCGGTTTGAAAAGCCGTGAATGAACGGGTAACGTATGTTCGATGCAGCAGAGTTTTTGCCGGTATGCCAAGATACGCTGCAACCTTTGCGAGCGTGTAGCTGTTGAAACGTGTTGCGGCGTCAATGATTGCAATTGGCTGCTGTGCTGCACTGCCGATGATAAGTCCAGCGGTGAACACGCCTGAATGTCCATGCAGTAAATGGAGACGTGCCGGCTGTGTTTGAAACCGACGTGCCTCAATGCCAAACTCGGCACGCGGCTGGAGTTCTGCGATATTTGTTGATTGCATATAAGTCATTGTCAGTTTGCATTGGTGAAAAACCACTGTTTAAAGATACGACAAAAATGTCTCTTTGTCAAGTAGCAAGCCGATAAAAATGTCTTTCCATAAAATATCTAGTTGTTTCGTCCCGCTCTTTTTGTGGGATTGACATTTTTGCTTAGACCTTGTAACGAGTTCAGGGTGCCCATGGTGAATTATTTAGAACTCTTAAGTTAGATTTGCTTGCTACTCCCATAAATTTTTATTATATTTTTAAGCCGTTTGATAGTTATTTATTCAAAAAGGAAGGTTTAGAGCCCGTAGCTCAGGGGTAGAGCATCTGCCTTTTAAGCAGAGGG
>CAYYIJ010000036.1:0-21821 GCA_964471945.1 uncultured Chlorobiaceae bacterium
GCCATGAAGTTATCAATGTATGCGGCACGCTTTGCACCATCTTTGTGGTAATAAGCATGTTCGAAAACATCGAGTGCGATCACGGGAACGCCACCCCAGATTGCACCATATTGGTGTTCATCAACAAGTATGTTAAGTAACCGGTTAGACCATAATTGGTCGAAAACTAGAAGTCCCCAACCGCTTAACTTCGCAGATATTGCTGTGGCTTTGAAATCTTCTTTCCACTTATCGAATGAACCGAATTCTTTCTCAATCGCCGAAAGAACATCAGGTCCTTTCTTTGGATCGCCATCCCCACCTAAAACTTCCCAATAAAGATCATGAAGCATCGCCCCTGAATGATTCCATGTAAACCGTCGCTTCAGCTCACCAACTTCACTGTAGTTGCCATTGGCTTTAGATCGGTCGGCTGTCTCTAATCCTTTTTCTATCGTGTTCAGAGCAGTTATGTATCCTTTGTGGTGTGTATTATAATGCCAGTCCGTAGTCTCTGGGGAAACAACATTCTTTAATAGATTTTTTGCTTCTTCATCTGAATACGGGCGTGGCTTGAATTTCCATTCGAATGACATATTTATTCCTTCTTTTATTATTTGTTGTTTTTGTTAATTAAAAATTAAATTCTTTTCTGTTATTGAAATAACCCCATCTAGAGTTGATGTTCGGTGTTTCATCTTACTAACTGCCATGAAAATAAGAGCGAAAAACAGAGGTTATGTCCTGCGGCTATGCTCAGCACCCAGCTTTCACGTCATGCTGACATTCTTTTGGTCAGCATCTAAGCCTAGCCAATTGAGGATTGCTCGGTTAAGATTCCGACCAGAAACATGTCGGAATGACGGGTTTGCAGTATTTTCATTCTCGGTGGTGAACGCCAGTTCATGAACGCTGATGTTACGCACAGAACTAAATAATCATCTTTGCGAACCTTTGCGTTCTTAGCGTCTTTGCGGTTCCTCTTCATTTCCAAGAGCAATTTAGCATTTTGGTTAAACGCAGAGTCGCAGAGGACGCAAAGACCTGCGAAACTTTTGTGATAAACCATTTTCTTGCGTAACATCAGTTACTAATATCGTTAAAACAATCCTAACTCCAAGCGTGCTGCTTCCGTCATTTTGCTCGGCTCCCAAGCTGGTTCCCAAACAACATTCACTTTCGCATCAATTACACCTTGAACATTTTTTATTTTTTGTTCAATCTCAGCCGGCAGCGATTGAATCGCAGGGCAATAAGGTGAAGTTAGTGTCATGATAATTTCAACGTTACTATTATCACTTATATTGATTCCATATATCAAGCCCATCTCGTAAATATTGACAGGGATTTCAGGATCATAGCAGGTTCGTAATGCTTCGATAACCTGTTCCTTGATGATTGTTTTTTCTATCGAACCGATTTTTGTGTTGTTCATATCGTTTATTCTGTTGAAACTCTATGCTCCTTTGAAGTCAAGGCAGAATGAAGAGTATGCCATGCCAGCGTTGCACACTTCACTCGTGCAGGATATTCAGAAACACCTGAGAAGGCGGCAAGTTTTCCAAGATTCTCAAAATCTTCCATCGGATCAGATTCACCTTTAACAAGTGTATGAAATTTTTTAAATAGTTCTTCAACTTCCACTATTGTCTTTCCTTTTACTGCTGCACTCATTACCGAAGTTGATGCCTTCGAAATCGCACATCCCGCACCCTCAAAACTTATATCTTCGATAATATCATCTTTTAGCTTTACAAAAAGCGTAAAGTGATCTCCGCATAGTGGATTGTAGCCGTCAACTTTTCTGTCAGCATCTTCCATGCGGCGGTAGTTGCGCGGACTTTTATTATGGTCGAGGATAACTTCCTGGTATAGTTCTCTGAGTGCTGTCATTAACTGAATATCTTAATAACTTTGTGAATTCCTTTAATAAGTGCATCAACTTCATCTTTTGTGTTGTAAAATGCGAACGAAGCACGAGTTGTTGCAGGCACCTCAAAACACTTCATAAGCGGCTGTGCACAATGATGACCTGTTCGAACGGCAATACCATCGTCGTCCAAAATTGTTCCAACATCATGAGGATGAATGTTTTCTAACACAAAAGATATGATACCCGATTTCTCCTTCGCTGTTCCAATAATTTTTAAACCTTTAATGCCTGAAAGTGCATCGGTAGCATACTGCAATAGTTCATTCTCATGTTTGATTGCTGCTTCAAAATCTATTTGGTTGATATAGTCGATTGTTGCTCCCATCCCAATTCCACCGGCTATATTCGGTGTGCCAGCTTCAAACTGATGTGGGAGGTCAGCGTAAATTGTTTTCTCGAACGAAACCGATTTAATCATATCTCCACCACCCTGATAAGGAGGCATTGCTTCGAGGTGATTTATTTTTGCGTATAACACACCCACACCAGTAGGTCCATACATTTTGTGCCCAGAGAAAGCGTAGAAATCACAGTCCAAATCCCGGACGTCAATTCGCAAGTGTGGTGTTGCTTGTGCTCCATCTATGAGAACTGGTACACCAAATCTGTGTGCAATCTCAATCATTGTCTTTACTGGATTGATTGTGCCAAGCACATTTGAGATGTGGACTATAGAAACCATTTTTGTTTTTTCATTAAACATTTTTTCGTATTTATCGATGAAAAGATCACCCTTATCGTTGATGGGTATAACACGGATGAGAAATCCTTTTTCGTCACGAACTAATTGCCAAGGAACAATATTTGAATGATGTTCCATAGCAGAGATAATAATTTCATCGTTTTCCTTACAATTATGTCTGGTGAAACTTTGTGCGACAAGATTTATAGCTTCGGTTGTACCTCGCACAAAAATTATTTCCTGCCGATGAGCGGCGTTGATATGTTTTTGAATTTTATCTCGTGCAGATTCATACGACTGGGTTGCTAATTCGCTCAAGTAGTGAATGCCTCGATGGATGTTGGAATTTTCCTCCATATAATAACGATTCATTGCATCAATCACAATTTGCGGTTTCTGACTTGTTGCCGCATTATCGAGATAAACCAATGGCTTACCGCCGATATTTTGTTCCAGAATTGGGAAATCTGTCCTAATCCTCTGTAAATCGAATGGTCTGATGTTAATTTGTGAATTCATCAGTGTAAAGTTTCTCAAATTGTCGTCCTTGCTTTAGTCGTGAATGGAGAATTAGATGTAGGTATTCTCGAATCCCTTCACAGCATAGTCTTTCAAGGATGTCGTTTGCGAATGCGTATGTTAGCAGGTCGCGTGCAATTTCTTCACTAATACCACGTGAGCGTAAATAAAACAAGGCGTCTGCGTCAAGATAACCGATAGCGGCACCGTGTGTACATTTTACATCGTCGGCAAATATTTCAAGCTGTGGTTTTGTATTCATTGCCGCATCAACCGAAAGGAGAAGTGTTTTATTTGTTTGCTTCGCATCGGTTTTCTGAGCATCTTTACGCACATAGATTTTGCCGTTGAAAACTCCCTTCGATTTTCCATCAAGAATTGCTTTATACATTTCATGACTTGAACAATGCGGTTTTGAATGGTCGATTGTTGTGTGATTATCAATAAGCTGTTGCCCTGTTGCTAACGACAAACCGTTTAGTTTACATTCGGTTCCTTCCCCATCTAGAATAGACATAACATTGTTTCGGACGATTGCTCCACCAATCATTATTGAATTCTGAGCAACATTACTTCCTGAAGATTGCTTAATATATGTTGTACCGATATGATATGCTTTTGTGCTTTCGCTCTGCAGCTTCGTATGTTCGATAATGGAGTTTTCACTTGCTGCTATCTCGGTTACAGTATTGTTGAAATAGATATTATCCGAAAGATGGACGCAATGTTCAATGATTGAGACTTTACTACGCTGACCAACGATAATCAAATTTCTTGGATGAACAACGAAGGGTGTTTGATCTTCGCTTGAAATATAGACAATGTAAATTGGTTCATCGAGGATTGTGTTATCTGGTACAATGATGGAAGCGCCATCTTGAATGAAACTCGTATTCAACGAGGTGAAAACATTTTTATCATAATTGGAAATCTGAGCGACGTGATTCTGAATCGATTTACAATCGTTTCGGAAAGTTTCAGAAAGACATCCGACCTTAACATCTTTGTTGATAAGATTATTAAGGGAATAATCAGCAAAATAATATCCATTGATGAAAACTAATCGAGTTTGGGCAATGCCCTTAATGATTACTTTGTCAATTTGTTCTTTGTTAACTGCATCTATCTTTTTGTTGAAGTATGATTTGAATTTAGTTTTTATTATTGGCTGGATATTTGTAAACCTCCACTCCTCGTCTTTGGATGTCGGGAAGCCATGCTTTGCAAATTGTTCGATCGCACTTCGACGGATTTCATGGAGAGGAGTTTTCGATTCTCCATTTAAAGTTTTTTCAAATGTCTTGAATTGCTCTATGTATTCTTTGATATTTTCAAACGATTGATTCATTATCTCACCCAGTCATATCCTTTTACCTCAAGCTCTTGTGCGAGCTCCTTTCCACTCGATTTAACGATACATCCGTCAATGAGTACGTGAACAAAATCAGGAATAATATAATTCAACAATCTTTGATAATGTGTAACAACGATGGCTGCGTTGTCCGGTCTTTTCAATTTATTTACACCATCTGCAACAATCCTTAATGCGTCAATATCCAGCCCTGAATCTGTTTCGTCGAGGATTGCTAACTTAGGTTCGAGGACTGCCATTTGGAAAATCTCATTTCGTTTCTTTTCTCCTCCTGAAAATCCTTCATTAACAGGGCGATTCAACAAATCTTGGTCAATCTCAACAAGCTTCATTTTCTGTTTTATATGAGAAAGAAATTCGATCGCATCAAACTGATTGAGTCCACGATGTTTTCTGATAGCATTGAGTGCTGCTTTCAGGAAATAGGTATTGCTGACGCCCGGTATTTCGACCGGATACTGAAATGCAAGAAATATCCCTTCGCGTGCTCTTTCTTCTGGCTGCATCTCCATAAGATTTTTCCCATCGTAAATTAATTCGCCTTTCGTAACATTATATGTTTCTCTGCCAGCGAGAACGTGAGCCAATGTACTTTTCCCTGACCCATTCGGTCCCATGATTGCATGGATTTCACCTGCGTTAACTTTGAGATTGACACCTTTTAAAATTTCATTTCCGTTTATTGATGCATGTAAATTTTTGATCTCTAACATTTATTTATCCTTGTAATGGCTAAGTTATTTAATCATTGATGGTACAATGATTCAATGTTACAATCACCCGACGCTTCCTTCCAAACTAATCCCCAGCAGCTTCTGAGCTTCTACAGCAAATTCCATTGGCAGCTCGCGGAAAACTTCTTTACAAAAACCATTCACTATCAAATTAACTGCATCTTCTGTCGAAAGCCCCCGTTGTTTGCAATAGAAGATTTGATCATCACCAATTTTCGATGTCGTAGCTTCATGCTCGACTTTTGAGGAGGTATTTTTCACTTCGATGTACGGAAAAGTATGAGCCCCACATTTATTACCAAGTAGTAAAGAATCACATTGTGAAAAATTTCTTGCATTCGCTGCATTTTTATGAATCTTGACTAAACCTCTATATGAATTTTGTCCGAAACCAGCGGATATACCTTTCGATACAATTGTGCTTTTTGTATTCTTTCCGATATGAATCATTTTTGTACCCGTATCAGCTTGCTGATAGTTGGCAGTAACTGCAACAGAGTAAAACTCACCGATTGAATTGTTACCCTGAAGGATACAACCTGGATATTTCCATGTAATTGCCGAACCGGTTTCAACCTGTGTCCAAGAAATTTTCGAATTTATTCCTGCACACTTTCCGCGTTTCGTTACGAAATTATAAATACCACCTTTTCCTTCTTTATCACCCGGGTACCAGTTTTGAACTGTTGAATATTTTATTTGTGCATTATCCAGGGCAAGTAATTCTACAACCGCAGCATGAAGTTGGTTTTCATCTCGCATCGGAGCTGTACATCCTTCGAGGTAGCTAACGTTAGCACCTTCATCCGCAACAATCAGTGTTCGCTCGAACTGCCCTGTCTGTGCGGCGTTTATTCTGAAATAAGTTGAAAGCTCCATCGGGCAGCGGACACCTTTTGGTATGTAGCAGAACGATCCATCACTAAAAACAGCAGAATTGAGTGCTGCGAAAAAATTATCAGTTGCTGGAACAACAGACCCTAAATATTTTTTCACCAACTCTGGATGTTCCTGAACCGCTTCCGAGAAGGAACAAAAAATTATACCGAGCTCTTTTAATTTTTCCTTAAATGTTGTGGCAACCGATACACTATCAAATACAGCATCCACAGCAATACCTGCGAACTGCTTTTGTTCTTCGAGTGGAATTCCAAGTTTCTCATAAGTTTTTAGAATCTCCGGATCAACCTCGTCAAGACTTTTTAGTTTATTTTGTTTAGGGGCTGAATAATATATGATGTCTTGATAATCGATGGGTGGATACTTCACGTTCTGCCATGTTGGCTCTACCATCGTTTGCCAGTGATGGAATGCTTTCAGCCGCCATTCGAGCAGCCATGCAGGTTCCTTCTTCTTTGCAGAAATAAACCGAATGATAGTATCATTTAATCCGCGTGGGGCAGTTTCCGATTCAATGTCGGTAACGAATCCCCATTTGTATTCACTTTGTGCAAGTTTTTCTAATGAGTCGGTTCCGTTCATGCTTTAGCTTTCTTCTCAATTCGTGGTAAAGCGAACTCTGGATAATTCAGCATCCATGTTTGATGATCAATCTTTGTAAAGGTTCCGTTTTGCTCGAAAGTTATCACCACTTCTTTGGCTACTTTTTCAGCAACAGGGTAACTGCCATTCAAATTATGTTCTTGAAGAAACCACATGATACCGTATTGAATATCTCTAAAAAATAAATTTGAGTTGTGGAAAACTGGAAATTTTGATTTTAAAAATCTTAAAAATGCAGCTTGATTGTTTAAAATGACGTTTATTTCTTTCATAGATTGTTATAAATATGTTAAACACTGACAACTTGTTTACGTTTGTTGGATGTTGGAGAAAGCTCACGAAGTTTCTTCACGTTTTCAACCACACGATTGATTACATAATCGACTTCTTCTTCAGTTGTAAATCTACCCAAACCAAAACGGATAGATGAGTGAAGTCGCTCTTTAGAAACTCTGATTGCTTTCAATACGTGAGACGGTTCCGGATCGGCAGTGCTGCATGCAGAGCCAGTTGAAACTGCAATATCTTTCATGCTCATCATAAGTGCATTATCTTCCACATGTAGGAAGCTGACATTCAAATTGTTCGGTAACCGTTGCGTTGGATGTCCATTAAGATAAACTTCGTCGATTTGGGATTTGAATGCACTCCACATTTTATCACGAAGATTTTTGATTCGATTTGATTCAACATCCATTGAGTTGATTGCCAACTCAACCGCTTTTGCTAACCCAACAATTCCGGAGACATTCAATGATCCAGAACGAATTCCTCGTTCATGTCCACCGCCATCCATTTGCATCATCAGCTTTACTTTTGGATTTGTGCTTCGAACATACAATACTCCAATACCTTTTGGTCCATATATCTTATGAGCTGAAAGTGACATGATGTCAAGATTCATGGTTTGAACATTTAGTGGAAATTTACCGATACCTTGAGCAGCATCGGTGTGAAAATAGATTCCCCGTTCATGGCATAATTTCCCAATCGCAGCAATGTCATGAATAGTTCCAATTTCATTGTTCGCCGTCATGATGGACACGAGAATCGTTTTGGGAGAAATTGAATCTTGTAATTGATTTAAATCAATCAGTCCATATTCGTCGACTGATAAATAATTTACTTGATATCCATGTTTCTCCAATTTTTTGCAGGTATCAAGGACGGATTTATGTTCCGTGGCGGAGGTGATGATGTGATTGCCTTTTTGTTTCCAAGCCTCGGCAATTCCTTTTAATGTTAGGTTATTAGATTCAGTTGCACCGCTTGTAAAAATTATTTCCTTTGGTTCGGCACCAATAGCTTTTGCAATAATAACTCGTGAATATTCGACAGCTTCTTCTGCAATCCAACCAAACTGGTGCTGTCGACTTGCAGGATTACCAAACTTTTCGGTAAAATACGGAATCATTGCTCCAACAACACGTTCGTCTACTGGTGTTGTTGCATGATAGTCCATATAAATCGGGAGCTTCATTAGAACATTTCCATAACAGTTAATTCATCAAGGACTTTATTTATGTTTGTTTGTAATTTAAGGAGTGGATTTTTTATTATACATGTAGCACTTATACTGCAATCAGCCGGATTCCCAGATTCACATTGAACAAGAGTCACGGCAGTTTTTCCTTCAATCACATTTATAATTTCTAAAATTTTTAATTCCTTCGGATTTCGAGTAAAAGCATAACCGCCGTTCATTCCTTGGTGCGAAACAATGAAACCTTGTTTAGCGAGTCTCTGCATTATTTTTGCAAGAAGCTCATAGGGTAGATGATATTTTTCTGCTATCTCTTTTGTAGTCTGAATCTGCCCTTTGCTATTCAAGGCCATGTGTCTGATAGCGATAAGAGCATATTCAACTTTTTTTGATAATTGAAACATATACGACTAATACAGTCCGATTTTATTGTAAAAAAAGATTCCAACGAAGGAATCTTTTGATTATATTTTAATTCATACTAATTTTCATTTTTCGACCTTCTTGTATAGGTCCGTGTAAACAAACTTCGACTTTATCAAGATCAATATATACTATTTCTTCACAGTATGCGCAAATTTTTGTAATTTGTCGATCGAAATTTATTGGATTACCACAGCAGGGACAACTTGTAATAACTAATCCAATTACCTTGGCTTTTGCCTTCACCTTATTTAAACCTTTTGTTAACATACAATATTTATTGAAATTGAGGATTTTTAATAGTTTGATGTTTATAAATATAAACAATTTTTTATGAAAAACAATGCCCCGAAGCAAATTATTTTTTTTAAAATGCAAGAATCCTTGACTTTCAAATCAAAATCAGTTAACTTTTAAATAAGTTAGGATAAAAATATATTGATTTCAGAGGAAATTCAACATTTGCATACGATCCGCCTGAAGCAGCGACAAGGCGAAGATAAAAAAAATCAAGAAAAGCTACAACGAAACGGTATCATCCCAATTCACATTGCAGTCATAATGGATGGTAATGGTCGTTGGGCAAAGAAAAGAGGATTACCCCGTATCGCCGGTCATAAAGAAGGTGTTGAATCGGTAAGAGATATCGTAGAAGCATGTGGGCAGCTTGGGATTCAATATCTAACTCTATATGCATTCTCTACTGAAAATTGGAAACGCCCAAAATATGAAGTTTCGATGTTGATGCTTTTACTTATGCGTGCGTTGCGTGATGAAACTGAAAAACTACTAAAAAATAATGTGCGTGTTCAGACCATCGGAGATATCGGAACACTTCCTAATCAAGTTCAAGAAGAGTTGTCTTTCGCTATCGAAAAAACAAAATTTAATACTGGACTCGTACTTTTACTGGCTCTGAGCTACAGCGGCCGTTGGGATATTACCAATGCGGTAAAATCAATTTCATCTGCCGTAAAACGTGATGAATTAAAACCAGAAGATGTCTCAAACCAAACCATAGAACAATATTTATCCACGAAAGGGATTCCACACCCTGATTTACTTATTCGTACTAGTGGAGAATTTCGGATAAGCAATTTTTTATTATGGCAGCTTGCATATTCAGAAATTCATATTAGTGATATCCTCTGGCCAGATTTTCGTCGAAAACAGTTGTATGAAGTTATAGCTGAGTTCCAAAGACGTGAACGCCGTTTCGGTTTAGTCAGTGAGCAACTAATTTCAACCAATAAAAAACAACATTCAATGAAGAAAATTTTTAAACAAGTTACAGGACTTTAATAAATTGCGCAAACATCTTAGTTTAACTGTAATCATCTGTTGTATCTTATTAATTTCACAATCACTCTACAGCCAAACTACCGCTGTCGAAAAATTTCGTATTCTCGGGGTTTCTGTCGAAGGTAATAACCCGGCTACCGGAGGTGAAAGTGGTGCTATTATCGCAAATTCGGGTCTAAGAATTGGGGACGAGATTACAGTTCCCGGTGATGAAATTCGTCAGGCAATTCAAAAATTATGGGCGTTGAGACTTTTTTCAGACATTCAAATCGTTATTGAAAATAAAATTGATAAAGGGGTTTATCTACTCATTCAAGTGAAAGAGTATCCCCGGCTCGACAAGATTGAGATCATTGGAACTGATGATGTTGGCGAAAGCGACATAAGAAAGAAAATCACACTTACCGACGGACAAATATTAACACCAGATGATATATACACGACCATAAAAAAAATTAAACGATTGTACGAAGAGGAAGGTTACCTTCTTGCTTCTATTATACCAGAGTCGGTTGTGGGAGATTCCAATAAACCGAACAGGGTTCTTCTTAAACTCAACGTTGATGAAGGTACCAGAGTTACGATTCAAAAAATTATTTTTACAGGAAACAAAAATTACGATGATGGCGATTTGAAAAGTGAATTTGAAGATATTTCAGAAAAAAAATGGTATCACTTCATCCTATCGTCTCCCAAATTTGAAAAAAATAAATACGATGATGATAAGGAACGACTAATAAAATTCTATAAGAAAAATGGTTATTTAGACGTTGAGATATTGTCCGATTCAATATGGTATAGTGAGGATAATAAGAAAATGTTTATAAATATCAATCTTAATGAAGGACAGCAATATAAAGTTCGTAATGTTAGTTGGGAGGGGAATACTGTCTATCGTTCCGAGATTCTCGATGACCGATTAAGTTTTAAAAGTGGAATGATTTTCGATGAAGATACATTTGAAAAGAATTTAAGGGGCAACGAAGCTCAAACAGATGTAGCTTCCTTATACCTTGACGATGGTTATCTTCGTTTCAATCTTGAACCGGAAATCAAGCGTATCGGCAGTGATAGTCTTGATATAACTATCCATGTATTTGAGCGAAATCAATTTCGAGTCGGACAGGTAGAGATAAAAGGTAATAGGAAAACAAAAGAGAATGTAATTCGGCGTGAGTTATATACTTTACCGGGTGAATATTTCAGTAGAGCTTTGATAATTCGGAGTTTACGACAGCTTGCCCAATTAAATTATTTTAACCCTGAAAAATTAAGACCTGATACCCGCATTCTTAATGAAGAGACGGTTAAATTAATATATGAAGTTGAAGAGAAATCGAGTGATAATGTTAATGCTTCTGTGGGATATAGTGGGGCTTTTGGGGTTACAGGAGCGCTCGGATTTACTATCACAAATTTTTCAATAAGCGATCCTCTTTCGGGTGGAGCAGGCCAGATTTTAAATTTCGATTGGCAATTCGGCGAAGGTGCGCGATTTCGAACATTTTCTCTTAATTTCACCGAACCTTGGTTATTCGATAGACCGACAACTCTCGGCTTAAGTCTCAATGATACCCGGCAAAAATTTCAGTGGGATATACGACAAACAGGTGCCTCTGTAAGATTGGGACGGCGTTTAAATTGGCCCGATAATTATTGCCGTACAGATTGGATTCTTCGATACCAACATTACGACATTCGTGACGCCGGTGGAAGTACTTATTATGAAGTCGGTAAATCAAATCAGGTAAGTTTAAACCAAACACTCTCACGAAACAGTGCGGATAGCCCGATATTTCCTACAATCGGTTCGAGCATAGCGTTATCGACAGAAATTTCAGGTGGACCATTCTTACCAGGTAATGTTGATTACCACAAGTGGCTTTTCAATGCTGAATGGTATATCCCGCTTTTTGGCTCAAGCAGATTGGTTCTTTTTTCATCTACGATTCTCGGTTATCTCGAAGGATTTTATGAGAATTCTCGTATTCCGCCTATCGAATATTTTTACATGGGTGGTACTTTAATGGGATATGTTTCCACAACACCGCTTCGGGGTTATGAGGATAGAAGTGTTGGGCCCAAAAATAAATTTGGACAAGAGGAAGGTGGGCGTGTACTAAATAAACATGCAATCGAATTGCGATTGGCAGCTACACTGAATCCGATGCCGATTTATTTCCTCGGGTTCATCGAAGGTGGTAATGTTTATCGTGATTTTAAACATACTGATTTCTTCGATTTGAAACGATCTTTCGGGATCGGCGCACGATTACTTATTCAGCCAATAGGTATGATCGGATTCGACTATGCATATGGTGCAGATGATGTTTTACCAAAGGATGGAAATCCAGACGGCTGGCGGTTTCACTTCCAATTTGGTAGAGGTTTTTAATTAATTATTTTTTTTTATCTTTCACAATTAATAGAGGTTAACGTGATACAAATATTTAAGTCAGCTCAGGTGCTGATCCTTATGGGAATGTTGTTTACTCCTTTAGGATTTGCACAATCCCTAAAAATCGGTTTTGTTAATTCAGCAAAGATACTTCAAGAATATTCTGAAGCTATCGAAGCAAATAAAAAATTGGATGCGATTGGTAAACAATGGCAATCGGAGCTTGAACGTCTGAGTAAAGACCTTCAACAAAGATATGAAGATTTTCAAAAAAAAGAACCATTGCTTAAAGAGGAAGAAAAAAGAATCCAGCGAGAAGAATTAATCGCACTAGAGCAAAAAGGGTATCAGTTTCGACAAGAAAAATTTGGAACAGATGGCGAACTTGCCATTGTTACTGATTCGATCCTGCGTCCCATCAAGTTAAAAGTGATGAAAGTTATTGAAGAGATAGCCAAAGAACAAAAAATCCAGTTCATGTTCGATAGAAATGAACAAATTATGTTTTTGCTTTATGGTGAACCAAAATATGATTATACCAATCTCGTTGTCGATCGTTTGAAACGAGGCAAAAATTAATAACTAATATGAGGAAACTATGAAAACTAACATGAAATTCTTGTCATTAATCATTATACTTTTCCTAAACTTCACAATTGGGTTAGGACAATCGAAGATCGGTTGGATTAATTCGAAAGTAATAATGGAAAAATTACCTGAGGCACAAGATGCCCAGCGGCAGATCGATAATTTAATTGCGGACTGGCAGGCAGAGCTTGCTAAATTGCAAAATGATTGGCAGAAAAAATTTCAAGAATATGACAAGAAAAAATTGATCCTAACTGACCAGCTTAGATCTGAGGCAGAAAAAGAATTGCAAGACATTGATAAAAAGATTGCCGATTATCGGAAAAAAAAATTTGGACAAGATGGTGAGCTATTCATAAAGCAAAATGAATTGATGAAACCGATTCAGAATAAAATCTTCAAAGTACTTCAGGATATAGCAAAAGATGATGACTACGATTACATCTTCGATAAGAGTGGGGATATACTTCTCATGTATTCGAATGATAAATACGATTTAACAACAAAAGTACTGGAACGCATTACAACATTCAGTAAATGAATATGCGGCTTTCTGAGGTTGCAAAACTTGTCGATGGTAAGCTCTCTGGAGAAGATGTCGAAATTTTGCGTGTAGCAAAAATTGAAGACGCAAGTTCTGGAGATATTACCTTTATGACGAATTTAAAATATAAAATTCACCTCAAAACTACATTAGCATCAGCAATTTTGATCTCGAATGATGCTCAATTCGATGAGCTATTGCACCGCACAGTACCTATTAGCGTTTTGAAAGTTTCTGATCCATATCGTTCGTTTTTAAAATTAGTAAATACTTTTCATCCACCAATAAAGCCACCCCCTAAGGGTATTCACCCAACAGCGATAATTGCAACGGACGCTATAATCGGGGATTGTGCTTCAATTGGTGCGTATGTTGTTATAGGGCAGCGATGTAAAGTCGGTACAGAGACGACCATCCATCATGGTTGTGTTTTAAGTGATGATGTTGAAATCGGAGAGAAATCGTTACTGTACACGAATGTAACTGTGCGTGAACAGTGTAGGATCGGAAACCGTGTTATCATTCATTCCGGTAGTGTGATTGGTAGCGATGGCTTTGGTTTTGCCCCTAAACCCGATGGCAGTTATGAAAAAATTCCTCAGCGTGGTATTGTAGTAATCGAGGATGATGTTGAGATTGGCGCTAACTGTACGATAGATCGAGCAACTATTGGAGAAACGATTATTCAAACCGGTGTGAAATTAGATAATTTAATTCAGGTTGGGCACAATGTTGTAATTGGCGAACACACAGTGATTGCGGCGCAAACCGGGATATCAGGAAGTTCAAAAATTGGAAAATACTGTTCGCTTGGTGGTCAGGTTGGTTTAACGGGTCACATTTCTATTGCTGATCGAACGAAAATCGGTGCTCAATCCGGAGTTCCCAAAACGATTAAAGAACCCGGGAAAACATATTTTGGCTATCCCGCTCGCGAGATTCAAGATACTTTAAAAATCGAGGGAGCAGTTCGACAATTACCCGAGTTACTTTATGAATTTCGAAAACTCCAGAAGCAAATTGAAGAGATTGAACGACAGATTAATCAGAAAAATATTTCAACGACAAAAGGAAATTAATGTTAGCACAACAACATACGATTAAACAACCTATTTCAATTTCAGGCGTCGGATTGCATACGGGAGTTTCATCTACAGTAACATTCAAACCAGCCCCTATTAATTACGGAATCCGCTTTCGGAGGGTTGATTTAACTGGGCAGCCCGAAATTCCCGCTCTTGTTGATCTTGTCGTTGAAGTAGCACGCGGCACAACACTCCAAGTTGGTGATGCAAAAATCCATACGATTGAACACATCCTTGCAGCCATTGTTGGTTTGCAGATTGATAATATCATAATTGAAGTTGATAACATCGAGCCACCGATTTGTGATGGCAGTGCAAAAACATATGTTGAAACACTTTTAAAAGCCGACTTTGAAATCCAGGATGCACCCAAAGATTATCTAATCATTGATCAGACAATACAATATGTTGATGAGAGCAAAGGAGTGCATATCGTTGCTCTGCCCACTGATGATTACAGATTAACAGTAATGGTGGATTATCACAATCCTGCTTTAGGAAGTCAACATACGGGTTTGTTTAATTTAGAAAAAGAATTCATAGAAGAATTTGCACCAGCGCGGACATTCTGTTTCCTCCACGAAGTTGAAGCACTCCATGCGCAAGGTCTGATTCGAGGGGGCAGTCTGGATAATGCTATCGTTATTGCTGATGAGGATCTTTCGGAAGATAAGCTAAAACGAATCTCACAAAAATTGGATTTAAACGAATCACTCGTTATCGGTACAAATGGAATTCTAAACAATAAATCTCTTAGATATAAAAACGAACCGGCGCGTCATAAGTTGATTGATCTAATGGGTGATCTTGCACTCATTGGAGCCCCGTTTAAAGCTCAGAT
Source organism: uncultured Chlorobiaceae bacterium (assembly GCA_964471945.1). Taxonomy (GTDB): domain Bacteria; phylum Bacteroidota; class Ignavibacteria; order UBA10030; family SZUA-254; genus JASEHD01. The sequence goes on from CAYYIJ010000036.1 coordinate 15,387, forward strand.
TCTTGCTGCAAGGCCCGGACATGCGAGTAATGTTGAATTCGCGAAAAAAGTTCGAAAGCTATATCAACAACAAGCTCTTATCAAGAAGTATCAATTTGAGAAGAAAGAAGGAATAGTTTTCGATATCAATGCTCTCCAAAAAATTCTGCCTCATAGATATCCTTTTTTGTTTGTTGATAAAATCATCGATTTTAAACTTGATGAAAAAATTGTCGGCATCAAAAATGTGAGTATTAATGAATGGTTTTTTGAAGGGCATTTCCCCGGAAGACCTGTTATGCCGGGTGTATTAATTATAGAAGCGATGGCACAAGTTGGAGGGATTTTAATTTTGAACGGATTAGAAAACCCTGAAGGGAAGATTGCTGTATTCACTACTATTAATAACGCAAAATTCAGAAAGCAAGTCGGTCCAGGTGATCAACTAATACTCGAAGTATTTTTAAAGAACCGGCGTGCTAAAATAGCTTTATTAGAGGGTAAAGCGTATCGCAATGGTGAACTTGCTGCCGAAGCCGAGCTGAGCGCTGCCATTGTAGATCGAGAAATTGAAAATACAAAAAATTATTAATTTATATACTTCAGTCAATAGGATAAGATATGAGTATTTCGATAGATAGTCGAGCAGTGGTGAGTCCAACAGCTAAGATTGGTGAAAATACTTCCATAGGACCATTTACAATTATCGAAGATGATGTAGTGATTGGAGAGGGGACGCACATAGCATCGAATGTTTTGATTGCAAATGGTTCACGTATCGGGAAAGAATGTCGCATCCATCATGGAGCAGTGTTAGGTACTCCGCCCCAAGATATAAAATATCTTGGTGAAGTTACAACTCTTGAAATCGGTGATAATAATGTAATCCGTGAGTATGTAACAATGAATCGCGGAACACGGGTGAGTAATAAAACCACTGTTGGAAATAATTGTTTCATAATGGCATATGCCCATATAGCCCATGATTGTCAGGTTGGAAACCATGTTATACTTGCCAATTCGGTGAATATGGGAGGGCATGTTCATATCGAAAATAATGCAATAGTCGGAGGGATTGTTGCAATACATCAATTTTCAAATATCGGCTGTTCTGCCATGATAGGTGGTGGGTTTCGTGTAACCAAAGATGTCCCTCCTTACGTATTAGCAGGTTCCGAGCCGCTCGCGTATAAAGGTTTAAATATCATTGGTCTTAGAAGACGGAATTTCACAAACGATGCAATTGAAAAGCTCAATAGAGCATATCGTTTAATTTATCACTCTCAATTAAATGTTACTCAGGCAATAGAAAAGATAAAATCGGAAATCCCTTTGACCGAAGAGATCAATCATGTCCTCGAATTTATTGAAAAGAGTAAACGCGGTATTATCGGAAAACGATGATTCTGAAATTTATTAATACAGGTCTCGGTTCGGGTAAATTAAATATGGAGTTCGATGAAGCTCTTGCTAGAGATTTACAAAATGGAGCAGGATCTCCTACCCTGCGGCTATATGGCTGGCATCCTCACACAATTTCGGTAGGATTTCATCAGAATATTGAAGATTTCGATCATGAAAAAATTAATAAATCTGGATTCGATATTGTCAGACGACCAACAGGCGGTAAAGCAATTTTCCACGCTCATGAGATTACTTATTGTGTAGTAACGAAGATCACTGATCAAGGGCCTCGGGCTATATATCGATTCATCAACGAATGTCTTTTACGGAGTTTAACGTATCTTGGAATTAATGCTTCGCTTTCCGTATCCTCTGATAATTTTAGACAGCTTTATAAATTAAATACTTCGATTCCTTGTTTTTCCTCCTCAGCAAGGAATGAAATCCAATTCGACGGGAAAAAACTTATAGGCAGCGCTCAACGACGATACGGTGATGTTATCCTGCAGCATGGTTCGCTCCTCTTAGGACCTGAACATCGGAGGATAATTGAATTTCTCGCTCCTCATGTATGTGATTCAGAAGAAATCATAAGTAACACTCTTTCGTTCTGCACAACCGAAGTCGAAACCATCTTAAAAAGGAGTGTCGATTTTAGTGAAATCGCCACTGCAATAAAAAAAGGATTTGAAAGTAGCGGGAATATTATTTACGAGGAATGTTTATGAAAAAAAACAAGATTAACCAAAATAAACCAAGAGTTGTTACGACTAAGACCGTGATGACGATGAAACACGCTGGCGAGAAGATTGCTATGCTCACAGCATACGATTACTTAGTCGCTAAATACCTTGACCAAGTTGGAATCGATATTATCCTGGTTGGTGACTCGTTGGGTAATGTTGTTCATGGTTATGAAACAACACTTCCAGTTACTATCGATGATATGATATATCATGCAAAGGCAGTAAAACGAGGTGTGAAGAATGCGTTGATTGTGGTTGATATGCCTTTCATGTCGTTTCAAACGAGTGTTGATGATGCTGTACGTAATGCCGGGCGAGTTATGAAAGAGGTTGGAGTTGGTGCAGTTAAACTTGAAGGAGGAGAATATATCGCTGATATTGTTAGGCACTTAGTAAAAATTGGCATTCCTGTGATGGGACATCTAGGATTAACCCCCCAAGCAATTAATAAATTTGGAACATACGAAGTCAGAGCAACAACAAAGGAAGAAGCTGAAGAACTGCTTCAAGATGCAAAAATTCTTGCTGATGCGGGTATTTTTGCGCTTGTCTTAGAAAAAATTCCTGCAACACTTGCTAAGAAAGTAACCGAATTAATTCCAATCCCGACGATCGGAATCGGAGCTGGTCCTTATTGCGATGGGCAAGTTCTGGTTGTATATGATATGTTAGGATTAACTGAGGAGTTTAAACCACGATTTGTACGACGATACTCTGAGTTAGCAAACACGATGCGGTCGTCGTTTCAAAATTTTATTACCGACGTCAAGAAACAAAAATTTCCATTAAAGAAGGAAAGTTACTAATAGACATCGTGAAAAAGATCTCCAAAATTCCGAATATCCTCGTTTCCAATGATGATGGAATAGATGCCCCCGGTATTCATGCTGTAGTTAAGGAATTAAAAAAGTTGGGGAATGTAACAGTTGTTGCTCCAGACGAACAGCGTAGTGCTGTAGGGCATGCTATTACCATGAACTATCCACTCAGAGTTAAAAAATTTTATAAAAACAATAAGTTCTTCGGTTATGCTGTTGAAGGTACTCCTGCCGATAGTGTAAAGATTGCTGTTCGTACTGTTTTAAAAGAAAAACCTGATATCTTGATTTCAGGCATTAACCACGGATCAAACACAGCAATAAACATTATCTACTCGGGAACAGTCTCTGCTGCAACCGAAGGCACGATACTCGGTATTCCATCAATTGCTGTGTCTTTGACTACGTATGATAAACCTGATTTCAGTTTTGCTGCAAAGTTTTCTCGGAAACTTGCTGATATGGTTCTGCAAAAAGGACTTCCGAAAGATACGCTGCTTAACGTAAACGTTCCTTCACTAATAGAAAAAGATATCCGCGGTGTAAGAATTACACGCCAAGGAAAATCTCGTTGGGATGACACATTCGAAATGCGTCGCGATCCGAATAACAAAGAATATTATTGGCTAACTGGTAAACTTGAAGTACTAGATATTTCTGAAGAAACAGATCTGATCTCAATCTTCAATAAATATGTTTCAATCACACCTATACATTTTGACCTCACTAACTATAAAGCCTTATCAGTATTGAAAAAATGGAAACTCGAAAAACATTGCAGGAAATGAATACAGCTATTGCTTATTTAACTTCCGTTTAATGACATTGTCGAGTTGTTCAAGTTCGATAGGTTTAGTGATGTACGCATCAACGCCGAGCGATTGCCCATATTTCTGTGCTAAATAATCATCGATGGCAGTTAAAAAGAAAAAGAGAATCTTAGCAAGATTTGGGCTCTTCTTCACTTCATGAAATAACTCGAAACCGTTCATGGGTACCATGCGGAGGTCTGCGATGATAATATCAGGGGTAATAGATTTTAAAATTTCAAGTGCCGCATTGCCATTCTCAGCAGTTAGAACCTCGTACCCACGGTCTTCCATCCCTATTTTTATTACAGTTAGAGCGTCGGTTTCATCATCAACATAAAGAATTTTTACTTTATTCATTTGGTGGTTTCCTTATTTTTATTTATCTCAATTAATGCGTTTTCTACTGCTTTTAACAACGCGTCAGGTCCGACTGTTGAGCCAGTGGCATTCTTCATCCAAAGATCTGGGGCAATTCGTCCAACTGTCGCTATTCGTTCAAATTCAGGTCCGATCGCACCGGCTTTTCTCATCTGTTCCTCAATTTGGAAAGCAATCATGTGACCAATTGGATAATCTGGCAAATAAAGAAATGCGTCGATCATATGAGAATAAATTCCGAGAAGAACAACATCCTTCCTACCAAAAACAGGCGAATAGAATTTATTCCAAATGTTCTTAGCAATCTGGATTGTCGCTTCTTTCAATTCTGCGGGAGTTGCATTTGGATGATCGTACATCCAATGCCAAACTTCCATATCGACTAATGCAACACCGGAGATTTCATATACCGACCAAAAATCATTAATAATATTCAACACCTCATTGTTTTGGTTAATCGCTGATAGTCCTAACAATTCTAAATCCTTTCCCTGAAAAACGAATGCGAGCGCCTCAGTAAATGCAGTATTCGGTACACCTTGCAGAAACCAGTGATCAATGTCGTTTAGCGAGAGAATTTGTTCAACGTTATGGCCCATTTCATGTACAGCTATGTTGAATCCTTTATAGTTCATTCCATTTTTTCCAACGCGTGTTCTAAGATGAGCTTTCTCCGAGCGCATTCCGGCACCGAGTGCATGCCCCGAACCGCGTGCCGGGTCAACTATAATATTATTTGCGAGATATTCGGCACGTTCTTTTGAGAAACCAAGTTTAATTAAGAGGTTCGGGATGTCTTTTTTGTAAGCATCGGCTGTCGGATATTTCGTGGAAACAATTTCATCAAGTTGGGTTTCATTATATGCTCCGCTCTGACGGAAACCATTATACCAGATATCAAATGGCTCAAGCCCACGACCTAACCGCTTTTGAATTAATTTTCCAACTTCCAAAGCCAAAGGTGACGAAACAACTTGCTCAAGCATTGTTTTTACACGTTGTTCAGAAATTTCACGATTTTCATCGAAACGTCGTGCGATCAATGTTGGCGCTGTCGGTGAATATGGATCCAGTTTCTTCGATGCCTGAAAGGTTTTTAACAACATTTCATATCTCGTGTCGGGTTCGTGTGTATTTGTGATCTTCATGCCGGAAGTTTTTAGAATCTCCGAATCAGTTACTTCAGATGCTTTCACCTCGTTTGTATATGGATTCCAATCAACATTCGGGTTATTGATAACGACTTTAGGTATAGTTTGTTTGACAATTCTTTCCATCACCTTCTCTATCATGCGTTGTTTAGCAAGTCCTTTGTCCGGATCGGAATAATTCGCTTTTAGCTCGTCACGTAGATTCCAGTGAGATAATAATCGAAGTTTCGGTGGAAACAATCGCTCACCATTTTCATTCAAGAGATGGTGCATCCAGATGTTGTATTCAGAAATATATTTGTCAGCTTCTGATGATGCCTGCGCAATAGCAAGATTGACATCAGCCGGAATACGTTTCGAGAATCCTTGTGCGAGCCGTGTCTCTGCCCATTGACGTCGAGTCCATTTTTCACCCTCCTTCAATCGTTGATCGAGAGTAGTCAATGGAAAATTTAATAAGACAACAAATGCCAATTTGTTTTTAAAAAAATCATCACTAATATGAGCGGCAGGGTCATAACCTGCAAAAATATCATCCATTGGCAACACAGGTCCTAAATCGAGATCAGATTGGTTGCGAAACTCGCGACCAATCTCTTGCATATGACCGCTGAGCTTTTCAAGAAGATTTTCTAAGCGGTTAAACATTGTATCGAGTGTTGCTTTATTACCGGCAAAATTTTCTTTTATGAAATTCTCAAATATCGTTGCATCACCATCTTCTGATCGCCAGAAATCAGCAACTTGTTTTATGCCCTGGGTAATGCGGACGCGTTGTGATTCGCCGTATTTTTTTATTAACTCAACTTCAAGCTTTTCTATTGAAGTTTTAATCCATTGTGGTGGGATAGTTTGGGCTTTCATTGTGTTCATTCCGAAAAGTATTCCAATTATTATAATTGTTAAAATCGATACCATAGATTGAGAATGCATTATTTTTTCTTTCAAAATGTCTTAATTTATTCTGTATGCTAAACTGAATTTAGCTCATTTTATCAAGGATTGCAAATGTTATCATTATTTCGCAATCCATTATTTTCAAAAGACTTCTGAATTATTTTTTTTTGTCATGTTGAGTCCACCTAAATGGGTGTTGCCCATTACTCAAATTGTAATGAACAAATTACCATGTTAATTAGTAGCATTA
>CAYYIJ010000037.1:0-21713 GCA_964471945.1 uncultured Chlorobiaceae bacterium
AATTCCTTTGCGACCTTGGCGAGCTTTGCGAGATGTATTGTTTTGAATTTTTCAGATGTCTTTAACTGCTAATGAACCAAACTCCGAACTGTTGATATTTGATTAGTCATGATATTATAGAAACCGGATAGCTCAATTAGTGAAATATTTCATCCTTACTTCGTTTGTAAAATAAATACACCATTCCAATCATCTGGCGGAGGAAAATCTTTGAATGTTTCTGCACGTTCAATATACATCTGAGATGGATAATCGCCGGGTGCAAGCTCAAGCGCTTGCCGAAATTTTAATATCGCCTCATCCCATTCTTTGTTCCTATATAAATTTAATCCGTTGTCATATATATTGATGAATTGTTCAGTTAGATCTGGTATACGGTCGCCTAATAATCCCACAAGCTCATATACACGAATAAATTCAGTTTTTCCTGAAACAACAAGCAAGTCCAATTCTCGCGCATAAACTTTTCCTTCAACCTGCTTGTATGTACTTTCGCTGATCATGATGCTTGTCCGATACACTTTATTAGCCCCTTCCAGACGAGCCCCTAAGTTTACGCTATCACCAATGACAGTATAATCGAACCGATTTACACCACCCATATTTCCGACTATCAGTTCGCCAGTATTAATACCAATTCGTGTATTGAGAAGAGGTCGATTTTCCTGTCTCCATCGAATGCGTAATTCTTCTAATCTTTTTTGCATCTGTAAAGCTGCATTGCATGCGCGATATGCATGGTCGGTATGTGGAATTGGCGCGCCCCAAAATGCAACGATTGCATCGCCTTCGTATTTGTCAAGTGTGCCGTCATTTGTAAGTATTATTGCTGTCATTTCACTAAGATATTCATTTAAGATTGCAACAAGATTTTCCGGGGGCATTTTCTCAGATATCTGTGTGAAATTTTCTATGTCGCTGAAAAATACTGTTAAATCTTTTCTTTCTCCGCCCAATTGTAATTTCTCTGGATGTGCAATAAGCTCATCAACGATAGTCGGATTTACATACCTGCTGAACATATTTTTAATGAGATCTTTTTGCTTGCGCTCGGTGATGTAACTGTAAACTGTACTGCCAACGTAACACACAATGATCGCAAGGGATGAACTTGTCATATCAGTGAGAAAATTTTCCTTAATGAAGAGTTGCAATGATAACCAGTAAACAAGGAACAGCTCCGCTAAAACAAGCGCAACACCTAAAATTTCGATGATAACACTGTATTTTGTCCGGATTGCCTTCAATCCCTCGGTGAAAACAAAAGTAAACAAACTCAAGCCGAAAACAATTAGTGCTGTCATCCACAATGGCTGCCGCCAAATAAAATTTCCGTCAAGGATACTTTGGATAACGTTCGCATGGATTTCCACGCCGTACATTTTGTTATCGTCATCGTGTTCTCCTTTTGCAATCGGTGTCGGAAATAAATCTTTGTCTTCAGGCATTGTTGACCCGACGAGAACGATCTTATCTTTAAATGTACCATCGTAAAGATAGCCGTATTCTGGATCGTCAAAAGTATTTATTTCTTCCCCGGGATTGTTTAATTCTTCAATCGTTTGAAGTTCTTTGTCGTCAATTACATCGGCAAAGCGAATTCGCTTGAATGTATTTGATGGTCCATAATAATTAATAAGAAATGATATCGGGTCGTACTGCGGAATAATCTTTTCACGATATCTAAAATTCCCTTCTTCAACAATTGCCGTGTGAGCAGGTGTTTGATGCAGGGCGATGTTCGCCGCTGCCATTGAAAAAGTCGGTATGGGAAGCTGACGTACTTCATCATAAATAAATGGCATGTAACGTCGTACCACACCGTCAACATCTTCACGGGTATTAACAATACCAACGTTGATTGTCGTATCTAAAATAGCGTTTCCATAATTTTGATATTTTTCTTGAATGATGTAGTGTTTTAATTCGGTTTCTATTTTACCAGCGAGGACGACATTCCCTGCTTCCCTTATTGCACTGCGTAATTGTTCATCTTGTGTGGAAGACATAGAATCACCATGTCCGAACAAGATATCGATCCCGATTGTACTTGCACCAGCACGCTTGAGATTTTTAACAAGCTTTGTGTAATATGTTCTTGGCCAGGGCCATTTAGCAGGCAGCGATTTGAACGATTCCTGTGATATTTCTACAATTATGATATCAGTTTTATTTTTAATCACTGGGTTAATACTGCGTTGACGAAAGCGCATATCTATAAGTGATAACTCGGCTCGTTTTAGGGGTGGAAACTCAATTAAGACATCTTGCGTAAGTAGTAGAATGAAAATTGTTACAAAAAAACTGATGCTGATGTTGAGGAAAAATAAACGAACCGGTTTTGAAAATCCTCGAGGCATGATTTGTTCAGATCTCGACCCGGAGAATGAGATTCCAGATTATATCATTACTTGTTCGGTTGAGATTATACATCTTTTGGTTGAAATATAGATCCAACTGTGTTTGAGCGCTGAGATTTTTGTAGAAATAATATTGCGCACTCAACGTGGCCAGCATTCTTGATATTTCACCAAATGTCGGATTAAATCTTGCAAATAGTCTTAGCTTTTCATCCAACATGATGTAGTTTGCATTTATTGAAAGTGTCGTATAGCTAAGTTTCGTTGTTTGATTTTTGCCTGACGGAAAACGGTTCGAGTTATATGACAATGAAAACATCGTCTGTAGTGGAATTTTGAACGTTGAAAAATTGCTGATAGTAAAATTGGTATTTTTTGTGTCAAAATTTCTTTCTGTATAATCATTCTTATTTGAAGTACTCACTCCCATAGAAGCGTTATGACGTAAACCAATAAGGTCATAATCTTTACCAATTTGAAAAATTACGCGGTTCGTTTTATCATCAGTTCCATAAAATTTGTCCTGCCTGCCATTTTGATTCGAATTGATAAGGTAGGCGATTGTTACATTTGGTGCATTTATTCTTGGATAGTAAGATATTCCGATATTAGTGGTAGTACTTACAGTTGTTGCAATTTTAGTTTTAACGGTATTGTCAAGGAGTCGTTCGTGTCCTGCCAATATGAATATTTGATTGTCGAAAAGTCGAAGGCGATTCGAGATATTATAACCTTGTACATCATTCCGAAGGAACGGCTGCCCAAACGACTCATAACTTTCAGCGTGGCGGAGATGGGTAAACTTAAATGTATTGTTGAAATAATTTAATGCAGTGCCTGTTTCGTATGATAATGTTGGTATATTTTTGAAAAAATTTAATGCATTGACTGTATCGTATGGAAGAGGTACGAGATATTGATTGACGGTAATTATAGGAGAAACGATATCTCTAAATTTTCGGATATTATCTCGAAACTTTTCAGTTTTGTTGGCAAACATACTATCAATTTCACTATCACTAATCTTTCCCTTGCTGAAATCTTTATTACTTGCACTTAATGCGGCTTGCCCCCAAAATTCAAGATTTCGATTGTCGAATGACACTAAAAAATCAGAGCCAAAAACAACGTTTTCCTTAGGTTTTATACCATATTTAATTGAGTTAATATCATCCTTTGATTTAAAATATGTAAAACCAAAATGTGTACCCTCTCGCTTTCCAAAGCTTGGGCGAACCACAAAAAGTTCACGCTCGTAGGTTCCATATTTGTATTCAGCCCAAAGAGAATCTTGATAAGGTGCAAATATTTCTGTTTTAATAGGGCGATTGGTTTCATTTCTCACACTATCAATTTTGGAGAATAGAAATGGATGTGATATTTCTCCATCTACTCGACGAGTGATAATACCCTTTGCAATATCAAGATTAAAAATATCAAGAGTAAGACTGCCGGTTAACCCTCTTACACGTTTACCACTCATTATCAAGTCGGGTAATATTGGATAACTATCGCCATATCCAATTTTGAGCCATGGAGATTCCAATCCAATAAAAAAACGGTTTTGGGGTTGCCGATATTCTTTTTCCTCATTCGTTAAGTACAAATTACCTTTTACTTGAAACACATCATAACCGCCTCTTGCTGAGATTGTACTGCGATTGTATGGAACGACACGGTCGGAAATATTCTCCTGTCGTGTTTCTAATTGAAGTGAAGATGAATACGTCCACGGGCTTGATGATCTACTAATAGTTCGGGTAACGCCCTCACCGATTACAGTAAAATTCCATGAGAAGTTTTTTACTGTGTTTCCAATTGTATCTTTCATAGCAACACTGATTGTGTGCTGTCCCGCTTTTAATAATAAGTTTGCGTTTTCTGGTTTCACAACAAAAAGATCTTCAGCTCGTACAGTATATGCCGATAAGTCATTTTCATCCAGAAGGATCTGAATAGAATCTAATTCAATTAATGAATCAGGATAGTAAAGCGAAAATGATATGAGAACATCTTCCAAATAAACACGTTCATCTCGTTCGGGACTGAGAATAATAAATTCACTTGTTAAATCAGAAGCAGGTTTGAGGTCGATCCTAAACGGTTGCTGTTCTGCGTTTTCAAGCGGATAGGTTTCTGGGTCATCCTGGCTGCGAACGTGGAGGATGAAATAATACTCGATAAATGGCGGAAGAAGCACTTCAGCGGGAAGTGAAAAGGAGGCGGTGTTGTTGGTAAGCGTCATTTCGGCATGTTTAAAATTGCGCTCACCAAACTGTCGATATGCAATCTCAATTTGATCGAGTAAATTTGATTGCATGAGATCAACCTGGATTGTAAGTGGCTGACCTTGATGCAATGAACCGATATTTACCCTTGCAATTTTATCGCTTACCTGTGCATGTACAAATGATGCAATAAAAAGAAATACAGCTGCAATAAAAAATTTTTTCACGAATTCATAACTATAAAATGGTTATTATTTTTAGTTATGTCAAGATACAAAAATTACAATTAATTCGCACCAAATTTATTGTTTGTATCGCAGCTTCAATTCTTTTTTATTACCATCGGGATCCTTTAACTCAAGTTTCAACTCATTCAATATTCCACCAAGTGCTGCACTTGCTGCTTGATTTATTTCTTCTTCCGTAGCTTTCCTTGATGTAACTGCTCCTGTTTCGTCAGAAAAACCGATAAAACCAGCTCCCACGTCGATCTCATTATTTGATATTAAATTTCTGAGATTAACTAACCCTTCGGTAACAACTAGTGTATCATATCCCTTACCGCTGCTCCATTTTCCTTTTGTACCCCGGATAGATGCGACTGAAGTCGGAGACGTGAGACGAAACTGCTCATTCCCTTGTTTCTGAACATCGAATCCGAATGAACCTTTATGAAGATGTGCTTGTTTTGTCATCGTACCGCGCTGTCCTTCACCATGAAGTGTTAATTCCGACTCTTCTCGCAAACGAACGATGCTGTTATCTTTAAATTTTATAATCGCCAGCGATTTTTCTGCTGTCCGAACCCAGTTACCGCTATCTAACATATCTCCCTTGTCCGCTTTTGTCCAATCGGTTGTTTCCGTTTTCTTCGTAACATCTTGAATAACTTTTGTCATGACTGCGAGCGATATTTTATCTATTGTGTAGCCAGAGAATAAACCAATTAGGATTAAACTGGTAATTACCATTAAACTGCTTTTAAATTTTTTTTGAGTTGTCATAATCATAGTCTCCTTTATTCAAAACTCACTTCGATATTTTCATCAATCTTTTTCAACTCGTTAATAATTTTCATAAGTTCACCTCGTGAAATTACGGTGCCATTTAGCATATATTGACCGCTCGTTATAAAATTATTCTTACGAATCTGATCGAAAATTGCCGAATGTTGATTCCCTAAATTTTCTTCGAGAATTTTAAGAATCGGATCTACCGTCAATTTCTGAGAGGAAAGATTTTCTTGAGTTGAACTTGAAACGGAAAATAAACTAATGGGGCTGGAGATTTCATTTTCAATGCCGTTAACCTCGCGGATTTTACTCACGACACGCCAAACATATGATTTACCTTGTTCTAACGGACGACCACCTGAATAAAGAAACGAATTTTGATTCTCCATTATTGGTTTTTCATTCATTGGTGGATCCTGCATGATAGCATCTTCACGAGATTGGCCGGGCAATTTTTCAGCAATCGTGATAATTCCTGTACGACCTTCGTGGAAGAATTCAAAAAAAGGAAATTCGTTTGTTGTTTCACCGTCGCGTGGTGAATGAAGTTCCACGCGCGATGGATTCTTTAAATCAATTGGTTCAATAGGATTAACGGGTATTACATATTCACCCTGTTCGTTACTAAGTTTAAAATCAAATTCATATCTACCTGCTGGAAATTTCCCGGTTGCGAGTGCAACATTTAGGACTTTTTCTCTTACATCCGCAGGTGGTTCAAATTTTTTTGACTTGATTTCGGAATTTTTTCCTATCATCAAGTTCGTTATTACTTTTCCACCGGTAGGTACATCAAATGGTAGTGTGGTAAAGGTAACCGGTTCCGGGAGCCGAGTTCCGTCCGCCAATGTAATCTTCAAGGAAATATCAAGTTGAACACTGACTGAACCACATGTATCATTCCCAATAAAGAGAGTGAATAATAGGGTTTTGGTTTCAAAATGTTCGAGATCGATATTGGCGGGTGAAAGTTGTTGAAATGGCGACATGCTTACTCTCATGGTCAAGCATTGAGAGCTTAACGTTTGAGGCGCCACCATGCTAATTATTAACAATAGTATTAAAAACAGTAAACTGAACTGAAAATTTCTATTTATGGTTTTCATAAGAACCTCAATATAAAGTATTTTATTCTATAGATAATATAGTTTTCGTTTAAGAAAGAAAATGTGTGTATTATCACCCAAAGTCAAAAACGGGAGATATCATTGTAAATTATGAATGCCATAAATGCAAGCAATAGTATCAAACCCGCTTGTTGAATGGCTATTTTCACCTTATATGGAATTTCCTGCCTAAAAATTTTCTCAAAAAACAACATTATTAAGTGACCACCATCAAGGGCAGGGATAGGTAATATGTTGATTATTGCCAAACTCATACTTAGTTGTGCCATGAACCAAATAAACATTAAAAATCCATACTCAGCGCTTTGTGTGGCAAGCTGAGCAATTGCAATTGGTCCGCCTAAGGACTCTTTGACAGAAGTTTTTCCACTGAATATTTTACTGATCGTTAAATAAAAAAGTTTAGCAGATTCTTTGATGTCTTTTAAACCTTCACCAGTTGCTCCGATAATTGAGTACTCGATTTTTCTTGAAGGTCCAAGGTATCGGCTTCCTATCCTGATACCTATTCTACCTTCTTCGGTAACTGTTGTGGTGCTTGCTAGTATTTCACTTCCCCGCTTCAAAGTTATCGTGATTTGCTTTCCCGCATTGGCTTTAATGAGTTTTATTACTTTGGGCTGATTGACTGGGATATTGTTGACTGCTATTATTGTATCTCCAAGCTTTAATCCCATTTTGCTGGCGGGCATATTTAGTTCTACACCCTCGATGATTGCAACCGTGTGAGCAACCATAATCCCTGCCTGGTTTTGTGATGGGGGCGGAATACTCTTCGCAGGAATATAAATCTGAACGTGCCGCCCTTGCCGCTCAACATTCAAGGTAATATTATTTCCTAAATTTTCGATGTAAATGAGTTGAAGAATCTCATCCCAATGTGCTATCGATTTATCATTAACGGATAGAATTTTGTCGCCCTCGACTAATCCCGCCTTTTCAAAGAAGCTGCCCTCAACAACATATCCAACCTCTGTTGTTTCGGCAATAGAAGAACCTTGAACAAAATGAATGCTTGAAAAAATCAACACGGCAAGAAAAATATTCATAATCACACCAGCTGAAATTACAGTCATGCGTGCCCAGATAGGTTTCGACCGATATTCCCATGGCTGCGGTTCCTTATTCGCAAATTCAGTATCCATACTTTCGTCTACCATACCAGCTATTTTTACATAACCGCCAATCGGAATCCATGAAATACAATAATCTGTACCACCAATTTTCTTACCAAAAGCCCTCGGGGGGAATCCTATCGAAAATCTATCTACTCGCATGCCCAATAGTTTGGCTGCAAGAAAATGACCAAGCTCGTGGATAAATATCAATACCCCTAAAGTTATCATTGTGTATAATATCATATTCAAAATTTGCATACAACCCCTTCTATCATATTAACTTACTCATATCTCTAACAACGATACGCGTTTCTTTGTCCACTTCAATTATATCGTTGAGTCGTGGTGATGTTTTAACAGGAATTTGTTTTAAAGCTCCCCGAATCAGTTTTGGTATCGAACTAAAATTTATCTTACTATTTAAAAATAAATCTACTGCAACCTCATTTGCCGCATTGAGAATTGCTGGTGCGGTTCCGCCTTTTTCAATTGCATTGTAGGCAAGTTGAAGGCATTCAAATTTTTTAAAATCGGGTTTATAAAAAGTCATTTCTTTTAAAACCGGAAAATCAATCCTACAGTATTCCGATGCGGAGCGGTTAGGATGTGTTAAGGCATATTGAATTGGAATTCTCATGTCGGGCATACCGAGCTGGGCTTTGATAGAGCCATCGACAAACTCAACCATCGAGTGAATAATGGATTGAGGATGAATAAGAACTTCAATTTTACTGGTTGGCAAATTGAAAAGCCAATGGGCTTCGATTACCTCCAACCCCTTGTTCATTAATGTCGCTGAGTCGATTGTGATTTTTTTCCCCATTTTCCAATTGGGATGGCTAAGTGCTGCTTTAACCGAAACTCTTGGAAATTGATTTTTCTTGAAATTCAGAAAAGGCCCGCCTGAAGCGGTAAGAATAAGCTTTGCAATATTCTTAGGATTTTCTCCGGCTAAACATTGAAGCACCGCACTATGTTCACTATCTATTGGTACTAATCTTGCGTTATATTTTTTTGCTAGCTTCGTGATAATTTCTCCCGCTACGACCAATGTCTCTTTATTAGCAAGAGCAATAACTTTTCCTAACTTGATTGCCTCGATGGTTGGTTGTAATCCGGAAAACCCCACCAAGGAGTTAATAACAATATCAATATCTTGTTGATGAATAAGATCCAAAATGCTATTTTCTCCTGAAAATATTTTTTGCTTTCCATTCATAGAATTTTTAAACTTGAGTGCAGAATGGCTATCTCGGAGAGCTATAACTTTGGGTTTGAAACGTTCCACTTGATGACGCAATAGTTCTGTATTCTTATTCGCGGATAGGCAGGTAACACGAAATTGGTTCGGAAAATTTGCGATGACTTCTAAACTACTTTTTCCAATAGAACCCGTTGAACCAAGTATGCAGATATTTATCTTTTTAGACATAAAAAAAACAATATTCTACTAAAATGGTGTTTCTTGGGATTGAGAAATCGGCGGCGTGAACATTGTCTCAAGTTTTTCAAAACTTGCATACTCCTTATGAAATTGAAGCCGAACCATACCGGTCGGTCCATTTCTTTGTTTTCCGATTATGATTTCTGCTATTCCTTCAGAAGGAATATTACCTAATTCTTCATCCTTAATCGTCTCAATGTTGTACGTTTCTGGGCGATGCACAAATATCACTACGTCAGCATCCTGCTCGATTGCACCCGACTCACGGAGATCGGCAAGTACGGGTCGCTTGTCACCACGAGTTTCGACCGCGCGATTCAATTGGGATAATGCCATTACAGGAATATCAAGTTCTTTTGCTAGAGCTTTCAGGGAGCGGGATATCATAGAAATTTCTCGTTCTCGTGATTCAGCACTTCTCGGACCCTGAACTAATTGTAAATAGTCGATAATAACTAACCCGATGTTATGCTCGGCTTTTAGACGTCTCGCCTTAGCCCGAAGTTCTAAAATGCCTAAGGATGGTGTATCGTCAATAAATATTTTTGTTTCTGCCAATCTGCCGACGTTTCGGCTCAGATTTTTCCACTTATCTTCATGCAAACGTCCGGTTCGTAATTCGTGTGCGTTCACCTTAGCTTCCGATGCGAGCAACCGTATTATTAATTGTCTCTCAGACATTTCGAGACTAAAAACACCAATCGCGGTTTTTTTCTCTTTGTGCATTGCAGCATTGCGCGCAACAGATAAGGCAAATGCTGTTTTTCCCTGGCTGGGGCGTCCTGCCACGATCACTAAATCAGATTTCTGAAAACCACCGGTTTTTTCATCGAGAAACGAAAAACCACTCGGCACACCTGTTACACCGCTATGTTTACCATGTATCTCTTGCAGCATCTCAAATGTTTCATGAAGGGCGCGATTTATCTGTGTGAACGATCTCTTCATTCGTCGTTCCGAGATTTGGAATATCTTTGATTCAGCTTCGTCAAGTAAATCAAGTGCATCCTCTGTATCGCTGTATGCTCGCGAAGCAACCTCGGACGAAGCAGAAATCAAATTTCGCATCAATGATTTTTCTAGAACGATGTGTGTATGATAATCCACATTCGCGGGTGAGCCGGCATTCATTGTCAGCTCGGTAATATACAGGGGGTCTTCAGCAGGATTCAATTGACCTCGCCGCCGCAGCTCTTCGACAAGTGTTACAGCATCGATAGGATCGCCCTTTTCAAACAGCGACACCATTGCTTGAAAAATTTTAAAATGTGTTGGATTGTAAAAACTCGACGGTTCAAGTATTTCAATAACTTTAGGAACCGCCTCTTTTTCAATCAACATTGCACCGAGAACTGCTCTTTCAACATCAACGGCTTGCGGCGGCATGCGACCTGCAGTAGATATTTCAACAGATGGTTGATGTTCAATATTTTTTTTCGACTTTACCATTTCAACTTGCTTTTATTTGGTCATATTCTTTTTTAAACATTTTCATATCTTCCCATGCGGGATATTTCCAATTAGGATTTCTCAACAAGGCGGCGGGATGATACGTTACAATGAGCTTTGCTCCTTGGAAATCATGATACTTACCACGCAAAGCTGTGAGGGTTTCTTTCGTTTGCAAGAGCCATTGTGCTGAAATTCTGCCGAGACAAATGATAAATTTTGGTTCAATCAATTCGATCTGTTTATATAAATAGGGTGTGCATGTTTCCATTTCAATTGATTCGGGATCGCGATTATTCGGCGGACGGCATTTTAAAATGTTGCAAATATAAACGTCATCACGTTTCATGTTGATCGCTTCTAAAATTTTATTGAGGAGCTGTCCTCCCTTGCCAACGAATGGCTCACCCTGGGCGTCTTCATCCGCCCCCGGAGCTTCACCGATGAACATAACTTCTGCCCTTGGATTTCCGACACCAAAAACAAAATTTTGCCGCTGACCACCTAACGAGCATTTATTGCAGGTGTTAATTTTCTTATCGAGATCATCGACCGTTTCTGAAGTTGTCCAGGGTTCATCAGGGTATGAGAATAATATTTTTGGAGTGTCTGATTTTTTTGTTTTCTTTTCCTCAGTATAAAGAATATTTCCAAATAAATCTTGCTGTTGCATAAAATAACGCTTTGTATTATCAAGAAATTCCACCAATGTTTTTGACAAAAATATATCCTTTCATTTCAATAGTTTCGAAACGTTGTTAAGAATTTCATGAGCAACGTCATACTTCAGCATTTTTTTTACTTTCTCGACTTTTCCATTTTTTGAGATTATGGTAACAATGTTTGTGTCGGAATCGAATGCAGCGCCTTTTTCTTTTGGATTATTTAAAATGATTAAATCAAGTTTTTTTCGCTTCAATTTTTCTATCGCATTGGGAATATCGTTATGCGTTTCTAAAGAAAATCCGACGAGTATATATTCTTTCTTTCCCTCTCCTAAAGCGTGAAGGATATCTTTTGTTTTTTTCAGCTTAATAACGAAGGAGCCAGTGTCTATCGTTTCTTTACTAATCTTTTTTGAAAAAGAATTTGTTGGAGTAAAATCCGCAACTGCCGCAGCCATAATGATTGCATCGGTTCCTCTTTTGTGTTTCATCACTGCATTGTACATCTGCTGCGCGTTTTCCACATCAATCCGATGAACGTTCTTAGGTGTTTGAATCTGGACATTACCGGTGATAAGTTTTACATCAGCGCCACGATGGACCGCTGCCGCAGCGAGAGCAAAGCCCATTTTCCCTGAAGACCGATTGCCAATATATCTGATGGGATCAATGGCTTCGCGGGTTGGTCCAGCGGTGATTAATATTTTTTTCCCCCGCAAATCTCGATTTGCAAATTGTAAAATTTCTTCCACCTTATTTTGTATTTTGGGGAGGTCGGGCAGTCGCCCCCGACCAACTAGTCCACTTGCAAGTTCACCTTCTTCTGGTGGGAGAATAATATATCCTAACTCTCGTAAGACGGCAATATTATTCTGGGTTTGGGTTCTTTGCCACATATCCATATCCATCGATGGTGATACAACCACTGGCGCACGCATTGCAAGAGCTAATGTAGTAACTGTATTATCGGCGTACCCATGTGCAAGTTTTGCAATAGTATTTGCAGTTGCAGGTGCGATAAGCATTATGTGTGCCCATTGTGCCAGATCTATATGCCATGTGCCTGAAGATAGAATATTTGAATCTGACCGTGGAAAACTTCCCATTACAACCTCGTTACCGCTGATGGTTGATAAGGTAAGGGGTGTAACGAATTCTTTCGCTGAATCAGTCATTACAATTTTTACCGATGCACCGCTTTTTTTTAGATCGCGAACTAGCTGGGGAATTTTATAAGCAGCAATTCCACCTGTCAATCCTATCAGTATATTTTTTCTCTTTAACATATCTTTCATTTTATTTAAAAGATTTCAAAGCTCCTATAACTTGGATTCTTCGTCTTTGTATCTATAAGTTAATAATCCTTGATTAAATTCATCAATAGCAGCTTCTGTTGGTTTCGCGCGTTTTTCGAATTCTTGTGCGATCAGTATCTGCTCCGGATTGATCTGCGGTTGTTCAGTTTCTTCTTCTGGCTCAAAGACTTTCGACTGCAGCATTTCTACGCGCTGGTTAAATTCAATTTTCATTTCCTCATTTATTTGGCGAGCACGTTTCAACAACACAACGATTGCTTCATAAGTATTTTCACTTTTTTTATTCAGAATATCTATCTCTAGTGGTTTTATTGGCATTAGTAGTATCTCCATTATTTATTTTATTATTATTGTTTCGAATATCCGTTTTTTCTAATTATCTCACCCGCAATAATTGCATCGACCGATGATACAGCTTTCTCAAGTACATCGTTAACAACACAATGATCAAATTTCTTGGCGCAGTCAAGCTCCATTGTTACACGTTCCATACGTTTATTTAATGTTTCAGCGGTTTCTGTTTTCCGGCTCCTTAGTCGATCAGTAAGTAATTTTAAACTTGGTGGTTTAATAAAAATTAGTATCGAGTCTTTTGGATATTTATTCTTGATCGAAAGAGCTCCTTTTACGTCAATATCAAATAATATCGCTCTGTCGTTATTCATCGCTTTTTCAACTTCGCTTTTCAATGATCCATAATAATCACCATAAATCTGTTCCCACTCGATTAGTTCATCTTGATTTATTTTTTTCTCAAATTCATTTTTTGAAATGAAAAAATAATCTTTTCCCTCTATCTCTGTGTTTCGTTTAGATCGAGTTGTTGCTGAAACCGAGAAAACAATATCAGGATATCGCATGAGAATTTCTCTTGCTATGGTTGTCTTTCCGCAGCCACTCGGGCCCGAAATAACTATTAATTTTCGATGAGACATTTACAGTTATATGAACTATTCAATGTTCTGTAATTGTTCTCGTATTTTTTCCAGCTCTTCTTTGATAACTATAACAAGATGAGCAATTTTGGCATTATTCGCTTTTGCTCCAATCGTGTTTGCCTCGCGATTCATTTCCTGGGTAAGGAAATTTAATTTTCGCCCAGTAGCTTCTTCGCTGTACAGTGATTCTACAAAAAATTTATTATGGCTGCGAAAGCGAACACACTCTTCAGTTATATCAAGCTTATCGATCATCAGCGCGAATTCGAGCTCTAAGCGATTGTTATCAATAACAAGCTGGTTGTTAACCAATTCTTTCACACGTTCTTCCAACCTTTTTCGCTCTTCAGGTAACCGATCTCTAGAAATAGTTTCAATCTGATCGATCATCTCATCGATTTGCTTTATCCTTTGCAAAAGATCCTTCAATAGTTCACTGCCTTCATGGAGGCGCATTAAAATTACTTCATCTAAAGCTTTATTCAAAACTTTCTTTGCGATGAGCCATTCGCGTTCATCACATTGTTCGAATTCGTTGACCTCGATTACCTCTGGAAAATTCAATAGATGTTCTAATTTTACTTTTTCTTGAATCTTTACTTCTTTCCGTAGATCGTTCAACAGCTTATAAAAAGATTTCACAGCGGTTTTGTTAATTTTCAACGAAACTCCGTTTGTATTTTCACGGGTAATACTCAATACAACATTAATTTTACCTCGAGTGAATTTTGCTCGTAAAAGCTCTTTTACTTCATTCTCCCTAAGTGACATCGTACGCGGCAGCTTTGACGAAACTTCGAAATAACGGCTGTTGACAGAGCGTATCTCTGCAACGGCAGTGATCTGCCCTTCTGTTATTTCCCATCGACCGTAACCTGTCATGCTTAAAATCATCAAAAAACAACAATATTTAGAAAATTTTCTATTATAAGGTACGAAATATTCAAACGTACGGCAAGAAAAACCTTTTATTCATAACGTTATAAATAATTTATTGAGAAACTCCAAGTTTTTAAATATATTGTGAACATGATGGTTCATTATTTCACACTCAACGCTTTTATTCAAGAGCTTCAGCCCGTTCTTCAAAACAATATAATAGTTGAATCGTTTACACAAACAAAAGACGAGCTTATTATTACACTTACGAAAAATCTGGATGTGAAAACATGTAAATCACTTTGTATCTCGTTAAAGTCGCGATTTAATTATATCGTATTGCGTGATCAAATTAAACGAGCATCTAGAAATACAGTAGGCATCTTCAATGACATTGTCGGAGGAACACTTCAACAACTATCGATTTATCCAACAGATCGGACGATCATTCTAAAACTTGATTCAGGCAATAGAATCTTCATTCAACTTTACAACACAGAATCGAGCAATATTATTCTTGTCGATGAAAATAATACGATTCTCGAAACATTTAAACGTAACAAGGAATTACATGGAAGATTATTTACTATCCAAAGCCGGGAATTAAACAACTATCTCGTAACCGACGTTCAACAATTTATTCAAAATGTAATGACCCCAACCGATGTTGCCATATTAACCGGGCTTAGAAAATTATTTCCGTTACTCGGGTCCGTTTATGTACGTGAAATTTTGCACCGAGCAAAAATACTTGAATCAACACTAATAAAAAATCTTAACCTCGATGAGTTAACAGTTGTCCATAGTGAAATACAGCGATTATATACGGAAGTTTTTCAGCCATCTCCAAGGATATATACATTAGGTGAAAAAGAAATCATATTATCAGTTATTCCCCTTAATCATCTTGAAGATAATCGGGCTGATATATTCCCTTTTGTCAATGATGCGATTCGCAGCTATCTTACTCAAACATTAAAAGAACAAAACCGATTAGACGATAAGGTTGAAATATCAAACAAGCTACAGCATGAACTGCATCGCGTTCAACGATCCTTTGCAGAAGCGAGCGCAGCAAAGTTAACTGATCCATCAGAATGCGATCATATTGGGAATGTTCTGCTCGCTAACTTGCATCATCTACAAAAAGGTATGAAACACATTTCACTCGAAAATTTTGGGGGAGATTCTGAGTATATTGAAATAGATCTTAATCCCGCATTGACACCCGTACAGAATGCTGAACGATATTTTGAGAAGGCGAGGCGTTCAAGAACAGCAGAGAAAGAAAATCAAAACCGGATTATTGAATTACAGAGAAAAATCGGTACAGTTAAAAAATTGCTCGATTCAATTCAAGTCTGTCAATCAAAAAGTGATATCAAAGAATACAAAAAAGTGTACGAAAAAGAATTACGAGCTATTAAAATGATAAAAAATAGGTTTGAAGATGAACTGCCTCCATTCCGGATTTTTCAGGTGGCTGGTGGCTATGAAGTATGGGTTGGTAAGAGCGGTGTGAATAACGATCTGCTCACAACAAAATATGCAAAACCGAGTGATTTATGGTTTCACGCTCGAGGTTCAAGTGGATCCCATACTGTTCTGAAGGTAAAAAGTGGTGTGAAAGATATCCCCAAAGAAACAATATATCAAGCTGCAAGTATTGCAGCATATTACAGTAAAATGCGAAAAGCGAACAATGCCCCCGTTGCATATACTGAACGAAAATATGTAAGAAAAATTAAAGGATTACCTCCGGGAACAGTTAAGTTAGAGAGGGAAGAGGTAATCTTTGTTAAACCTTATTTACCACAACAAGTTGGATAAATTAAGGAAATATTTTAACTTTAAATTGATAATGACATTAAGAAAGGAAAATATCGATGCTTAGTAAACCGAGTGAAGGGGAAGAGGAATATTTCGTACACTTAGAAGCTCAGAAGAAAAAGAAACTTGCAGAAGAGCGGGAAAAGTTGTTGAAACAAAAGGAGCGGGAAGAGTTAAAACACCTCCACTGGCTGCACTGTCCTAAGTGTGGGTCAGAGCTTCAAACTATTAAGTTCAAGGAAGTGGAAATCGACCGATGTTTTTCTTGTAACGGTACATGGCTCGACGAAGGAGAATTAGAAAAAATTGGCCATGCTGATTCTGAAAAAAGCAGCATGATATCATCTCTCATTCGTATCTTTAAACATCATTAATGCTTCTTTTAATATTCTTCCTTCACACTGTCGTGAGTTTTCAATTCCCAAAACAGCAGAGATGGTCGGTGCAAGATCAATAGGTTGTGCGGGCAAGGAATATGTACCGGTTAAAAACATTTTTCCATATAAGATGAGTGGGACATGAGAATCGTAATCATATGGTTGACCGTGGTTTGTACCAACGCTATCTCCACTCATTATAAAATTTGGTTTCAATACATATAGCACATCACCGCTGCGATGATGGTGAAAAGATTTTTCCACTTTTATAGCGATAGGATTATGAATATTTTTAGCTTCAATCGCTGGGCGCGTGAACACGTCCGCAATGAACGGTAATACCATTAATGAATCTTTTAAAACTTGAGCGGCGACCGCAAGAGCAATACCATTCTTAGTAAGCATATCCTGGTTAAGGTATATATCACACTCGTTAACATATTCTAAATATGTTGCCTCTGTTGTTTCACCAAATCTATTTTTAAGAATCCGCTCCGCATATGTCGATATTTTTTTTGAGCTAACTCTCCCTGCCTGAATATTTGGGAATTTTTTATTAAGAAATTCGGGGATTGGAGCTATTCCGTGATCGCTTGTAAGTGCAATGATGCAGTTACTTAGTCCGATATTTTTATCTATAAATAAGAAAAAATTTCCAAGCATTTCATCTGTTCTAAGTATATTATCAAATGTTTCACGGCTGTCAGGTCCATACGCATGCCCGATTTCATCGATTGCCGAAATGGAGATAAACAGCATATCTGTAATCCCCCTAAATCCAAGCGACTCTGCCGTAAAAACACTGCGGGCTGTATTGAGTAGAAACTCGGTGGAATAGGGTGTACATTCAAGAGCTTGATAATATGATGGTGTAATGATCGCAGGATTATCGCCAGATATATGATGTGGAAATACTTTCCCTATCTTGCCCCAGTCGGCTTCGTAATGGACATCATCCTCATCGCACAAAATCGCGGCTATCGATGGATTTATTTCATTCCATGTGGTACCAAAGTAATTTTTAATCAATCCCACTGTGTTTATTGCTTGTATATATGGTGGAAGTGATTCCATATAATATGTTGAGGTTACAATGAGAGAGTCTGATATCCAGTACGCAGCACCTAATTTTCCCGCCATCAGAATGGCAGATCTATCTTTATTCGAGATGGCAATAACCTTAGACTTGAAGTTAGAATGAATACGTAACATATCGCCGAGAGAGTAGACCAGTAAATTTTTCGATGATTTTCCGCTCTGGTTGTTATCGATTATATGAACAGAGTCGTCAGCCACACTGTTTATAAATTTTTTCTTATCACGGTCGTACCAACCATTGGAAATGATGCCATTAATGTTTGCGTATGTTCCGGTACTTATGGCAGCATGACCCGGTGCAGTTTTTGTGAGGGCGTGGTTAAATTTTACATTCTCAAAATTTGCTCCTCGTTCAAGCAAATAATTAAAACCACCATTAGGTAAGAAGTGTGGTCGAAAACGCTCGATGTAATAGTGTGGAAATTGATCAAGGACGATGATAATGATTACTTTAGATTGCTGGGAAAATAAGTTTATATGAAATAGGACAGCAAGAAAAACAACTAAATATTTAGATGGTTTTTTCACGGATTGTAATAATATAATTACATTCGTTTGAATTTCAAATAAAATTTCTGCATTTTTAAATGATGATTAAAAAAACTCCTGATATGGGTTATTATAGATGATTTTGGTAATTCCATCTATTGAAATAAAGAGTGGGCGCTGCGCAATAGAAATCGAAGGGATGAACGGTTTTAAGTATAGCAATGTTCCGATCGAAATCGCAAAACTATGGCGGAAAGAAAACGCAAAATCTCTTCATATTACAGATCTTGATGGCGTAATGAAGGGTCACCCAGTAAATTTCGATATTATCGCACAAATAGTAAAAGGTGTGGAAATTCCAATTGAACTTGGCGGTGGACTTCGGACGTTTGAAAACGTGAAGCATGCCCTTGACAACGGGATATACCGCGTGGTTGTTGGCACAATGTTCATTGAAAATCCTGACGATGCTAAACGCTCACTAGATGTTTATGGTCCAAGTAAAGTCGTTCTGGCAATCGATGCTAATAATTACCGAATAACAATTAAAGGCGGTGATGATGCAGGCATATCACCTCTATCAGCAGCGTTAAATGGTTATCAACTTGGTTTTCAGCGAGTGATATATACTGACGTACTTATAGAGGGTGCAGATAAAAAGCCTAACTTCAAAATGATTGAATTTCTTGCAAAGAATTCAAACTTACGGATCACTGCTTCGGGCGGTATAAAAGGACTCGATCATTTATTGAAGCTTCAAGAATTAGAGCCGTTTGGTGTAGATTCCGTAATTATTGGACGAGCGTTATATGAAAATCAATTTCCTTGTCAGCAATTATGGAGAATCTGCGAGGCAGGCAATTATCCATACACAGCAAAAATTTAATATGACTATTACTGTTATTGGGCATCTTTGTTTAGACGTGATTGAACATCACGACGGGAGCGAGACACAAAGTTACGGGGGAATATTTTTTACACTTGCTGCGTTGGCAAATTTACTTGAATATAAAGATAAAATTTTTCCAGTTTTCGGTATTGGAAAAAATGATTATGATAACCTCCTTGAGCGGCTAACTGTTTATCCGAATATTGATGTTTCTGGTATTTTCAAATTCAGCGGCAACACTAACCAAGTCCGTCTAAAGTATCAAAACAGAGAAAGGCGTATTGAGTGTTCACATAATATTTCTGAACCGATCACCTTGAAACGAATACACCCATATCTCAATTCCGATATGATTTTAATAAACATGATCTCGGGTTTCGATATCACATTGGAAACGCTTGACGAAATTCGGATGGAAGCAAGAGAGAAAAAAACGGAAATTTATCTCGATGTGCACTGCCTGGTTTGTGGCATCAATAATGATTACACAAGATTCTATCGACCAATCGATACGTGGAGGCGATGGTTCTTCATGCTGCATGGTGTACAAATGAACGAAGAAGAAGCAAGAACAATTAGCATTGAACATCTCGATGAATTGATGCTTAGCCAGCACATACTTGCTCTGAACACAAATGCTTTGCATATTACGCGTGGTGAGAAGGGCAGCACTGTATTTATTAATAATCACAAACAGTCAAAACGATTCGATATACCCGCTGTAAAATCGGAGAAAGTGATAGATACTACAGGATGTGGCGACGTTTTCGCGGCAGCATATTGTGCACATTATATGAAGACTAAAAATATCATTTCATCGACAGAATTTGCCAACCGTGTTGCATCATATAATACTCAGCTCCCCGGTTCGATTAATATCGATCAACTTTCACAGTTTTGCTTAAAAAAAGATCAAGGATAAGTAGGTTACATTATGAATATCGTATTAATTGGTTATGGCAAGATGGGAAAAGAAATCGAACGAGTTGCCTCGGAGAAGAACATCAAGATTAAACAAATATTTACACTCGAGAACAACCTTCGTGGTATGGGTATCACTAAACAATCGCTAAAAGATATTGATGTATGCATAGATTTCTCAACACCGACAGCCGTTATTGAAAATATCAAAGTTGTTGCTGAATGTGGGAAAAATATTGTTGTTGGTACAACTGGATGGTATGATAAGCTGAAGGAGATCGAGAAAATAGTGAAGGATGCAAAAACAGGATTACTTTATTCTCCAAATTTTTCGCTCGGAATGAACATTTTTTTTCAGATGCTTGTTTCTGCCTCAAACATTTTTAACAGATTCGATTGTTACGATATCGCAATTCACGAAATCCATCATAAAGGAAAATCTGACAGTCCGAGCGGTACTGCGCTTACGATGGGACAAATAATCCTCAAGCACATCCGACGAAAAAAAGAAATGCATCTCGAAACATCTCATGGAAAAATCAAACCCTCCCAGCTCCACATTACCTCAACACGAATCGGGAATGTAGTTGGAGAACATCGTGTTTTGTTCGATTCGGAGGGTGATTCTATCGAGTTGGTTCATACGGCAAAGAATCGAGCCGGCTTCGCAACTGGGGCTTTACTTGCTGCCGAGTGGTTAAAAGGTAAGAAAGGGATTTACACAATGAAAGATTTCATCACTCCAATATAATTTTATATGAAACGAACATTATTATTTAAAGGAACGGGCACAGCCCAGGTAACACCATTCACGCTTAAAGGTGAGGTTGATGAAGCTGCTCTCAAAAAACTTGTCGAGTTTCAGATCAAAGGCGGTGTGGAAGCAATCCTACCTACGGGAACAACGGGTGAAAGCGTTACGCTAACCGAAGATGAGCAAGTACAAGTTGTCTCCATAGTTGTCAATCAGGCAAAGGGTCGCGTTAAGGTAATCGCCGGTGCAGGCAGTAACTCTACAAACAAAGCCATTGAATATTCTAAAAATGTTTTAAAAGCTGGTGTGGATGCTATTTTATCCGTTGCACCATATTACAATAAGCCGACACAGGAAGGATTCTATCAACATTACGCTGCTATTGCATCCGAGATTGATGCACCGATTGTTATGTATAATGTTCCGGGAAGAACTTCCAGTAACATCGAAACCGGAACAACTCTCCGACTTGCTAAAGAATTTCACAACATTGCCGGTATTAAAGAAGCATCTGGGAATTTCGGAGAGATTATGGAAATTCTGCATCATAGACCTGAATATTTCGGTGTTTGGTCGGGCGATGATGCGATCACACTTCCACTTATCGCTCTTGGTGCTGATGGAGTTGTTTCGGTTGTCTCAAATGAGGCTCCTAAACTTTTTTCCCATATGGTAAGGTTATGCTTGAAGGGAAAATTTCATCAGGCAATGAAGATTCATTATAAACTTCTCGATTTGATCAACTTCAATTTTGTTGAATCCAGTCCGATTCCCGTGAAAGCGGTTCTTGCTGAAATGGGATTGATTAAAGAACAATA
>CAYYIJ010000038.1:0-21460 GCA_964471945.1 uncultured Chlorobiaceae bacterium
TTCTTCGCTTCGCTTGTACCGTTCGCGGTTATTTGGTAATAATACACTCCGCTAGAAACTGTATTACCCGCTTCATTCCTACCATTCCAAATAACCGAGTGATTTCCTGCCTGTTGAGTTTCATCAACGAGTGTCTTAACTAATTGCCCAATATAGATTTGATTCGAATATTCATCTGTGTGCCATAAAAATCCGCCACCAAATGCCAGTGCCTGTGGACCATATCCAGGTGATTTAAATTTTTTTAGCACGTTTCCGTTAGCAGGATCTATCTGAAATATTGAATCAAGCCCCCACTCTGAGTACCAAAGATTATTCCCGTCCCATGCAACGCTACGCCCTTCTTCATCAAATGAGAGGTTTGGTATTATATCGAAGCGAACCGAATCTAAAATTGAACCATTGGAC
The DNA here is from genome assembly GCA_964471945.1 of uncultured Chlorobiaceae bacterium. GTDB lineage: Bacteria > Bacteroidota > Ignavibacteria > UBA10030 > SZUA-254 > JASEHD01. The sequence continues at coordinate 409 of CAYYIJ010000038.1, forward strand.
AAATTTAGTTTAAATGCCTGGTAGCCATAATTAACACCCCACAAAATCCCCGGCTCTCCAAGTTCAATGTTATTTACAGAGGGAGAAATTTTAATTTGTTTTTGATCGATGGCACCCAATTTCTCATATCCTTTTTTTATAGCGAGTGCAACCAATATCATTCTAACATGTTGTTTGTAAATTTCCTGATAAGTCAACATCTTAACTAATTTGGATAAGATGCCAGGAATTTCATTTTCAGTTATAATTATTTGGTAAATCTCGTGCAGTAAATCCTCATCTCGGATAGTAACACAACCTGAAAGTATGTCGCATGTTGTAAGTTCTAAATAATATTCATCGAAGTGTTTGGTCAATTTGAATTGTGTTTGGTTGCTAAGTGCGATTTTAATGTTCCGAAGTATTTTGCCAAGTGCAGGATCAGCTTCGTTATAAAGTCGAAAGATGTTATCGTTCACTATCGAAAATACTAGTCGGCGGAGGTGTACAAAAAGATGTTCTTCTGGTTCGTTCTCTGCTGAGATTCCCTGATAATTAAAATACTTTACAATCTCATGAAGTTCGTTCGAGGGACCTAGTGAAAATAATTCTACAATGCAATCGTGTGTAATATCTGCTTCCGATAAGCCGAGTAAATCCGTCGGAAGTATTTTAGAAACGATCTTACTTCTGATTAGTCGTCGTGCGACAGAATAACATAAGCGATACAACTCTTGAAGATGGCGTTGGCTGTAATTTCCAATGCATACATTTTGCAGGAGTTCCTTTAATGGGATTTTTGCTTAATGTCCATTACGGTGGATTGGTAAAAAAGATATTAAAAATTAAGAAGAAATAGGAAGAATAACGATAAAATATTTTTTTATTTACGAATTTTTTCGTTTGATTAACCTATAAATGATTCAATCATCTTTGACTTTCCCCTCACTATTTCATATATTTTTTAAAGAAAACATAAAAATCTCAAGATTTGAGGATAATATGAAAGTTTTGAACTATAAGATTTTACTAAGAAATGAACCAGAGGGTGGTTATACGGTCATGGTACCTTCACTTCCCGGATGTGTTACTTTTGGAGATACAATAGAAGAATCCATCAAATGTGCAAAGGATGCAATTCAACTTTATATTGAAAGTCTCATTGAACATGGTGAAGAAATTCCTACAGAAGAAAAGACGTTAGAGTATACTCTTACTGTAGAAGCGAATGCCTAAACTTCCAACAATCACACTAAAGGAAATTATCTCGATCCTTGAAAAAAAAGGATATATCCTCGATAGGATAAAAGGCAGTCATCATATATATTATCATCGAAACACTAAAAGAAGAGTAATTGTACCATTGCATAAAAGTGATTTACCCAAAGGGACATTACTTGAGATTTTTAAACAGGCAGGACTGAGTAAAAAAGAATTATCTGACCTTATGTGATTGATCAAGAATTATTGATAAGAACATTTTATGCCAGAACGACAATTTGATATAGCGATAATCGGAAGCGGACCTGGTGGATATGTTGCGGCAGTACGCGCCGCACAGTTAGGTCTTAATACAGCGATCATCGAGCGAGATAAAATTGGTGGAATATGTCTTAACTGGGGTTGTATTCCAACAAAAGCACTTCTCAAGAGTGCCGAAGTCTACCAGCATTTTCACAGGGCAGATGAATTTGGAATCTCTGCAAAAGATATTTCGTTCGATTTTCCCAAGATCATTAAACGAAGCAGAGATGTAGCACATAGAAATTCAAAAGGTGTCGAGTATCTCTTCAAGAAAAATAAAATTGATCTCATATCGGGATTCGGAAAGATTATTGATAAGGGGAAAATTGAAATAAGCAAAGACGATAAACCTGTAGAAAATATTTTAGCTAAACATATCATCATAGCAACTGGTGCACGACCGCGTTCATTCCCAAATATACAAATCGATGGTAAGCAAGTAATTACAAGTACCGAAGCGATGCTGTTGCAGCAGCCACCCAAATCGATAATCATTATTGGTGCCGGTGCTATCGGTGTTGAATTTGGATATTTCTATAATGCGTTTGGAACGAAAGTAAACATTATCGAGATGATGCCGAATATTCTACCGATAGAAGATAAAGAGATTTCAAAATTACTTGAAAGTAATTTAAAGAAATCAGGTATTGAGATTCTAACAAATTCAAAAGTGGAGAGTGTTATTACAGATAATCAAGCTCGGGTATTATTAACCACAAAAGACGCAAAGAAAGAGTTAGTCTCGGAGGTAGTGTTAGTAGCAATTGGTGTTCAAGGAAATATCGAAAATATCGGTCTCGAGTCGGTAGGTATCAAAGTTGAAAAGGGATGGATACAAGTCGATGATTTCGGAAAAACAAACATCGATGGTATTTATGCAATCGGCGATGTTGCAGGACCACCATGGCTTGCTCACGTTGCCTCGAGGGAAGGTATCGTTTGTGTTGAGAAGATTGTGGGAAAAGATCCACACCCGATAGATTGGAATAATATACCCGGGTGTACTTATTGCCAGCCTCAGGTTGCAAGCATCGGTTTGACTGAAGAGAAAGCAATTGAATTAGGATATAAAATTAAAATTGGGCGTTTTCCTTTTACAGCAAGCGGTAAAGCACGGGCGATTGGTGAAACCGATGGCTTAGTGAAATTAATATTCGATGAAAAATATGGTGAGCTTCTTGGTGGGCACATCCTTGGGACTGATGCAACTGAGATGATTGCAGAGCTTGGGCTTGCAAAAACATTAGAAACGACACCTGAGGCTATTATAAGAACGATTCATGCACATCCGACACTTTCAGAAGCAATTATGGAAGCATCTGAAAATGCAGAAGGACATGCGATTCATATATGAGCTATAAGCTTAGAGCGAAAGGGCATAGAGCGATAGATGGGTGATAACTAATAACAAATTATTTATGATGAAGGGAATAAAAATGAAGGATGATAATATCCAAGCATCAAACGAAACTCTCGCAATCGAAGAGTTGTATATACAGCTTCGGGCGATGAAAAAAGTGTTAGAAGAAAAAGGGCTGATGACTGAGGATGATTTTCGGATAGCTTATGCTCGAGAGATAGTTGTAAGTCCGGGGGTGCAGGCAGGAACGAAAATAACCGATTATTTATCTGAGCATCGGAAGAAATTTCTGCGCTCATGAACAAGCTTCAAATTGTGGACCTCGGATTAACGGCATATCAACCGACGTGGGAATTGCAGCAAAAGATTTTCGATCTTCGGGCTAATAAAAAGATTATCGATGTTCTTTTGCTCACAGAACATCATCATGTATACACACTTGGTAAGAGCGGTGACAAAACGCATTTACTTGCAGGACAAATGGAATTACAAGCATCAGGTGCGGATGTCTATCATATTGATAGGGGTGGTGATGTTACATATCATGGACCTGGACAACTTGTCGGTTATCCTATTTTAGATTTGAGTCATTATTATCTCGATTTGCATCGATACCTTCGCGATATTGAGGAAATACTGATAAGAACATTGAAAGATTTTGGAATCAAGGGCCATCGGGAGGAAAATTACACCGGTGTTTGGGCTGGTTCCGATAAGATTGCAGCTATCGGTGTGAAGGTAAGCAGATGGATAACGATGCATGGATTTTCACTTAATGTAAACACGAAGCTTTCATATTTTGACCGTATCATACCATGTGGAATCTTTCATAAAGGTATTACGTCGATGGAGCGAATTCTCGGGAACGAGGTGTCTATTCAAGATGTTATTAAATCGGTGTCATCGCACTTTGGTGACGTCTTTGGAATTCATACTATCACTGCTGATAAAGATGAATTATTTTCAACAATCAATAAGTTATCAAACAATAAAATAGAATGTCTTTAATGAAGCGATCAAAAGATACAGAAGAAAACAAATGTGAGGCAATTAGTCTCTCGAAAGAGCGTCTGTTGGAAGCATATCGGTTTATGTATGCTGCTCGGAAAACGGATGATAAGATTTTAGTTCTACTCAAACAGGGTAAGATATTTTTCCATATTGGAGGTTCAGGCCATGAAGCGATACAGGTAGCGACAGCTTTCGCTTTGAAAAAAGGAGAAGATTGGTCGTATCCATATTATCGCGATCTTGCCTACGTTTTAAGTATGGGTTACACTGTGAAAGAAGTACTTGCTGAAGCAATGCACCGCGCAAGCGCACCAAGCAGTGGTGGCTTTGTAATGCCATTCAATTATGGACACAAGAAATTGAGAATTCCTTCACAATCAAGTGTTACCGGTACACAATTTCTACATGCGGTTGGTACGGCTTTGGCACAGGTAAAAGATGGCACAAAAAACATTGTGTATGTTTCTTCCGGTGAAGGAACAACCAGCCAAGGAGAATTCCATGAAGCTATTAACTGGGCATCTCGGGAAAAACTTCCGGTGATTTTTGTTATTCAGGATAATAAATATGCAATCTCCGTAACAAAGAAAGAACAAACTGCTGGTGAATCGATATACGAAGTCGTTCAGGGATACCACGGGCTGAACCGGTACGAAGTCGATGGATGCGATTTTGTTGAATCTCATAGAATTTCAGTCGAAGCTGTCGAACGTGCACGAAGCGGCAAAGGACCAAGTTTAATACTGGCACACACAGTCCGGTTGCTGGCGCATTCGTCATCTGACGACCAGAGAAAATATCGGAGTGAAGAAGATTTAGCACTTGATAAAGCGAGAGATCCAATACCGAATTTCGAAAAATATCTTCTCTCAAATAAATTGGTAACAAGCGAGGATATTAAAAATATTCAAACCGAAGTACAGAATGAAATTGATCAAGCTGTTGATGAAGTTGAAACCGAGCCTCAACAGGACCCTGTAAATTTAATGAAGTATGTTTATTCTCCAAAGATAATTGTACCAATTAAAGGTTTTATAGAACATGAACATCGAGGTGAAAAGATAGTAATGGTGGACGCGATCAACCATGCAATGGCAGAAGAGATCGAGCGCAATCCAAAAATTCTTGTTTATGGTGAAGATGTAGGTGGAGATAAAGGGGGTGTTTTCACTGCTACGAAAGATTTAACAAAGAAATTCGGTTGGGAACGAGTATTCAATTCACCACTTGCAGAAGCAAGTATCATCGGTACTGCTGTCGGATTATCGATTGCAGGTTATAAACCAGTGGTTGAGATACAATTTGGTGATTATATCTGGACTGCCTTTATGCAGTTGCGCGATGAAGTTGCAATGATGCGTTTTCGTTCAAACAACGAATGGGCAAATCCGATGGTTGTACGTGTTGCGATTGGCGGTTATATACATGGTGGATTATATCATAGTCAGTCAATCGATGGATTCTTCACACATATACCAGGTATTAGAGTTGTAATTCCATCAAATGCCGCTGACGCAAAAGGATTGTTAAAGACCGCCTGCCGTTCCGACGATCCAGTGATGTTCCTTGAACATAAAGGATTATACCGCGCAAGTTTTGCTGCTTCCTTTGAGCCGGATGAAAATTACCTTGTTCCGTTTGGATTAGCGAAAACTGTCCGGTCTGGTGATGATATCACAGTTATAACATGGGGAATGATGGTTCAGCGTTCGCTTGAAGCTGCGCGGAAATTGGAGGAGAGTGGTGTAAGCGTTGAGGTAGTTGACCTTCGTACCCTAAATCCACTCGACAAAGATGCGATACTCGATTCGGTGCGGAAGACGGGAAAGGTTTTAATCGTTCATGAAGATACATTGACAGGTGGGTTCGGTGCTGAGGTCGCGGCAATAATTGCTGATGAAGTATTCACGCGCCTCGATGCACCGATAAAGCGGATCGCAGCGAAAGATTGTCCTATTCCATACGGACCAACACTCGAGAATGTTATGTTGCCGCAAACAGCGGATATAATTATTGCGTTGAACGAACTATCGCATTTCTAAATTAATATGATAAAAAATGCAATAAGGTTGAAAATATTTGAAAACAATTTAACTAAACGAACCAAATCGGGGTATCGGCAGAATGTAAAGATAGTCAATGCCTTGTTGTTACATGCTATTAAATTAAAAAAATTTCCTTCCAAAAATAAGTTGGATGGAATCGAAGTTGATATCCGTTTCGCAAAGGCAATAAATGATGTTTGATAAACTCATTGTTAAAACTGCCAAACACCTTGATAAAATGAAAATCCCATATATGATAATGGGTGGTCAGGCCGTATTGAAGTATGGTGAACCGCGATTAACAAGAGATATTGATATTACACTTGGAATTGGGATTGAAAAATATTCTTTAATTCAGGAATTAATAAAAAACACGAAACTGAAATTCCTTGTTCGCTCTCCGAAGAAATTTGTAAAACAATTCTATGTTATGCCAGTTATCGAACCAAAAAGTCAGATTAGGATTGATTTTATTTTTTCGGATTCGATGTTTGAACGAAATGCGATTAAAAGATCTGGATTCGTCAGGATACTTGATAAAAAGATACGTTTTGCTTCCGCCGAAGATGTTATTATTCAAAAAATAATTGCAGGTCGACCTAGAGACATTGAAGATGTTTCAACAATCTTGCTGAAACAATCAAAGTTGAATATAAGGTACATTAGAAAATGGTTAAGTAAATTCGAAATAAATCAAGATGTTTCGCTTTTAAAAATATTCAATCATCTTTTTAAAGAATGTAGAATTAAATAATAAAGTTTGAAAGAACAATATGTCCAAAGTAGAAGTTGTAATGCCGCAGTTAGGTGAAAGTCTCACCGAAGGTACGATAGTAAAATGGCACAAAAAGCCGGGTGAAAAAATTAAGAAAGATGAAACACTCCTTGAAATCAGCACTGATAAGGTCGATTCTGAAATTCCATCACCTGCATCAGGTGTTATAATAAAAATATTATTTGAAGAACAAAAAACGGTTGCTGTCCGGACGGTCATTGCCGAAATAGATACGGAAGCGACTTCAGTTCCAGTAGAATCATCTTTAAAATCCAATGATGCACAAAGAGTCGAGATTACTCAGAAACCGACTACATCATTAGTAGTTGAGCCTAAAGATTCAGGTAAGCCTGTCGATAGCAGATTTTATTCACCACTTGTTCTAAGCATAGCACGTGAGGAGGGCGTTTCTATGAATGAACTTGAACAAATTCCCGGTTCGGGGAGTGGCGGCAGAGTTACTAAGAAAGATATTCTAGCGTATGTTAATACACTTAAGACAAGTAAAGCTGTCTCTACCATTATCCAACCAACTCAACCGCTCCAGATTGGACATGTTGAAACGACCTTAAAACATATCGAGAGCGGAGACCTGACACAAAGATATCCTTCTCCACAATACGAAATATTACAGATGAGTAATGTGATTTCAAAAATGTCTGAACACATGGTACATAGTGTTCGAACATCACCACACGTTTGGGCAGTGCATGAATGTGATATGACAAATGTTGATAAAGCAAGGAGAAAGAACGCGGATTCGTTTGAAAAACGGGAAGGATTTAAGTTAACCTATACACCATTTGTTTGCGACGCGGTTATTAAAGCATTGAAACAATACCCGCTTGTCAATGCATCAATTGATGGAGATAAGATCATATTGAAGAAATTCGTTAATCTTGGTATTGCTGTTGCGTCCGAGAACGGATTAATCGTTCCGGTTATTAAAAATGCAGATGAAAAGAATTTTGTAGGTCTCGCCCGTTCGTTGAATGATCTTGCAACAAGAGCGCGCATCAAGCGACTTGTTCCGTCAGAGATTGAAGGTGGCACATTCACAATAACTAACTTTGGTGTGTTTAATACTTTGATTGGGATACCGATTATCAATCAGCCGCAGGTTGCGATACTTGGAACAGGGGCTATAAAGAAGTCTCCTGTTGTTATAAACGATGCCATCGCCATTCGATCAATCGCGCATTTAACACTCGCATTTGATCATCGAATCGTCGATGGTGCGTTAGGTGGAACATTTCTTGAGACAATATGCAAGTTGTTGGAGAATTACGATTCTGAGAAAATATTATAATATAACCACGGATTTTCAAAGATGTCACGGATTGAATCTGTGATCAGTGGTAAATTGATATGAAACATAATTTAGAAAAATATAATCAACTCCGTCGACCTGAGTGGCTGAAGTCAAAGATACCATCGGGTGAAAATTACTCACGATTGAAATCTCTTATTGAAGTCAGGAAGCTTCACACAGTTTGCGAAGAAGCCCGATGCCCGAATATGGGTGAATGCTGGAACCACGGCACCGCGACATTCATGATTCTCGGAGATATCTGTACACGTAGCTGTGGATTCTGCGCTGTCAAAACCGGCAAGCCAACAGAGCTTGATATTCGAGAACCGTTTCGTGTTGCCGAGGCAGTCAAGATGTTGGGTATTCGCCATGTCGTTATTACTTCAGTTAATCGTGACGAGTTGTTCGATGGTGGAGCGCAGATATTTGCCGAGACAATCAGGCAAATTCGTTTGGTAAATCCGATCACAAAAGTTGAAGTTCTTATTCCCGATTTCAGAGGAGACGAATTCGCATTGAACACTGTGCTTAATTCGGTCCCCGATATTTTAAATCATAATGTGGAAACAGTTCCGCGTTTATATCCAATTGTAAGGCCGAAAGCAAACTACGACCGCTCTCTCGAACTTCTTGACCGAGCAAAGCGAAAAGGTTTTAAAATTAAAACAGGTTTAATGCTTGGTATCGGAGAAACAATTGTCGAAGTAATTGAAGTGATGAAAGAACTAAGGAAAATCAAATGCGATATTCTAACATTTGGACAATATCTTCAACCTACAAAAGAACATCTTTCAATCGAACGATTTGTTCATCCTGATGAATTCAAAATGTTAAAAGAAACAGGTTTGAAAATGGATTTCAAACATATAGAATCAGGACCACTGGTTCGAAGTTCGTATCGTGCAGAGGGGCAGGTCTAACTCATAATCAAAATATATCTTGCCTGTAATCAAAAATTTCGTTAAATTTATATTCATCTCCCGATAATAAGGGTGTTCCTACCCGCCTTGTATGGTGGGTTTCTTTTGATATATTGTGTTTTCATTAAAAAAATAAGGAAATATTGTGGCATTAGCTCAGAGACTAACATATCATTTTAAACAGAACGAGATCAATCCAAAATGGTTTCTCGTGGACGCAAACGGTTTAACACTTGGACGGATTGCAAGCCGTGTAGCTCACATCTTACGTGGGAAACATAAACCTATCTTCACACCCAATGTCGATTGTGGAGATTTTGTTGTCGTCGTGAATGCTGAAAAGGTGAAGCTCACCGGTAAACGTAGTGAATTGAAAACTTATTTCCATCATACACTATACCCAGCAGGTGCCACTGTCCAATCGTATAAGGAATTGATGAAGACACATCCTGAAAGAATATTTGAACATGCTGTTAAAGGGATGATTCCGCATAACCGGCTCGGAGCCCGAGTCATTAAAAAACTTAAAGTATATCGCGGTGTGGCTCATCCACACAATGCTCAAAAACCTGAACCAATCAAGATTTAAAAATTAGGAATAAAAATGATACATCATCATAAGATTGCAGTTGGACGTAGAAAAACAGCGGTTGCTCGTGTGATATTAAAATCAGGATCGGGTGAAATAAAAGTGAACGATAAAAAACTGGAACAATATTTCCCAGTTGGTACACTTCAGAATGAAGTGATGTTGCCTTTAATCGTAACTGAGAATGCCGACAAGTACGATGTAGTCGTTAACGTAAATGGTGGGGGTCCATCTGGCCAGGCAGGAGCTGTAAAACTTGGTATCTCACGAGCATTGGTTGAGATGAATGCTGATTGTCGCACGAAACTTCGCGAACATGATCTTCTGACTCGTGACTCGCGAATGGTCGAGCGCAAAAAATATGGACAAAAGAAAGCTCGGAAACGATTCCAATTCAGTAAACGTTAAGATTTGTTAAAAGGTTAGTTAGCTTTCGGGTTAATCAACCTGCCGCTAATTAACAAATAACTATTAAACCAATTAACTATCATACATACTCTCTGATTCTATTGGAAGTGTTCTGTTTGTTAAACATTAATCTTGATGATAGCAAACGGGATCCCGGTGGAAGTTGACGAGGGTAGAAGAACTAACTAACATAGGAGTAATAAAATGCCTCGTATTGAATTAACTGACTTACTAGATGCAGGTGCTCACTTTGGGCATCTGACACGCCGTTGGAATCCTAAGATGAAACCCTTTATCTTTATGGAACGTAACGGTATTCACATTATTGATCTGAAAAAAACCCAAGAATTACTTGAAGGTGCTTGTAACGCACTTACCAACATTGTTAGTGATGGTAAGAAAGTTCTTTTCGTCGGCACGAAAAGCCAGGCAAGTCAGATAATTGAAGAAGAAGCAAAACGAAGTGGCGCCTTTTTTGTCGCTAAACGGTGGCTTGGTGGAATGTTAACGAATTTCACAACGATTCGCAAGAGTGTAAAGCGATTACAAAACATTGAGAAGATGGAAATTGATGGCACATACGATAAAATAACAAAGAAAGAAACACTTGTGTTAGACCGGGAGAAAGAGAAACTTTCAGATGTCTTATCAGGTGTTGTTGATATGACGAGAGCGCCAGGTGCTCTTTTTATTGTTGATATCAAAAAGGAAGAGATTGCAGTTAAGGAAGCAAAAAGTCTAGGTATTCCAGTGTTTGCTATCGTCGATACTAATTGCGATCCGACAACTGTTGACTATCCAATTCCCGCGAATGATGATGCTATTAAATCCATACAAGCAATCACAAAAATTATTGCTGACGCAGTTCTCGAGGGTAAGGAACGAGTTAGCGAAATGCAACAGGCTATGGAAGAGGAAGCTCGAGAATTTACAGAAACCAAAAAAGAGAAAAAAGATTAAAAATAGGAATGAGAGAGAATATGGAAATTACATCAGAACAAGTAAAGATATTACGCGATCATACAGGCGCCGGGATGATGGATTGTAAAAAAGCCCTTGCAGAAACTCATGGTGATATGGAGAAAGCTGTAGATTATCTTCGTAAGAAAGGTGCAGCAACTGCTGAAAAGCGTGCAGATCGTACAACAAACCAGGGATTAGTCGAAGCATACATTCATGCCGGTGGACGGATCGGCTCGATGGTGGAAGTTAATTGTGAAACCGACTTTGTCGCAAAAACAGACGGTTTCAGAATGCTTGCACGCGAGCTTGCGATGCAGATCGCAGCGATGAACCCACTCTACATCAATCGAGAGGATGTAGCGAAAGAAACTATCGAACATGAATTGGAAATCTACCGTACCCAAGCACAGAACGATAAAAAACCTGAACAAGTAGTAGAGCGGATTGCTGAAGGGAAATTAGAAAAATATTTTCAGGAATTCTGCTTAACAGAACAAACATACATTAAAGATTCTGGAAAAACAATTAAGGATTTAATCCTAGATATGATGTCAAAAACAGGGGAAAAGATCACGATCCGAAGATTCAAACGATTTCATCTTGGGGAAAATTCATAAAATTTATAATCAGGTCTCATTCAATGAGACCTTTTTTAATCTGTGAAGAAAATCAAACCAAAATATAATCGAATTTTGATAAAAGTCAGTGGTGAAGCACTGATGGGTGAAAATAATTTCGGTATAGATTCTAAGGTTCTGAGTCGATTTGCGAATGAGATTGCCGAAATTCACCGTATGGGAGTTGAGATCGGGATTGTTATTGGTGGTGGAAATATATACCGAGGCGTCGAAAATTCTTCCGATGGTGTTGATAAAGTAACAGGTGATCATATGGGAATGCTTGCTACAATTATTAATGGTCTTGCACTGCAGAGCGCGCTAGAGCATTGCGGGATATTTACTCGCTTGATGAGTTCGATTAAAATGGAAGAGATGGCTGAGCCGTTCATCAGACGACGCGCAATCCGACATCTTGAAAAAGGACGTGTTGTTATCTTCGGTGCCGGGACGGGAAATCCATATTTCACCACAGATTCTGCAGCGGCGCTCCGTGCCGTTGAGATACATGCCGATGTAATAATCAAAGGTACGCGGGTTGAAGGTGTATATAATTGCGATCCAGAAAAATATAAAAATGCTTTTAAATTTGATGAATTATCGTACATGGATATTCTGGAAAAAGATTTAAAAGCGATGGACTTGACTGCGATAACACTTTGTAAGGAAAATAAGATGCCTATTATTGTATTCAATATGAATTCTCCGGGCAACCTTAAGCGATTAATTGCAGGAAAAAAAATTGGCACACTTATTTGCTCGAGGAGTGATTAGAAAAAAAAGGAATTGCATGATAAAAGAAATTATTAAACAAACAGAAGACAAGATGAAAAAAGGGGTTGAAGTTGTCAGGCAAGAATTTAGTAAAATTCGGACAGGTAAAGCAACTACTACATTGCTTGATGGTGTTAAGGTTGATTGTTACGGCTCTCAGATGCCGCTCAATCAAATAGCTAACGTGAGTGTAAAGGATATTCATACAATAACTGTTCAACCTTGGGATAAAACAATGATCCAACCGATCGAGAAAGCAGTCATTGCAGCGAATTTAGGATTAAACCCGATTTCTGATGCAAATGGAATTCGTGTCCCAATTCCACCCCTCAACGAAGAGAGGCGGAAAGAATTAGTAAAATTAGTCAAGAAGTTTGCTGAAGAGGGAAAAATTGCGATCAGGAATGTTCGCCGTGATGCTATCGAACATCTAAAGAAATCAGAAAAATCTGAACATTTCTCTGAAGATGATCGTAAACGTGCCGAGCAAGATGTTCAGAAAATGACAGATCGATTTATCAAGGATGTTGATGGATTAGTAGCGTTGAAGGAAAAAGAAATAATGGAAGTATGAAGTTCATAGAGTTATGCTAATTCGCCGGTTTATAAATTATGAACTGGCATTTTTTATTTATTGGGGAGCAGCGAAACATTCCATTCCAATATTTCGTAAGCCATTGTAGGATATTTAGAAAGTAATTTAATATGGAAACAAACGAGCAAACACCCCGCCGATTATACAAATCACGCCGAAATAAGGTGATTGATGGTATTTGCGGAGGTGTTGCTGAATATTTTGATATCGATCCAACAATTGTTCGTCTCTTATGGATCTTAGTTACATTTATGGGCGGTTCGGGATTCATACTCTATATTGTTGCAATGATCATTATACCTGTTAATCCTGAGCATTTAGCAATACCACAATCAATGTCACAGCAGATGAACGGTAGTGCAGATAAAAGACGTTTTTTTGGTGTGATGCTTATCCTAATTGGTGCTTTGCTCCTTATGTTGAATATGGGTTGGTTCTGGGGATTTGGCTGGTGGTCTTTTTCCCATAAAATTATACTGCCGATATTATTTATTTTAATAGGAGCACTCTTTATATTCATTCACACAACTAAAAAGAATAAACATAATCCCATGACTCACGAGGGAGATTCTCCTCGACTTCTATCGATAAAGGAATTACGACGTTCTAAATCAAATCGCAAATTGTTTGGAGTTTGTGGTGGAACTGCAGAATATTTCAATATCGATCCGACTATAGTTCGTTTCATTTTTATTGCTCTCGTATTGATGTCGGTTGGATGGGGATTACTGATTTACATTATTCTTGGGATCGTGATGCCTGAAGAAAAATTGTCTTCGAAAACTGTGTAAAGAACATCCAATGAATATTACTCGAAATAAAATATCCTGGTTTGGCATCGCATTAATAATTGTAGGTGTTGCAATGCTCTTGAATCGACTAAATATATTTAATATCGCTTTTTCCGTTATCTTCTGGCCCCTTATCATGATAGGTGGTTTAATCGCTGTCGCACATGGATTTTCACAAAATCGACAAGGTAAGATATATTGGGGGACGGTACTTTTTCTATATTCATTATTATTTCTTCTTCGTTCGATAGACACTATAGAGCTTTATACAAATATATTTTTCGCTTCAACGTTTTTAATTTTTGGGATTGGATTTTTTATGTTGTTCCTGAATAATCTTAAAGATTGGCACTTTCTTATTCCAGCAATTTTACTGACTGGTATTGGAAGTCTTTTCATTTTTACAGAATATGGCTGTTTATCGCATCGGGAATTATTGGTCGTTGTACGAACGTATTGGCCCGTGGTTTTAATTTTGTTCGGTGTAGTAATCCTCTTGAGGAAATGAGATTTTGGGTTTGAGGATTAAAAGGATTTTGTTATATTTATATTTAAAAGAAAGGTAGATAGAAGCCGACACACCACGTTCCGCATTAAGCGGCAGGGTCAAGCCTGTTTACCAAACAAATAGAAGGGATTTATATGAATATTTATGTAGGTAACCTATCATCTCGAGTGAGTGATGATGATTTACGGGCAGCTTTCCAACCGTTTGGTGAAATAACAAGAGTCACAGTAATTAAAGATAAATGGAGTGGAGAATCACGAGGATTTGCTTTTGTCGAAATGGCGAAAAAAGAGGATGGGCAGTCCGCAATTGATGGCTTAAATGGTAAAGAGCTTCAAGGGAAATCGATTGTTGTTAATGAGGCACGCCCAAAAACAGAACGAAAGGGTGGAAGACGTGGAAGAGGTAAAGGTGGCTTCAGTGGTGGTCGCAGAGACGGTGGCGGGGATAGTGGCAGACGTTTTTGAATTGAAATAATAATCCGTCAGGGTCTGTACGATCGTGAAGGATAAAATATATTTTCTGTTTTACATGGAAATATAATATTCCCATTTTAGTGTGCCTCAAGCCAATTATGTCCAACACCGACTTCAACCTCAATTGGTACCGAAAGGGGAAGAGCATTTTTCATTACAGGAACAATCAAGCTTTTTACTTTTTGCTCTTGGTTTTTAGCTACTTCAAAAACTAATTCATCATGCACTTGCAGCAGCATTTTTGTATTTTTCATTTTTAATTTTGAATTGATGTTTATCATCGCGATCTTTATCATATCAGCTGCAGTTCCTTGGATCGGCATATTGATTGCTTGCCTTTCTGCATTGCTGCGGATGTTTTGATTGCGGCTGTTGATGTCAGGTAAATAGCGACGACGACCTAGGAGTGTCCTAACATAGCCATCGTTCTTTGCTTTTGCGATTGTATCAAATATGTATTGATTAACTTTCGGGAAACGTTCGAAATATTTTGTAATGATTTCTTTCGCTTCAGTCTGAGAAGTATCTAGACGGGTTGCGAGTCCGTAAGGACCGATACCGTACATAATACCGAAGTTAACCTCCTTTGCTTTGCGGCGCATTTCTTTTGTAACCTCATTAAGATTCACACCGAACACTTTCGCTGCAGTTGTAGCGTGTATGTCTTCCCCATTTATAAATGCAGTTGTTAATCCTTCGTCGCTTGAAATGTGTGCCATAATACGAAGCTCGATTTGGGAATAGTCAGCCGACATTATTAAAAATTCCGGAGAGCTTGGTATAAAAGCCCTTCGCATCTGGCTGCCAATCTCAGTACGAATGGGAATATTTTGTAGATTTGGGTCACTGCTAGATAGTCTCCCAGTCGCTGTAATTGTTTGATTAAAAGATGTGTGGATTTTACTTGTTCGCGGATTTATCAATGTCGGTAGCGCGTCAACGTACGTATTCTTCAATTTCTGATGCCGACGGTAGTCGAGGAGCTTTTCAATTATTGGATGTTTATGGCGTAGTGTTTCTAAAACTCCAACATCGGTGGAATAACCAGTCTTAGTTTTTCTTACTGCAGATAGATTCAATTTCTCGAAAAGAATTTTACTAAGCTGCTGTGTGGAATTAATATTAAATTCTTCACCTGCAAAATTATAGATGTCGGTTGTTAGATTATCGAGAATTCGTTCAAGTCCTTTAGAAAGATCAGCAAGAAAATCGACATCGAGTTTTACACCTGTGAATTCCATATCAGTAAGAACCGTGATCAAAGGAAACTCGACATCCTCACAAAGTTTTAGTAGCTTCTGTTCTCTGAGTTTATCTTTCAATGTTTCATAAAGCCGAAATGTGATATCAGCATCTTCATTCGAATATTCGGCTACCTTTTCAACAGGTATCTCACGGATGTCTTTCCGCACTTTCCCTGTTCCAGTCAGTTCATCAAAAGTGATTGTCTTGTAGCTAAGATGGTTCTTAGCTAACGAGTCGAGGTTATGTTGTCCATCCGGTTGCAATATGTAATTTGCAATCATTGTATCGAAATAAACTCCTTCCACTTTTATCCCATGTGAAGCAAGTAGGAGCATATCGTATTTTATGTTTTGTCCAACTTTCTTTATTCTTGGATTCGAGAAAATTGTGGAGAGAGAAATAAGAACAAATTCTAATGGTAAGCCGCTCGATTGAGAATTACTTGATGCAGAAAGTAGATCGTTGGATTTTGAATCTAGATTATTTTCAGTTTTCGGATGTAGGGTTTGTGAAAATAAATCATCCCCTCTATGCTCTAAGCTCCAAGCTCTTAACTCACTACTCTCTGCTCTATCTCTCTGCTCACAGCTCATCGCTCCATGCTCATTGCTCACCGCTACATACCATGCTTCTCTTGATTTCATCGCGAAGGATAGACCAATCAATTCAGCTTGTAATGGATCCGTGGAGGTCGTTTCTGTATCGAATACAAAGAGCTTAGATTTTTCCAGTTTCTTTATCAGTGCGTTGAATTCTTTTTCGGTTGTAACCAAATGATATTTATGTTCATCAGTCAAAATATCCGATAGCTCAAGTATTGAGGCATCAATGTCAATTGTCTCATTGGCTTTAATTTTCTTTTCTTCTTGAAGTTTTCGATGAAGGTATTTGAACTCAAGCTCAAGAAAAAGCTTGCTAAGTTCTTCAGTATCGTGCGGCTGGGCAACCAGATGATGCAGGTCGATATTAATTGGAACTTCAGTGTGAATAGTGACTAATTTCTTTGATAGAAAAGCATTTTCTTTATGGTCAATAAGTTTTTGCTTCACTCCTTTCTGTGGAATTTTGTCAATGTTTTCATAAATCTTTTCAAGTGAGCCAAATTGCTGCACGAGTGGTATGGCTGTTTTATCCCCAATTCCCATAACACCGGGCACATTATCAGATTTATCACCTGTTAACCCAAGTACATCTATTACATATTCGGGAGTGACGCCGAATTTATCCTTAACATTTTTTTCATCGATGATCTCCCAATCATCACCCCGCTTGCCGGGTTTGTACATTTTAACGCGAGGCGAAATTAGCTGCATGAAATCTTTGTCACCTGTTACTAAAAATGTTTCGATGCCTTGCTGTTCTGCTTTCCGAGCAAGTGTTCCCATAATATCGTCTGCTTCATAACCGTTCAATTCTAAACTTGGTACGTTAAAAGCACGTACGACCTCTTTTAACTTTTCAATCTGCGGAACCATATCTTCAGGCATTTTCTGCCGAGTAGCTTTGTAAGGCTCGTATATCATATGTCGGAAAGTGGGATGTTTTGTGTCAAAGACAACGGCGATATGTTCTGGTTTCTCCTCGGACAAAATTTTTGTGAGCGTATTGACGAAACCGAAAATAGCGCTTGTATTTTCACCCTTCGAGTTTATCAGCGGGCGGCTGATGAATGAGAAATAAGCACGGTAAGCGAGTGCCATACCATCGAGGAGGAATAAACGCTCAGAATTAGAGGATTTTTGATGATTTGTATTTAGCATTTCACAATTAATTTATTAATATTTAAAAAAACGAGATTTTAGTTGATTTTTTATGTTACTGTCACTATATTATACTGAGTTATCGAAGCTGGATACGTAATCATTTCCATATTGTTTACTAGATATTTTATTTTTGTTCTAGAAGAAAAAATCAGTTACCATTTTAGAAAATAAATAAATAATTTCACAACAACAATTATTGTAGGGGTTGCCATGTATAAAATTTTATTATCATTGTTGTGTGTAGTCGTATTTTTTACTTTTTACACACTTTCATATAGTTCTATTCCACCTCATCCGCGTGTTGAGCAGATGATTAAGGAAGGGAAAATATCTGTTCCATATCATTTAGCTAACCGACAAGAAGCATTTTCACGTGGAATTAATGCGCCTGCTTTATTAGAGAAAGGGAAAAAATATTTTGGTATAAACAAGTTCACTCAAACTACAACATTTAAAGCAATTGCTATCTTGATAAAATTTTCTGATAATCCATCTCAAGTAGCGTCTGTATTTTTTGATAGTTTATTATATGCAGTAAATCAAAGTTCACTTCGTCATTATTTCAAAGAAGTTTCATATCAAACACTCGACATAGTTACAGTAAATTTTCCAAGTTCATTAGGTTGGTACACCGCTCCACAAACATATACATATTATGTTGCAGGTAATTATGGATTTGGAAGTTATCCCCAGAATGCACAGAAGTTGACTGAAGATGCAGTTGCACTCGCAAACAGTGCTGTAGATTTTTCTCAATATGACAATGATAGTGATGGTTACGTTGATGCACTATTTATTATTCATGCAGGTCAGGGAGCGGAGTACACAGGAAATCCGAATCATATATGGTCGCATCAATGGGTAACAAGCACTCCTCAACTTGTTGATGGTGTTTATGCTTACGTCTATTCGATGGAACCGGAATATTGGGCAACACCTGGAGATATGACTTGCGGAGTATATGTACATGAAGCAGGTCATGCAATTTTTGGATTACCTGATTTGTATGATTATGGGTATGATTCCCGGGGACTCGGTCGGTGGAGCTTAATGGCAGGTGGAAGCTGGAACGGGACTTTAGGAAGTTCTCCCGCTCACCCGGATGCTTGGTCACGTTATGCAATGGGATTTGTTACTCCGACAAATATTACTTCAAATTCCATAAGTGTTAATATACCCGCTGTAAAAGATAGTGCTAAAGTTTTTCGACTTTGGACTAATGGTTCAAGTGGTACAGAGTATTTCTTAGTAGAGAATCGGCAGAAGATTGGATATGATACATACTTACAAGGAGATGGTTTGTGTATTTATCGTATTGATGAAACACAATCAGGGAATAATAATCAATGGTATCCCGGGTATACTAATTATGGACATTACAAAGTTGCTATTGAACAAGCTGATGGACAATGGCATTTAGAAAAGAATACTAACTCTGGAGATACTGGAGATCCATATCCGGGTTCGTTAAATAATACTGCATTCAATAACACTTCAACACCAAATAGTAAAGATTATAATTTTAACAATACCTCCGTTGCCGTTACGAATATAAGTTCATCAGGAATAATGATGACAGCAGATTTTTCAGTTGAAGCTTTACCAGAAACATGGGATGGTGATTATTTGGTTTGGGAACCAGATCCAACTCCGAGTAGTGGGTTAGTAATAACATCTTTATTAGAAAATTTAGGTGAGAATGTTGATTACACTGCCAATCTAAGCTATGTTCCCGATTTAGGTGATTATCGTGTTATTTTTGTCTTTTTGGGGATATATCCTAATAATATCGTACTGCAACAGAGCGATGCAAGTCGACTTGTTTCGTATTTAAATGTTAGTGGAAAAATTTATATGGAGGGAGCTGATACATGGGCATACGATCCTCAAACGACCCTGCATCCGTATTTTTCAATTCAAGGTTTATCAGACGGAACAAATGATCTATCAAGTGTCTCAGGTATCTCAGGTACTTTTACTAATGGGATGAATTTCAGTTATGGAGGTGAAAATAGTTACATTGATCGATTGGCACCAAGTGGTAGTGCGTTCTCCATCCTAAAAAATCCTACGATAAATTATAATATTGGCGTTGCATTTAACCAAGGAATGTATAAAACAATTGGAACCTCGTTCGAGTTTGGTGGATTAGTAGATGGTTCCTATCCAAGTACAAAATTAAATTTATTAAACGAAGTTATGGACTTTTTCGGACCATTTGGTCTGCCTCCGGAAATATCTGTTGCACCGGATTCATTGTATGCCGATTTATATTCAGGAGATGATACAACCCAAATATTGACAATCAGCAACAGCGGAGAGGGGCAGTTATCGTTTAATATTGTAGTAGAAGATATTACAACCGTTCTAGGAAAATTATCAAGAAAAGCGAATAATTCACTTGAGAAATTTACACCTATTCCATTGGTGGAGATTAAAAAAGGAGAAACTGATACACGTATCTATCCAACAATGACACTAAGCGGTGGTGGTCCAGATCCGTATGGGTACCGTTGGAAGGATAGTGATGAACCAGGTGGTCCTATGTTTAATTGGATAAATGTAAGCTCTGGAACTTCTATCTATTTATCTGACGATAGCTATGTAACAGGGATTCAACTCGGTTTTAATTTCAATTATTATGGAACTGATTTTACATCTGTTAATATCATGTCGAATGGGTGGATAAGTTTTAACGATTATGAAACTTGGTTCCCGAGCAATGTTCCCGCAGTAGATGGCTATTCCGGAGCGATTGCTCCTTTTGGATATGATTTATATCCTCCGAGTGGGAATTACATTCGTTATCAAACTTTTGGTACCGCACCAAACAGGTATTTTGTTGTTGAATATAATAGTATACCCAACTATGGGGGTGGGAATAATAAAACATTTGAAATAATATTGCATGAAGGTTCAAATAAAATAAGATTTCAATATTTAACAGCACCAGATGATCCTTATAGCATCGGTATAGAAAGTCCAGATCAAACTATGGGAATGGGAAATGCTGGTGTGGGAGATTTGTTTATCAGTCCAGCCGTTGTAAAGAATAATTATGCGATAGAGTTCGGACTTGGACTAGATTGGCTTACAGTAAGTCCATCTTCGGGTGTTGTTCAACCAAGTTCATCAGTAAATATAAATGTTACTTTTAATGCTGCTGGAAAGGATGGTGGAGATTATAATGCAAATATATTCATCATTAATAACGATCTTGATGAAGATACGGTCCGAGTTCCTGCTTATATGCATGTAACAGGCGCACCAAATATAGCTCTTTCCGATACCTCCTTCGATTATGATACAGTATTCATCGGTGTAGCAAAACAAAAAACACTCAGAGTATCGAATGTTGGAACGGATGTATTGAATGTGAGTAATATTGTATCAGATA
>CAYYIJ010000039.1:0-21303 GCA_964471945.1 uncultured Chlorobiaceae bacterium
TCCGCGGTCGCCATCGAAATCTTCAATCCGTAACCGTACTACTTCACTCACCCGTAACCCACTCGCGTATGTAAGCATCAGCATTGTCTTGTGTTTTAAATTCTGAATGCATCTGAACAATCGTTTCACTTCGTCCTCGTTCAATACGTCGGGGAGTTTATGCTCTCTCCGTGGGCGAGGCAGCGAGCCGATTACAAAGGGTTGTGCGTACAATTCAACATATAAAAATCGAAGCGCATTAAATGTTTGGTTGACTGTTCCAGCCGCGTACCCTTCGTCTTCAATCATATATAAAAGATATTTTCGAATATCTGCATTTGTCAACTCGCGCGGATGACGTGGACGGAAATATTTCACAAATGATCGGAGACAGCTCAAATACGCTTTCGCTGTCTTGTGCGAGTAATTCCTCAGTCTCATCTCACGCCTTACCGTTTCAAAGAACCCAATCTGTTTAGAAGGTTCCACCACGAATTGATCTCCACATTTAATTATACCTTGGTAATTTTTATGCTAAAAATATAAGATTTATTTATTTGAAAGTCAATACAAAAGTTGTCTCGCTGAGGAATTATTAAAGATTTTCTGGGGTGTTTAGGTTAGTAGTCTTTCCAGCTCATTTATGCAGATTTTCGACCAGTTTTCGAATTTATCAATGTCTTTCTTCAACTGTTCAATTGTCCAAAAACCAGTTTCATTGATCGATTTTTCTCGAGGCTCGATTAAAGGTCGATGAAGAGAAAATGTATGGATAATCCCAAAATGAACCCTTCCAACTTCATTCGAATCGTCGTTAATCAATCCTGCAATCTTTTCGTTGTATGTAGTTTGGATTTGTATTTCTTCGTTTACCTCTCTCTTAAGTCCTTCTTTATAAGTTGTTCCGAAGAGAGATGGGTCGTTAACCGAAATATGTCCCCCGATTCCGATGGAATAATTTCCCATTAATCTTTTCTCTGCAAGAAGTTTTCCTCTTCGATACGTAAATATTTTATCCTCATGGTACAAGATAACGTATGGTATTAGCTGCTTGTGCTGGAAATCAGTTTCGCCATTCTGTCTCTTCATGAACTTATGATTTTTCGGGTCGAGTATGATATCGAGGTATTTATCACCTTCGAACGAAAGCCCCTGGAAAACTCCGATGCGTTTTAATAAGTCGGAACGAAATACGAGGACGTATTCTTCCATTTCATTTTGATTTTTGCTCATGGGATATATTTTGTACTCACAATGTTTACGATGATGCGATGAAATTATTTTAAAAACAAAAGCTTTTTGGTTGCTGAATAATCCCCGCAAATCATCCTATAAAAATAAATACCACTTGGTAATTCTCCGTCCAAGGTGGATGTATTCCATCTAACAATGTACTTGCCCGGTTGTTTAACCGAATTAACCAAAGTAGTAATCTCCTGTCCTAAAATATTATATACCTTCAAAGTAACAAAACTGACATCTGATATCTGATATCCGATATCGGTTATGGAATTGAATGGATTCGGATAATTTTGTTCAAGATAATAATCGTGAGGTATTATCTCATTCTTGGTTCTCACATCAGTCGGTTGTAGGATAGGGGAGTTGGCAATGATTTTTAAAACGGAAGTATTGGTATTTATCACAACTAAACTATCGTTTCGGGTCATATCAATAGAAAGATCATTACCGTTACCAATTAGAACTGAGCCAGAATAAGAAGCTTCTACGCTTTCTTTCGACCAAAAGAAAGTGATCGGATAACCACCACCTAAATTAACTCCCGGATAGAATCTAACCTGATACGTATCGATCTGGGAAGGTGAGGTGAAAGCTCTCATATCAGTCCATGAACCTAAACCAAAGCGACTTGAGGGATGATGTGGATCTTCAAATCGAACATCAAAACTACCCGGTAATCTTGGAGGTATTTCAAATTCACCTTCTGAAAAATCGATGACTGAACACTGGGAATCGACTCCCCAGATACCATAGGTAGCTCCACTCCGAACTCCCCACCTGATGGATTGAATTTGATTGCGACGATTATCATGAACTCGCAAAACAATTTTTACACGCTCAGGGATAGGATGTAAGCTAAAATTTACACCAGAATGATGGTTATCATATTGATTGAAGCTGAAAGAATACCCTTCTTGATAAATTGGATAGATTTGCTCCCAGGATTGTTTGATGATAGGAGTAACAGTATATGAGCCAAGTGAAATTTCATTGAAGGAATAATAACCAAGACTATTTGTCGATGTGGTATCACTTTGGAAGAATCCTTCGATACGCACAAGCCAGTTAGCGAGACCCTGTTCATCAGCATCCTTAGTTCCGTTTTCATTAAAATCATCGAAAAGTATTCCGCTTATAGAATTCCAGGGAAAGTAACGACCGAATTTATAACCCGATAACGTATCGTTCTCACCGAGGGTAATGATGTAGAAATTTGTATCAGGGCATGAACGTCTCCAGGCAGTGATAACATTATCAATAATTATGTATGTCCCAGAATCGATACCAGAGAGAAAAAAATCTCCTGTTTCGTTTGTACGAATGGTTGCGGAGATTTTTCCTCCGATGCTAAGTGTCCATTGTGGCATCCCGGGTTCATCAGCAGCATGCAATCCATTGCGATTAAGATCGTTGAACACGATACCCCGAATCATTCCGCTTGCGGTTGAAAATCTTGAGATTCTCGACCAAGATGAATTTGTTCCATCAAGAAATTTGAGTCCGACGCGCCAATAATATTTCGTAGTGGGCTTCATGTTTTGAAGTAGAAGCGTCGAATTGGTGATATCATTTGTAGATAATAATGTATCGACAATTAAATCGCTTGTGAAATTCGAATCGAGAGCAACTTGTACAATTGATTGAGTTACGATCACCCAATCACTGTAACTCCATGAGAGAATTAACGACATCGGTGTTGACATATCCGGATTCAGCGGAACTTTAATTGCCCCATCAGCAGGTGTCTCTAAATTAATCGTAGTTTGGCAATCTCGTTTATCGATGTGGACTATCATGTACCATGTTTTGTTGTATCGCCAATCGTATTGATTACCGTTTGTGAGAATAGCCCCTGATTTGAGAAATACTACATTCTGATAATTGTAAGGTGATAAATGATGAATATTCCATGTGCTTCCACCATTCAGAGTCGAAATTAAATGTCCATCACCGACAGCTACACCGATATTAGAATTTAAAAAAGAGACTCCATAGAGCTGCATCATCTCATCTATTTTCTGCAATGTCCAGTTCATTCCTCCATTTGTTGTTCTTAGGATTGTTGTTTTTGTTGAGGTGGTCCCAACTGCGGTACCAATATTTTTATCGGAGAATGAAACACTCCATAAATCGTTCTGAGTTGGAGTTGTTTGATAGAGCCATGATTTACCTCCATCTGAAGATCGTAAGATAATTCCATATTCGCCAACGACTACCCCATTGAGAGAGTCGATAAGTTGTACGTCATTTAAAATAGCGTTTCTTCCGATGTCCCAATAAGACCAGGTATTTCCTCCATCTGTTGTTGTCATGATTGTCCGATTACCTAAAATAATCCCGTGTTCCTGGTTCAAGAAAGAGACGCTATAAAGTTGGCTTGTGATCGGTCTTCCCTTAAATCGCCAATAATATCCACCATTTTCCGTTTGATAAAAATGCCCGGTCGCAGTAACTGCAAAAGCATGAGCCGAATCGATCATAGAAATGTCAGTGATGCGAGTCGATATTGAATCACTTACAATATGTTCAGACCAAGTCAATCCTCCATCTGATGTGCGAAATACTTTGCTTGCCGAGCTTCCGATCAATCCATGTAATGGATCGGCAAAAGAGATGCAATCTAATATTTGTAATGTTTTACCTAAAGGATAATTTAAACATTGAGCGTTAGTATTTGTTATCAACGCATAAAGAAGAATCCCGATCAAAGCAATTATTAACTTGATCATAAAAAATAATGCTTGTTAAGTAACTCTGTTAGTGTAGTTTTGCTTGAACACTTTTTATTTTATCATCCATAGATTGATTGCGGTCTGTCCGTGTACCAACGTGGATCGTTGTGAAAATACGAGGCGCACCCATCTGATGAACAACCTTATGACATTGTTTAATTGCATCGAACACAGTATCCCAATCACCCTCGATGTTTGTTCCATTCGCATGTAATTGAGTTGTAAGTCCAGCATCGGAAAGAACTTTTTCACAGGCAGCAATATATTTTGAAAGAGAAACCCCTATTCCTAACGGGATAACAGTCAAATCTACAATAGCTTTCATAAAATATTTTCCTTTATTAGTTTTCTAATCTCAAGTGTCTGAACGAATCTAATTTTTATATAGCCATAATGTATTTCATGGAAATATTTTTCACTAAGATATGAAGTCGGGATTCAAGTTGTGTTATTTATTTTTCGCAGTGGTTGAAAGATTGTAATTGCAATAGCAGTGTAATAACAAAGAAGAGCAATCATAGGTACACCTGCAAGCGCACCCAACCGATGGATAAACAGCTTTCGGAACTCGACAAGATCATTGGAGCCGATATAGTCCAGATACCACATCTTGAAATCAAGAACCATGGTATAGATTTCAACCGGCGTGAAGATATAAAATAGAATCGTGGATATCATCAACCAGCCATTATTTTTTAATTTCAATTGTGTGATTTTTAGAAATATTAATCCGCTAAACCACAGCAAGATATAAGCAATATTTACTATTATCGAACTTTGTGCAATTAATCCGAACACAACTCGTTCTACGTATGGATGAATATACGGTTTAAAATCGAGCGTGCCAACTTGCAGTAAGTAAAAACCAACTATAGCACGGATATTGATACCACCAAGCCAGATAATTGATGTAACAATAATAATAAATAGAGTGATTTTTGGAAGATGTTTACTCATTTTTTTGCTTATTGTGTTTCGTACTTCCATCATCCTTTCTTATCGTTTACATGGAATAAGGATAGTAAAAGTTGAACCGTGATCGATCTTGCTGCGAACACTCACCTTCCCACCGTGCGCCTCCGAAACATGTTTAACTAGCGCAAGCCCTAGCCCGGATCCTTTTTCATTTACTAACGGGACATTTTTTGCTTGATAAAATTTTATAAACAATTTATCAATATCCGCTTCAGGTATTCCAACGCCAGAATCAGTAACTTCAATCTTCACCCTTTCGATATTATCGGAGACGAGCGATATATCAATATTAATCTGACCTGCATCTGGTGTATATTTCAGTGCATTGGAGAGGAGATTACTTACCGCTTGGCTCATTCTCTCTTTATCTATCTTTATCGGTGGAATATTTTCGAATGTAAATTTTAAATCAATCTGGCGTGTTTGAGCAATCAATTGTGATTCCGCAACAAGCGGATTTAAAAGCTCGATTAAATCGAGTTCTTCAAAATTAAATTTCATTAGCCCCGCTTCCATCTTTGCGATATCGAGGAATGAATTCACGAAATTATTAATTCGGTTGCTTGCTTGATGGATCATCCCAACTGCATCACGTTGACGTTGTGTTAATAGTGGACCGTCTTTAGTATGGATGATTGAGTAACAGCCCGCTTTAATCACCTGCAGTGGTGTACGCATTTCGTGTGATATTTCTGACATCATTTGCATACGCATTTCATCGAGCTGGTGTAATTTATCGCTCATTAAGTTAAACGCTTTTGTTAGGTCGCCTATTTCGTCACTTGTCGATACTGGAATGCTTTCATATTGTCCAACAACAACTTTCTCCGTTCCAGCTTTTAGTGCTTGTATTGGTTTTACGAATGTTCTTGCAAGAAGCAATGCGAATACGCTTCCCACAACGAGTGCTAATACAAGAATGTAAGCTCCGATGACCTCTGAATCGCCTTTTTTCTGCATAAACCGATTTAAAGAGATTGCAAGTGACGGTAGTGATGCATCGATTATTAATTTAATATTCTGTCGAATTGAATTAATTAATATTGTTTTTTTCTTAAACTGAATCATCGCATCATGATTCTTATTAGCTTCAATTTGTGATATTTGATTACGTATAAATATTACATATTCATCATGTAATTTGACAGTATTTTGTACTGAAGATATAATATCGGCTTGTGTTGTCAGCTTTATTAGCGAGTCGGCAGTCTGATTAAATATCGCTGATGTTAAAAGAAGTTTTTTGCCGTCAATGTCATTCTTTGTATTAAAATATTTTTTTGTGGCATCCAGCTCGCTTTGAAATATCTTTTCGAGTTGAAATGTCATGGGAAGAATCGTAAAATCGAGTTGTTCTCCGGGCATCAATTTCAGCATAATAAAAATTGCAAGAATCATGAAAAAAATGATGAAGCCAAACCCAGAAATTAATTTCCAGAAATATGAAAAGCGTGGTTCGATTATTTTAGTCGTTTGAGTCAATTATAATTGTTTTTGAATATTCTTAGAATATTTAGACGGTTTAAGATAGTCGCTAATAATGAGAAAGTCAAATTACACTTGAATTTTATAGATTTACTTTCTATATTTGTGAAACTATGAAAGGTGAATTTTAGATGGAAGATATTCGAACAGCTTCACTTGATCGCATGAAAAAAATGCAAATTGATGATTGGTTACGTCAAGCCGATAAACACATACGTGAAGGGCGATATATTGCCGCCGACGAATTGTTGCAAAAAGTATTTGAGATTCATCCGGAAAACACTATCGGTCACTCATATCAGGATAGGATTCAATTTTTAATAAAACAGCTCTCGCAACGGGTCGGTTTAGAAGATGATATGTATAAAGAGATAAAAAAATATAGAGATATCGTTTCTAAACGAAAGACTAACCAAATAAATTCGTTTCTCATATCTTCTAAAAAATTATTGGAAGAAGGGTATCTAAAGAAAGCGATTGAACAAGCCAGTAAAGCTCTTGCCCTTGATCCCGAAAACATTTACACAAAAGCGCTCATGCAGCGGTTAACAGAAATACAGCATAAACCCGGAACTGCGATAGCTGAAACAGAGCGTGATCTAAAATTTTGCGCTGCTCTAAAAGAGTACTGGCGGAACGGTAAACCATCTGAGGATCAATATCAAAATATTTTTAAAATGCAGAAAGAGTTGAACTTTTCAGATGGTAAACTTCTTGAATACGAGCGTGATATAAAAAATACATTATACAAAGATACTCTTCATGAAATCTGGTTAACCGGAGGCCTTTCAGCATTCACTTCCGATGTGGTCGATTCATTGCGGAAGAAATTTGAGATTTCACGAATAGATCATTCGGTGATAGAATCTTCACTATTAAAAGAATTTAGGAAAAATCGAATTCGAGGCACAATACTCATTGTGGATGCTAATGACAAGAGCTTACTCGAAATAAGTACAGTTCTTCGCTCGCATTATTTCGCTGTAATCGCTGCTGGCAATATTGATGAAGCGCTCGCTTGCATGAAGATTGCAACGCCAAATGTTATTATTTCAGGAATGAATTTTATATCAGATTCCGATGGGTTTGAATTTTATGAAATTATCAGAAAAACATCTTATACGAAGAATATACCTTTTATCTTCATGACGACTAGTATTGATCGGTCTACCTTGCTTATCGGAAAACGTCTTGGTGTTGAGGAATTCATCATGAAACCTATTGATTTTGAATTACTAATTGCAACACTCAATGGTAAAATGTTAATAAGAGCTCTTCAACAGAACACTTCTAAAAATCCTGATAATGTTTTACTTAGAATATTTTAAAAAATTAAGTAAAGACAATATTTTAGAAAAATTTTGCTCGAATGAATTCTCTATTCATTCTCGCGATATGGGATATTGAAATCTTTTTAGGACAATCCATTTCACAAGCGTATGTATTTGAACAATGACCAAATCCGTCCTTGTCCATCTGATCAACCATACGCTGAACTCGAATTTTACGTTCAGGATGACCCTGCGGTAGTAGGGCGAGCTGCGATATTTTTGCACTCATGAAGAGCATTGCTGATGAATTTTTACAAATTGCTACGCATGCCCCGCATCCGATACAAGCCGCGGCATCCATTGCTTCCTCCGCATGAGCTTTTGGGATAGGAATCGAGCTTGCCTCAGGAGCAGCGCCTGTATCCACCGATACATAGCCGCCCATTTGAATAATCCGGTCAAAAGCTTTCCGATCGACAACTAGGTCTTTAATCACGGGAAATGCTTTTGCTCGCCACGGTTCAACCACAATTGTTCCACCATCTTTGAAATGCCGCATCCGAAGCTCGCATGTAGTAACGCCAGGCTGATGACCATGAGCGCGTCCATTGATGAAGAGCCCACAACTGCCGCATATACCTTCGCGGCAATCATGATCGAATGCTATAACATCAGTGCCATGTTTAGCAAGATCGCTATTGATAGCGTCAAGCATTTCTAAGAATGACATGTCAGGGGAAATATCTACGGCTATGTATTTTTCAAATTTCCCTTTCGAGTTTCTATCTTTCTGCCGCCAGATTTTTAATGTAAAATTCATACGTCAATATAAAAGTAAAAAATGAAAATTTAAAAAGTATTTCTTTATTTATAACTTCTTGTGGAGGGCTTTACATATTCGAACGTCAATTGTTCTTTATGCATCTCCCATTTCATACCATTATCCTTATGTTCCCAAGCTGCCGCGTAGGAGAATTTTTCATCGTTTCGTTTAGCTTCCCCATCCTCGGTTTGATATTCTTCCCGCAAATGCCCACCACAGGATTCTTCCCTATGGAGTGCATCAGTTACCATTAGTTCAGCGATATCTACATAATCAACAAAACGATAGGCTTTTTCAAGCTCAGGATTGAAATTATCTGCATTACCGGGGACGATAACATCTTTATAAAATTCTTCCCGTATTTGTGGTATATATTGAAGCGCTTTCTTCAGACCAGCTTCATTCCGTGCCATACCGCAATAATCGTACATTATCTTTCCAAGTTGTTTATGTATCTCATCAACTGTATGTTTTCCCTTTATCGAGAGAAGTTGTTTAATCGTGTCTTGGATATTCTTCTCTGATACTTTAAACGCTGCTGAATCAGTTTTAATCGCTGGGAATTTCGTCGATGCAAGATAATCGCCTACTGTATAAGGGATAATAAAATAACCATCTGCGAGCCCTTGCATAAGAGCGCTCGCACCAAGCCGATTTGCTCCATGATCGGAAAAGTTTGCTTCACCTATAACATATAAGCCGGGAATTGTAGTCATCAAATTATAATCGACCCATAATCCGCCCATCGTGTAATGAACAGCAGGGTAGATGCGCATCGGTGTTTCGTATGCGTTTTCGTCGGTAATCTCATGGTACATATCAAACAAATTACCATACTTCTCTTCTACCCATGCTTTTCCGGTTCGTTTTATCGTATCTGCAAAATCTAAATATACGGCGAGACCAGTTGTTCCAACGCCAAATCCTTTATCACACATTTCTTTGGCGCGGCGAGACGCAACATCTCGCGGAACAAGATTCCCAAAGGATGGATATAATCTTTCGAGGTAATAATCTCTATCATTTTCTGGAATATCTTTTGGGTTTCGTTTATCTTCGGCTTTTTTAGGAACCCAGATTCGCCCATCGTTCCGAAGACTCTCGCTCATTAATGTAAGCTTCGATTGATAATTGCTCGAAAGCGGGATGCAGGTTGGATGAATCTGAGTAAAACACGGATTACTAAATAATGCACCTTTCTTATGAGCCTTCCATATCGCAGTTCCGTTCGAATATTTGGCAAGTGTGGCAAGGTAGAAAACATTTCCATAGCCGCCGGTAGCCAAAATTACTGCATCTGCAACATACGGTTCGAGAGCACCTGTTT
Source organism: uncultured Chlorobiaceae bacterium (assembly GCA_964471945.1). Taxonomy (GTDB): domain Bacteria; phylum Bacteroidota; class Ignavibacteria; order UBA10030; family SZUA-254; genus JASEHD01. The sequence continues at coordinate 9,835 of CAYYIJ010000039.1, forward strand.
CTAAGTTACGCGCTATAATTCCGCGTGCCTGCCCATCAATCACTATTAGATCGAGCATCTCACGCCGCTCATAGAAACTAATTCTGCCGGTATTAATTTGCCGTGATAATGCGCTGTATGCGCCGAGCAAGAGTTGTTGTCCCGTTTGTCCCCGTGCATAGAAAGTTCTTGAGACTTGCGCACCGCCAAAGGATCGATTATCTAACAATCCCCCGTATTCGCGGCCAAAAGGTACGCCTTGTGCCACACATTGGTCGATTATGTTACCGCTTACTTGTGCAAGCCGGTAAACATTTGCCTCACGTGCGCGGTAGTCGCCGCCTTTTACAGTATCGTAGAAAAGCCTCCAAATACTGTCACCATCATTTTTATAATTCTTAGGTGCATTAATGCCGCCCTGAGCAGCGATGCTGTGAGCACGGCGAGGTGATTCATGATAGCAAAGCGAAATAACATTATAACCTAACTCTGCAAGTGAAGCAGCAGCCGATGCGCCGGCTAAGCCAGTACCAACTACGATGATAGTATATTTTCGTTTGTTCGCTGCATTAACGAGCTTCATGTTAAAACGATGGTTATCCCATTTTTGCTGGATGGGACCTTCGGGTATTTTAGAATTTAAAACCATAATTAAATCCAATCATTTAAAAATTCAGTAGGAAGTAGAGCGGCATCGATGCAAAACCGAGGGGAATCAACAGCCAGAATATTGCACCGACCAACTCGATGAGTGGTTCGAATTTTTTACCTCTTATGCCAAATGTTTGAAACGCCGACTGAAAACCGTGGCGGAGGTGAAAGCCCAGAAGAAACATTGCGATTAGATAAAAGATACCGTACACCGGCTCGGCAAGCGTTGTTTTCACAACTTCGTACATCGAGAAATGTTCGCCTGCCTCGTACCTCGAAGCATACCAGAACTGCCGCATGTGAATAACAAGAAAGACGTATACAATGCTGCCAGAAAGCAGCATGGTTCGGGATGAAAGTTTACTTGTTTGTCCTTTCTTCCAGACAAGGTATTGCTTACCGCCCGCTTGCTTGTTCAGGAGCCAGGTATATGCTGCTGTTATAATATGAAATAGAAAAATCAGGAAAAGTCCGATCTCAATAATGCGGATGATTACTACTTGAGGCAATATTTCTGCGTACTCATCGAAGGCTATACCGTTGTCGTTTCTGAAAATTAGAAGATTACCGAATAAATGAATCACCAGATAATTGATGAGAAATAGACCGGTCAATCCTACTATGAGTTTTTTTCCGACAGAAGAATTATAGAATTGTATAATTGCGTGCATTGCTCGTCTAAAATCGTTTAGAAATATTTGATGGAAATAGAAGAACAAAAACTAATGATGGTGTGATTCGAATGGTTCTTAATAAAATCACTTGAAAAAGATAGGAAAAGAAAAAGAGAAATGCAAACTTAAGATTGGTGATATGAACGTTCGATGATCCTTTGTTTTGGCAGTTGCTCCATAAAATAAAAGATATGGAATCCTAATATAAGAAGTCCGATATCTTCGATTATCCTTATCCAACTAACAGGTGTAGACGTAGAACCAAAACAGCCGCAGTCGATTTTTAATCCACGAAGGAGGGCCGAAAAAATTAAGATTATAAACACAACTAACAAGCCGGAAAGAATGACCGAGCTTGATCGAACAAACACTCCACTGATAAGGAAAATACCACAAATCAATTCCATCCATGGAACGATAAGAGCAGTGATGTTCACAAGCGATGTGGGAAGTATTTTGTACGCCTGTACATTCAAAGCGAAAAGTTCCGGGAACGCGATCTTCTCGATACTCGCAAAGATAAATACGACGCCGAGAATGATGCGAGAGAAGAGAAGGAGATATTTATTTGAAAAAATCTGTTTCATGATGTTTACTCAATAATTGTTGTATCTATAGGCATTTTTGCCTCAACCCATCCATCCCATCCATCGTCATAAATATAAATATTTTTAAATTCCAACTGATGCATAAAATCGGCTAACACATGACCAAGATGACATTCCGGATTATTACAGTAAATAATTATCAGAGTATCACGCGGGATGGAGATAAGCTCGTTAAAATGTTGATCGGGTTCCAAACCAGGCATGCTACGTGCATTTTTTATATGTCCTTGACGATATTCATTCGCATCTCGTGCATCAAATAGTATCCCCCGTTGCTCCGCTAAAAGTCGTTTAAGCTGTTGAAGATTGATAATCTTAAAGACAGCATCTCGACTCCCGGCATACAATTCTGCCATCGAATCCGGATTACGCATTGCTTTTTCATGCAGCGGGGCAATAACTTTTGTATTCGTTTTATTCGCCTCAGGCAGATTCGTTATTGTATTACTCATGTCGATGGTTGTGAGTGATGTTTCCACTCGAGTAGGTGACGAAAATAAAATTGAATCCGGCGCTATGATCTTGATTATTTCTTTTCGTATAACAGGTATCCCTTTTGGTGAAAAAATATTATAGGTTAGGGCAAGAAAAATTGAGAGGAGGATGATTAATCCAATTTCTCGTACAATGCTTTTTTGTTCATTTTTTGTCATGTTAATTTATCACCGACTTTAATCTTATAACCACGCAGAAACTCTTCTGCGTTTAATCTTTTTTTTCCTTCTTGTTGAAGTTCAAGAATTTCCAGTACTCCATTACCGGTGCCGATAACTAATCGACGATCAGCCATGAGTATTTCACCCGCAGTTCCGACTTGTTGGTGCGTGCTTATTGCGGAGCGAAATATTTTCAATAGTACATCGTCGTGATGGGTGAATGAAGTAGGTTTAGGCGAAAGACCCCGAATGAAGTTATGTATTTCAATTGCCGATTTTCGCCAATTGATCTGGCAATCTTCTTTAAATATTTTTGGAGCAGGTGATGCAAGCGAATCATCTTGTGTTTTTATAATTATCTTGCCAATTTCGATTAGACGGACGGTATGCAAAACAATTTCAGATCCGATTTCTGCTAACGTATCGTACAACTCGCCCGCAGTTTCATTGTCGCTTATCGGTACACGAGCTTGAAGGATGATATTACCGGTATCAACTGTTTCCTGTAAAAAAAACGTTGTAACACCAGTTTCTTTTTCACCGTTAATGATCGCCCAATTAATTGGTGCCGCGCCGCGGTACCGTGGCAGTAACGATGCATGAAGATTGAAGGAACCGTATCTCGGAATTGAAAACACTTCTTTTGGAAGTATCCGAAATGCTACCACAACAAAGAGGTCTGGTCTGAAAGATTCTAATTGTTGAACGAACAAGGGGTCTTTTAATTTTTCCGGTTGAATGATAGATAGATTGTGTTGAATCGCAAATCGTTTAACAGCTGAGAATGAAAGCTGTAATCCTCTTCCTACTGGTTTATCAGGAACAGTAACAACAGACACAATCTCGTAGTTATTTTCTATTAGGGTCCTAAGGCTTGGTACAGCAAAGTCAGGAGTTCCCATGAATACGATTCGCATATATTTATATTAATTCTTTTATCAGACTTGAATATTGATCGCATTAACGGTAGGATAGCTGACTTCAATCTCACCGTTACGAATTTTATTAATTGCGTCGGTGTGTTGTTTTCGTTCCGAAGGTGGTAATCTATCTATAAAAAGTATTCCATCTAAATGATCAATTTCGTGCAATATTACCCGTCCTAACAATCCATCAACTTCGGTCTCTTTATCATTAAAATTTGTGTCTTTATATTTTATCTTCAATTTTTCTGGCCGCTCAATATTGCCGCGGATATTAGGAATGCTTAAACATCCTTCTTCCATTATCCATCTATCTCGCCTCTCCATAATTTCTGGATTGATGAGAGTTAATGGCTTAACATGTTCCATTCCTTCAACTTCAGATATATCAACAACTACAATGCGTTTTAATATTCCGATCTGATTTGCCGCTAATCCGATACCATTGGCTCTACGCATTGTTTCAAACATATCCATGATGAATTGAACGACATCGTCATTCATTTCTTTCACGGGCTTTGCTTTTTTCCTCAGAATAGGTGCGCCATCTGTAAATATAGGTAATACTGCCATAATATTTTATTATTTCCTTAACAAATATAAGTATCGACAAAACGAAAACCAAAAGAACTGCCTACTCGATAATTCGCCGTGCACCGAGGTAACGTTCCCGATAATATTTACCGGTAAGCAGAGAGATTGTTACTCCATTTTTAAGACTTGCATGAGCAAAAAGTCCATCCCCGATATAGATACCAACATGTGAAGGAATCTGTTTTCTAGTTTTAAAAAACACGAGATCACCAAACTTTAAGCTATCTTTTTCAATAGTACTGCCGACAGCGTATTGCATCCGGCTTGAGCGGGGTAACTCAATATTTAAAACATCATTAAATATTTTAGTAGTAAAGCCAGAGCAGTCGATACCCGTACTATCATTTCCATTTCTCTTATAGTTTGTTCCCATCATTGCCATGATATCAGTTAATAATTTCTGTCGGTCGATAGCTGAATTATTTTCATTTGATAATACTTTTATCGGAGATTGGGTAATTTGGGCTTCATCCTCATCTCCCATTTCAATTTCCAACATTAAGAATTCTTCTTGTTCGAGTGAATCGGTTAGGATATTTGTATAATCAGATGAAATTGTTGAAGAAGTTGAACAACCTGCAAGGAATAGAAGGAAAACAGGAGAAAGTAGAAAGAATAAAATCCCAAGCAGAGAAATTTGAGCCAGTCGTCTTAGTAGATGGCTTAATGATTTAACCGAGATATGCTCGTAATTGCTTGCTGCGAGTAGCATGTCGTAATCGTCGGATTGCTTTTTCTTTTATCTGGCGAACACGTTCACGTGTGAGTTGAAATTTTTCACCAATTTCTTCTAAAGTTAGTGAATGCTCTCTACCTAATCCGAAGTATAATCGAATTACTTCAGCTTCACGTTCAGTCAGTGTGCTAAGAGCTCGTTCGACCTCCTTGCTAAGAGATTCTCTGATAAGAATATGATCCGGCATCGGTGTTCGTTCGTCTTGTATAACATCTAATAAACGATTGTCTTCACCTTGAACGAATGGAGCGTCCATCGAGAGATGTCTCCCCGATATTTTTAAAGTATCGGCAACTTCGAAAAGGGACATATCTAGTTCTTCAGCAAGTTCGCTGGCGCTTGGTTCACGCTCGAATTCCTGCTCGAGTGTGCTAAAAGCTTTCCCGATTTTATTTAATGCCCCAACCCGATTTAAAGGTAATCGGACGATACGAGATTGCTCGGCAAGGGCTTGGAGAATCGATTGGCGAATCCACCACACAGCATAAGAGATGAATTTAAAACCGCGTGTTTCATCGAATCGTTTGGCCGCTTTTATCAAACCAAGATTTCCCTCATTAATCAGGTCACCCAGTGAGAGCCCCTGGTTCTGATACTGTTTGGCAACGCTGACTACAAATCGGAGATTAGCTTTTGTTAGTTTTTCTAATGCTTTTTGATCTCCTTTTTTTATCCGACGCGCAAGCTCGATTTCTTCTTCAGGATCTAGAAGTTCCACTTTCCCGATCTCCTGAAGATACTTATCGAGCGATTGACTTTCTCGGGAGGTAAATTGTTTATTCACTTTTGGCATAACGTTTCCTATTCTTCCCACATCTGCGGCAACTCACGTTCGCTTTTTAAAGGATAACTAAACATCAATTCGGTCAACGATTCCAACAATACTTGCATCGACTGGCGCCATCTCTACTGGAAGAGGGATAGTTGCTTCTCTCGCTGTGATGTAAAAAACAATTTCGCCCGCTCCTGCTCCAATAGTATCTACTGCAACGATTGGATCGCCTACTTTTTCCCGATGAGCGTTTAATGGCTGAATGAATTGAAGTTTAAAATTTTTCAAATTTTCATCTTTTCGGGTAGCCCAGATTGTTCCGATAACCTTTGCAAAAAACACGATTATTTTTTATGTTGATTCAGTAATATCCAGTTTATCTACGACCGCCATAATTACCGCATCGACCGGTTTATTTTTAGTTAGGGCGGTTTGACGAGAAGAACTGCCGCTGCAAACGAGCACAACATCACCTACGCCGGCTTGAACTGTGTCGACAGCAACAACGAATGTATCTTTGAGTTTATAGTCTAATCCAATATGCTTGACGAGTTGAAATTTCATCCCGACAAGTTCTTCATCCTTGCGTGTAGCCCAGACTGTTCCGATAACTTTTCCTAGAAACACTTTATTTTTTTTGAATTATAAATTGAATGATATCTGAAATAGATTTACGCATAAACCTCTTTTTCGTTACATTTGCACAATTGAATTCGACGGTGATTGAATCGAATGTTACCGTGTTTTGATGGTTCTGATCTAACATATAGGATCGGTTGTTTGACGGTTCCACAAACTTGACATTTTTTACCGCGTTGCATCGCAGCTTTCATCGCCTTATCTGCGAACGATTGTTGTTTTGCCATATAGTATCTTTCTTTTTTTAGATATGATTAATTAAAAAACTCTTACAACATTTCCGCCGGCTTGCGAAGCAGCATTTAGCACTGCAACCGAATTGCCTACTAATTCTTCTTTTTTCATTCCCTCCATCGCTCCTGCAACGCCGGCGCTTATTGTAATGGAGATATTTTTCCCGTCAATATTGATTACTAATCCTGCGATATTTTTTCGTATCTTTTCTGCCCAGATATACGCTTCGTTTGCAGCAGTATTGATTAACAATATCCCGAAACGATTAGTGTCATATCGTCCAACAAGATCGTATGAACGAACGCTGGAGCGAACAGCTTTTGCCAGGGTTAGCATAACCCTCTCGAAACTTTCATTGCCGAACCGCCCGACAATTTCTTCAGTTTTATCAATTGTAACGAATAATAACGATAGTTCAGTTCCCGAATCGTCTGATCTTTGAAGTTCCTCTTCTATACGCTGCATGAAAAATTTTTTAGAATACGATCCTGTAACATCATCTATGATAACATATTCATTTATCATTTCCTGCATAAAGTAAATCTCGAGAGCATATGCGGTATTTTCTGCCATGCGGTAGAGCATATCGATATCGCGTCTGGTGAAATTGGATTTTTCACGACTTTCGATATTGATTGCACCGTAACATTTGTTCAGAGAGCTAAGGGGTAGAGAGATGAACGATCCCTTTGGATTAAGTTTTTCCTCTGAATAATATCGGGGAGTTGTATTTGTCTCCAGATCATCGACATATGTATGTTCATTATTTTTAATCGTTTGACCGACTAAACTTTCCGGAAAATCAATTGCCTGTTCTGTTACAATGTAACTTTCATAAATGCGATTGGTAATTTTCTTGGCAACCCATGCGTGCTTCGCTTCATCGTATAATACGATCGAAAGATAATCCCAATTTATTAATTTTGAAGTTTCTTCCGCAAGCGATTGCACTATACTTGGAAGCTTGAAATTTTGCTTGATTCTTTCCTGTAAACGGCGGATCGAACTAAGAAGCTCGCTATCGAGAAGTAAATCGTATTTGTCGTTGTAACTTTTTATTAATGCAGATATTAATTTAGTAAACTGTCCGAGGAGTGTTAACGTCTCCTCCCCGAAATCATCAGTAGCTCTACTGTCAACAATAAGCACTCCTATGGGTTTTGCACCAGTTTCAGTGATGTTACCACGGATAAAAAAAACTGGTACTCCAATAAACGATTTTATTTGTGTAGGATGTTCATAATAATGAAGTAATTCAGCTTCTGAAAGGGAATTTACTTCTGAGATGAATTCTGGTTTACCGAAATCTGCGACTTTGCTGACGAGGTCATGTCCCATTGCGAATCTTCGAGATGTAAAACAACTCGGACTATCAGAAACATATGATTCTATGATCATTTGTTGTTTCTCTCGATTTGCCCAGAAAAAAGCAGCGGTATGAGCAAACAAAACTTCTTTTATTACATTCAGAACTTTAGTTAAAAGGAAATTAAATTCAGTTCGTGGTTCTGTTTCTCCTTTGAATATTTCTGAATTAACATCAAAGAAATCGGTGACTTGGAATTGTGGTAAAACATGGAGTTTTTTAAATGACGTTGTCTTAAAAAGATGATTCGTAGTTTTTGATTCTTCTATTTCATTGAATGGTTTAAATGAATTTTCGCTAACCTCATCATATTTAAAATCCCCATGGCTGGATTGTTGAAAATCATCAAAGATTAATTTTTTCATCATTTCATTTTTTTGATTTGATTGAGAAATCGAATTAGGTTCCTTTTTGTTCATAAATGGGTGAAAGTACTTCATCCTGAGAGAGATGAATAACAGAATCGAAGTTGCAATAACTATAAATAGACAAACTACACGTATTAGAAAGATGTCGATTAAAATTCCGGTTATAAGTGCAACCATTCCGATAACTAAAACGATGTTATCATTAGCGTTAATCTTAGAAATAATGCTATGGAGCTTCAAATGAGGCAACATATTCGCTATCGACAAAAATATTTTTTGAATGGTTTTTCTCAAAACTACTAAATTTAATGAATTTCGCAATGAATGTCAACGAAAAACATTCTGCGTAAAAAAATAGTGCTGTTTATGTTATTTCTCATTGGAATTAATTTAACGATTTTATTGGATTTTTTAAAAAAATGTTTGCATATTATCAATACAAATTGTATACTCGAAAAGGGACAGATGGAAAATAATATTAAAATACTCCTTATTGATGAAGATATAGAATTTGTGGAAATCATCAAGCATCGATTTCGACCGGCTCAAAATAAGAATTTCGAGGTTGTTTGGGTTAAAGATGGGCAAGAAGGACTTGATAATTTAAAATCTGATCCAACAATTGATCTTATTTTATTGGATTATTTCCTTCCAAAATCGAATGGAATCGAAGTCGTTAAAGAAATATTCAATTCCAAAATCATTAAACCGATAATATTGCTCACGTCCCACAAAGATTTCCGTATTGCAATCGAAGCTATGAAATATGGCGTAGAAGATTACTTGATCAAGGAGGAAATGATCGACACGCTTCTTCCCAGAACGGTTCTCAGTATATTAGAGCGTTTTCAAGTTAACAAGCGGCTTCTTGAAACTGAAAAAGAAAAAATGATTCTTGAGAAAAGAATGGAAGCGGTCCAGGAGTTAATAGTTACCATGTGTCATGAATTCAATAATCCCCTTGCTGCAATCAAAATAAGTACCGACATTTTGCTACGTCAATCGAAATCGGATGAACAAAAAAATATTTTAACTAAATTCAACGACGATATAACTCACCTTGAAAAACAAATAATTAAACTAAGAGATATTAATATCGATAAATAATTGATTTTCAATTCAAAATTCGATATATTATACACCTATGAATTATGTTTTGCGAAATCCATTTTCCATTATATATTAACAAGTATACTGATTGTCCCGTTCAATACGGGACATTTTTTTTCTATCAACTATGGTTTATGTAACACTTAGGGGAATTGAGGAAATTTTCAAGAAATGGGCACCGTATGAAATTGCTTGGAAACATGACAATGTGGGTCTCCAGGTTGGTTCCTATAATCAAAAAATTAGGTCTATTCTAGTTACGTTAGATGTAACTGATGAAGTTATTGAAGAAGCTCGTAAGAAAAGCATCGATCTGATAATCAGTCATCACCCGCTCTTATACCATCCATTAAAGAATATTGTAGTTGATGAACGAATAGGGAGGATGGTTAAAGAATTGGTGAGAAACAACATTCTGCTCTATTCTGCCCATACTAATCTGGACTTTACAAAAAATGGTGTGAGCATTGCCCTAGCAGAAAAATTGAATTTAAAGAATGTTGATTTTTTACTAAAGAACCAGCATGTTCAAAAAAAAATTGTAGTGTTTGTTCCCTTCGCCCATAGTGAAAAAATCATGCTTGCGATGTCACATGCAGGTGCTGGAGTAATTGGACGATATGAATCATGCTCTTTCCAAACTCCTGGATATGGAACTTTTAAACCGCTTACTACCGCAAATCCATTCATAGGTAGAAAGGGTAATCTTGAAAAGATCGATGAATGTAGATTAGAGATGGTTGTTCCAGCATGGAAACTAAAGGATGTCATAACTGTCATGAAAGCTAAACATCCGTACGAAGAGGTTGCATACGATGTATACGATCTAATGAATCCGAGCAATGATTATGGTGCAGGGGCTATAGGTAGTTTGATAAAAAGGTTGCCGCTATATAAATTCCTGACATTCGTAAAACGTCAACTTCGTATTCCTGTACTTAGGTATAGTTGTGATAATATTTCTTCTGTTCGCCGGGTGGCAGTGTGTGGAGGTGGAGGTATTGATTTACTCAAAAATGCTCTTGAACAGGAAGCGGATGTTTTTATTACGGGTGATATTCCGTATCATCGGTTTATGGATGGGAATAATAAAATGGTTATAATCGATGCAGGACATTTTGAAACAGAATATCCGGCGATCGAAAAAGTGGCTCAAGTTTTAAGAGAACAGATTAGGGAACAAAATTGGAAGACTAAAATAGCAACAACAAAAATCTTTAGAAATACTATTTATTACTTTAAATCTTAAAGGAAATCACGGTGGAAAATAGACTTAATAATTTATATTCAATACAGATAATTGATTCACAGTTACAAGACGTTCATGATCTTAAGGGCGATTTACCCAGGATAGTTGAGGAACTGGAAGAAAGTGTAAACACATTAAAATTAAAAATAAAAGAATTAAATACTACAATCAAACAATTAAAAATTAGTCGTGATAATGCTGATTTAGAGATAATCGATCTTGCAGAAAAAATTAAAAAATATAAGAACCAACAGCTAAATGTTAAATCGAACAAACAGTATGATGCTCTGACTAAGGAAATTGATGCAGCAGATAAAAAGTCAGAGAAATTGGAAATAGAACTCGAAATAGCTGAAGGTAAGATGGAGGTTGCAAAGAAAGATATCGAAACATTTACAAAACAATTCGAAAATGATGATGAAGAACTTGGTGAACGGCGGAAAGAATTGCGAGAGGTTAGCAAAGAACATGAAAAAGAAGAATTAAAATTAAAACATGAGCGGGCAAAAATGGTAGCTCGGATTGATAAAGGTGACCTTGAAAAATACGAAAGAATAAGAAAAGCAAAAGGAGGTGTTGCTGTTGTACCAATAAAACGGAATGCTTGTGGAGGGTGTTTTAGTCGTGTTCCTCCTCAGAAGATTTTAGAAATCCGGCAGAATTCAAAATTTTATACTTGTGAGCATTGTGGTCGTATTCTTGTATCTGACCATATTGTGAGTCTGAGTAATAAGTAGCAAAGACTTCTGAATTATTTTATTTTGTCACGTTGAGCGAAGCGAAACATATCGATTCTAAAGAATTTGAGAACCTTCACTTCCTGCCTGCCATCCACTATGGCCGACTTTGGCAGTCGGGCGTTCAGGGTGACAAATGGAGGGATTTTTCAGAAGTCTCTAGTAATAACTAT
>CAYYIJ010000040.1:0-5886 GCA_964471945.1 uncultured Chlorobiaceae bacterium
TGGTCGTGCCTACTGCATATTCGCTTTTGGAAGAGTGGCATGAAAAGATAAAGAAATTATTTCAAGACTATGTCAAAATAACACAGATGTAAGTTTTAATCATTTCCCAAACCGATAAAACAATCCCCATCTGTATCTCCGATTAAATTCTTCTTTTTTAATGAGTGCATTAATTGTCTTATGATAAGCTTGAGGGACTGGCACACGGTTTATTAAACTTGTATAAAACACTTCGCCAAAATATCTCTTGGCTTTTCGATCTCCCTGCCACATGGTTGAAATAATTGTGGGGGTTCCCGTTGACAAAAACGCGAGTGGTGCGTAACGATAGAACTCACCTGCAGTCGGTGTGATATTACTAACTACAAACGCCTTGGGGGATTTGATTTGAAAAATATCACCTAGTGGTACCTCACGGATACCATATTCTGTTCTGCCATCAGAAAATATGAAATGCGAATTGTTCGGCACATCTTTATCAAGTCTAAATTGAGCTGCGAGGTGAAGTAAATCGAATGATTTATTTTTAAAGTTATCGAGTATTGCATCTTTATTAAAGAACATACGTGTACTATCGTAGAAACTTCGAATGTCTTTCAACTCATATTCAACATCCCAGTTTGAATATGCAGAGAAACCAACTCCTGTTATATTTTGAATTATACCCTCTGCTTTTCCATGAAACAATAATACTGCAGTCAACGGTAAATAACTTATATTCCACCGTTCGATAACTGGCATCCCTCCCAATTGCAGTGTATGAAAAGGCAACCACTCAAATTCGTTTGGAGGCACTATGTACAATGTTGTTGCTTTTACTATAAAAGGTAGAATCGGCTCGAATAGCATTTTCCCAAGAATAGAAGAAAGTTCATTAATTCGATTTATTTTTGGCGTTTCGGCAAAAAATGCTGTGTTATCACTTAATCGTGAATCACCAATCAAAGTATTATACTCTTTAATTGATGAGAGAAGACGCTGATGATCAACCGTTATTTTGCTAATAACAACCGTATCCCGGCTTATTGCTAAACTAAAAAGCATATTAGATGATGGAATAAATTCTATAAGAGAATGATTTTCTTTTAGCGAATCCTGAATCTCACGCAATTGAGGTGATCGAGATTCGAGCAGCCACCGAAAGTTAGAATTTTGTGAAGCTAGCTCCATCATCATCAATTTAGATTCTGATATCCGTTCGGGAATAAGTTTATTGAGGAGTTGTATTCGCTCAAAGTCAGCTTCTTTACACTTAGAAATCTCGTCTATGATATCCCGTTCTAACAATCGCAGCTCCATATATTTCCACTGAAGTGCCTTAAGTAATTTATTTGTAGTGGTGTTTGTTTTATTAATCGTCAATTGAGAAAAGTATCGTCTAATGTCTCGGAGATTTTTTTCCTGAGATAAATCGAAAGCATCTTTTATTTGTCCTTGATTGCAATAGTATCTGAGAAGTGGTTCATACCAATCAGATTTTTCACCTGATAGGAAAGACTTAATGATATTTGCCTCCTCGCTTTCATCATCAAAGGGTTGATAAGTTTGCCTATATAGACTTACTGCCCGCTCGTAAAATTGAAAACTGCTATTCGAAGTATCAGTCGGTTCAATTATTATCGCACGTAAATAATATGCTGTGGCTTCACCGATACGAAAACCGATATCATTACACACTTTTTGAATAGACGTGCACCGCTCAAGTAATTCGGTGGTAAGAAGTGAATTCTTTGAGCCACCTATCTTCCAGTCGCAAGCAAGCAAAATCAACTTTAATATTTGTTCCTGAACAATATTGCTCATTCCCTTCGCTGCGTTTAATGCATCATAAAAATAACGGCGGGCATCATCATATTGGCGGGAGCTATATGCAAGATATCCTAAAGACGACAGAATACCTGCTTGCAGTTTTTTATCTGTTTGCTTATCCATGTTGCTGAGCGCAGCAGCGTATGCGCTAAAAGCACTTTCTGGTCGATTTAATTTCTCCTGAATAGTACCCCATGTTTTATACGCTAATGCAAGGGATTGATTATCATTAGTTGAATCGGCAAGCGTTTTCCATATTGAAAATATTTTTCGTGCCTCGTCCACCCTATTTGCTAAAGCATACGCAGACATTAATAATTTATAGATGTTTATTTTACTTTGAGTACCATCAATATGCTCCATTTTGACGAGATGGTCATTCAATATTCGTAGCTCGTTGTCGTATTTTTTTATTCGATGACTTGCTTCTGCTTCAATCATGAGTGCTGCTTCAACATCTTCCGAATTTCCGAATAATTTGCCAGAAGTTGAAACCTCTGTCGCTAATCGCATTGAGGTAAGATAATCCCCCATCGCAAAATGAAATTTGGCGGAGGCCAATTTTATCTTTCGTTCAAGGTCTCGATTTGCTATGAAACGAACGTGTTCTAATGCGGATTTGAAGTGGACATTCACACTATCATATTGCCCGAGCGCTCGACGGACATCGGCAAGCAAGAGGTAATTTGCACCAAGAGCTGAGTCGCGTCTTTGTTCAATATTAAGCTCGATTGCATGATTCAGCATCGCTTCAGCTTTATGATAATTTTTTTGCTCAACATATGATTGTGCAATTATATAGAGTTGAGCTGCTTCATTGGATTTCTCTTCAATACTTTTAGTGCAAGATGAGAAGAATGCAACCATAAATAGAAACAAGCACAACGGAGAATAATATTTTCTAAAAGTGTGCATACAATAATAATTTTTAAAACAAACCGCCATGAAATAATTCATGGCGGTGAAATGAGCTGAAAAATATTTTAAACTATTAGAAGATAAAACCGAAACCAGCAGATACAGAGTTGTATTTAGCGAAATTATAATCGGCGTTAATTTTTAGTATCGCTAACTTCAATGAAAAACCAAGAGTAAATCTAATACTGTTATCACCTTCTAATTCAAACTTTACATTCTTCTTTGTTTCTTCGTCATTAACAGGATTTTTCGAAATATAATCATACGTGAATGTCATAGAAGAACTTTCTAAGCTCAAGCCAGCATATGGTGTAATATTCAAAGCTCCAGGCCCAAATGTCTTACTTGCCTGCGCCCCGAATAAAGTTGCACTGCTTTCAAATATCTTACCGACCTTCAATGTTTGTGTGAAAAACCCGAGACTTAAATCTAAAGGTGGTTCAGGAAGTGGGATCCACATAAATGGATTGTGTTGAACCCCAAAACCGAAATAACTGAATTTACCGATCTCTTTATCAAGCTCAATATCTGGTATATAGCGTAAGGCTAACTTGGTTCCATAAAAAGTACCAATGCTAAGTTGGGGTGCAGCAAATGGTAATAAGGGGATGTCCTCGAGTAACCCTCCAACTGGTATAAACTGATCCGCTGGTAGAAGATTAACCGTTGTATCTTTTAAATTATTAGTTATTGGATCAAAAATTTTAAATGTAACTTCACCGCCAAGAAAATTAACGGCGATGGAATCATCTTTAGAACCTACGATTGTAGGACCACTTATTGTAACACTGAGCTGACGCATGTAGAGTTGATTCCTGATTGAATCACGGGTTCCATAAAACGTTGGTATATTTTCCGTCATTTCATCTATTATCAAACGATCGAATTGAAATGAACCTTTCGATTCAAATGTTCTCACATCACCTACAAAAGCTCCCATGGCTACGATTCCAAAATCTAAATCGATACCAAATTTTTTTGTCTCGGGTGCACGATATATCCAGCCGCTGTTTAAATCCGCACCAAATCCTGAAACAATCGGTTGTACATAACCCCGTGCAGCATCTTCTGCCAATTTCTGTAGTGTTTCCTCCAGATCCTGTGATTGCGATACCGATATCATCGAAAATATCAACGGAATCAATAAAACTAACGTCGTAAAGTATTTCATATAAAAAATTTCATTATGGTTAATTATTTTTATCTGTATAAGATACAAAGATTTTCTAAAAATCAAAGCATTATCTCGATTTTACGATAATTTCTGATATTTTGACTGGATTATCAGAATAAATAAAGTCAACTGATTTTTTCAGGACACGAATTAATGCTGCTTTATCATTGATTGTATATGTTCCAACTTTGATTTTTTTCTCATGCAGATTTGAGACTATGCTTCGTTTTAAATACGATTTCGCACAAATAAATAATTTGGCATTTGTTTTTTCCATTAAGTGATGAATTGATAATCGGAGATTTCTAAGTGGATTAAATAATATTCCAGTCGCAATTTCAGGTTGGAGTTTTTTTACATGTTGAAGAATCATGTAATTAAAAGACGATATTAAAACAAAATTCGCTGCTTGATATTTATTGATTAGCTCTATGCATTTCTCGAGCATCCCGACAGATCTCTCATTGTAATCATCAGTTTTTATTTCAATATTTATTTCGACACGATCCCCTATCTCCTCGAACACCTCTGCAAGTGCCGGAATCTTTTCAGATGAAAATCTTTTATGGAACCAACTGCCGGCATCGAGCCGTTTCAATTCCACGAGTGTGTAATCACGGACTCGCCCGCGTCCATTTGTTGTTCGGTTGAGCGTACTGTCGTGAATGACGACTACCTCACCGTCTTTCGTAAGATGCACATCCAACTCGATTGCGTCTGCGCCATCAGCTATCGCTTGCCGAAAAGATGCGAGTGTATTTTCAGGTGCAATCGCAGATGATCCGCGATGAGCAACAATAATCGGCTGTTTCGATGGCTCAAACCAAGAAAAACTCATCTGTGATTTATTGCTGTGAGTATTTCCTGATGAACTTGCGGAAGACTGTTTTGAGCATTGACTGTTTTAAGTAGTCCAAGTCTTTGATAATATATTTTTACCGGAGCAGTGGATTGAAAATAAATGTGCAGACGCCTTTTCACAGTCTCTTGTTTATCGTCGTCTCGCTGATAGATTTCTCCTCCGCAAGCTGGGCATTTACTCGAGTATGAAAGGTTATCACCATCAATATTAAAAATACTTCCGCATTTTTTACAAGATAAACGCTTCCCAAGCCGTTTAATAATTTCGTTCTCTTCTATTTCCATGTTTATCACAAAATCTATTTCCATTCCGAGTTGATGTAAGAGGTGGAAGAGCCCCTCGGCTTGAGGAACAGTTCTTGGAAATCCATCAAGTATAAATCCATTTTTACATCTTTCAGACTTTAACACGTCACGAATAATGTTAATCATAATACTGTCGGAGACAAGCTGTCCAGCGTCAATTAAAGCTTTTGCCTGTTTTCCAAGCTCAGTTCCTTCAGCAACTGCATCCCGCAACATATCTCCTGTTGAAATATGAGGAATATCTAATTTAGCTGACAGTAATTTCGCTTGTGTTCCTTTTCCAACACCTGGGGGACCAAAAAGTATCAATCTCATTTTTATTTTTTTCCCTTTTTTGTTAACCGGATTTTCTTTACCGCTTCACGTGCGGTTTTCTCTAAATGCTATGATCAATGTATCAGCAATGTTTGAAAGCGTAGAATCGCCAAGTGTCCATACTGCATACCATCTTAGTTCATCAATCGCTTGATGTCGATCGACTCCATCGGCAGCCCGTTGAAGTTGATAAATATATTCACCAACTACAAGAGAAATCAAATAAGAAAATTTCGGTTTACTTTTAGACCAATGGTATGTTATTGAGTTACCGACCGAATTCTCCATCCGCCAGAGAAATTTTCCGTTGCTTATAACGGTAAAACGTCTCTCCACCGTAACGATCATCTCACTTGTGGCACGATCGTTAGGGTAATCATAACATAGAAACCAATAGTGATTATCTTCGGGCGCATCCTGTGACCAAACTTGAAATTGTTTATTTACATCGCCACAGCAAGTTTTTTTTCTTTCATCAATCGAGATATTTAGTTTGTAATGAA
>CAYYIJ010000040.1:5986-18352 GCA_964471945.1 uncultured Chlorobiaceae bacterium
TCGCCACAGCAAGTTTTTTTTCTTTCATCAATCGAGATATTTAGTTTGTAATGAAACACATCGTATGTACGATTACGAGGCAGCTTTTCTGGGAAAGGTTGTTGTTGGGAATTAACCATAGAGAAATAAACGAAAACCATTGCAAGATATATAAAGTGTTTCATTCGATTTCTACTTCTCTCCTTTTGTTATAAGCTGTCCACATGCGGCATCAATATCTTCACCTGCACTACTGCGAATGAAGACTGAGATATGAGCATCACGAAGTTTTTGAGCAAAATTATCTATGCGCTCTTTCGGACTTGACCGCAATCTTGAACTAATCTTCAAATGTTGAGTGGATTTCATTTTATGATATGGAATGATATTTAGCTTACACGGGATCCTCCTCGAAAGCTTAATTAAATTCTCAGCATCTTTTAGATTGTCATTCAGACCGTCAAAGAGTATGTACTCGAACGTTGGACGACGTTTTACTTTTTGATAATAGTAGTGGACCGCATTTATTAACGCCTCAACCCCATATTTTTTTGCAATTGGCATTAATTGAGTTCTAATACCATCAACAAGTGAATGAAGAGAAATTGCCAATTTATTTTTTCGGTTCTCATCCGCCATTTTTCGTATCTCGGGTATTAATCCTACAGTCGAGACCGTTATTCTGCGTGCAGCAATGTTCATCCCCGTTGTGATAATTTCGATGGATTTCATGACATTGTCATAGTTCAGGAGAGGCTCGCCCATACCCATGTACACAAGATTGGTGATTCGTTTCCCTATATATTTTTTTACCTGCAAAACTTGATCGATGATCTCACCTGTTGTTAAATTACGAATAAAACCCATCAACCCTGTTGCACAAAACTTACAATCAAGAGGGCAACCAACTTGTGTTGAGACGCAAAGCGTTAGGCGTTTATGATCTTCCTCTTCTTTCGCTTCTGGATTTGCGAATGCTATTCGAGACGGGATAAGAACACTTTCGATCCGTTTGCCATCTTCTAATTCAAATAGGAATTTTTTTGTTCCATCCAACGATTCTTGAATATCTACAACCTCAATTGATTTGATGATACAATCCTGAGTTAACTTATCCCTGAGCGGCTTTGCGATCGCACTCATCTTTGTGAAAGAGGAAGCTTCTTTGTTGTACAACCAATCAAAAAGTTGTTTGCCTCGAAATTTCTTTTCACCGATGGAAAGAGTGTAATTTTCCAGTTCTTGAAGTGTGAGTCCTTTGAGATTGAGTTTCTTCATTTCTATCAGATACAATTTAATAAATGGTTTGTAGGGTTGCAAGAAGAGATTGAATATTTTACTAAACCCGCTCAAGGATTTCTCACAAAATTTTATTATTGATGATGAAAAAGGAATTTCGTTTTGATGCAGATCGGAATCGTTGGCTTTCCCTTTTCAGGCAAATCTACACTGTTTTTAACAATCATTATACACTGGAAGATATATAAACCACAAAGTACAGTATATGTAACCATAGATTCCGTTGACATGACATCAAGGAATCTGCTCTTGATGCTTTAATTCGCGAATCGTATGATCTGCTCGGGCTTCAATGATTTTTTCATCGAATACGGCGGTTCTTTCGATAAAGATGATGATATAGTTTCAATAAGGTACAGTAAATGATTTTTTTTAAAAAGAGCAACAATTACTTGATTTTTATATAAGTCTGTTGTAACTTATTAATAGTATGGATGCCATGCAACAACTGATGCGGTTCGAAAGGGAATACTGATGGAAATTTTGTTGAGTGTTCTGGTTATCTTCATAGCTGTTCTCGTTTTCTTATTCATAAAACGTCGCCCCATCGAACAAACTCCACAGAATGATCAATCTATGATTTTAATGCAGCAGCAAGTTGAAGCAATGCGCACCGATGTTCGCAGCAGTTTACAATTAGTAACCGAAAATGTAAATCAGCAGCTTTCATCTATCGCTCAGCAAATCCAATCGCAGACAACAACGGTGGGAGATCGGCTTGATACTGCTGCTCGCGTAATCGGTGATGTACAAAAGAATTTAGGTGAGCTCGGACAGGCCACACGGGAGATTAAAGAATTAGGACAAAGTGTATCAAAGTTAGAAGAGTTATTACAAGCACCGAAATTACGCGGCGGGTTAGGAGAATTTCTTCTTGAAGATCTGTTGAAGCAAGTTTTACCTCCACAACATTTCAAGATGCAGTATCATTTCCGTAATGGACAAACGGTTGATGCGGTTATTATGACTTCCGATCATTTAGTTCCAATCGATTCGAAATTCCCTCTCGAGAACTTCAAAAGAATACTCTCAGCAAAAAATGATGTTGAAAAGAAACCTTTTCAAAAAGCCTTCATAAATGACGTGAAGAAGCACATTGATGCTATTGCATCAAAATACATTCTTCCCGATGAAGGAACGTTCCCTTTCGCACTTATGTACATTCCTGCTGAGAATATTTATTACGAAGTCATAATAAAAGATGAATCATTTGCACAAGAAACAGGATTGTACAATTATTCGATTAATAAAAAAGTTATTCCGGTATCCCCAAACAGTTTTTATGCATATCTACAGGTTATTGCACTTGGTTTGCGTGGAATGAAAATAGAACAAAGTGCTCGCGAAATCTTAAGATCACTTCAACATCTTCAAGGTGACATTAATAAAGTACGCGAAGTCTTTGATACGCTGGGAACTCATCTTGACAATGCACGAAAGAAATACGATGAAACCGATAAAAAATTATCAAACTTTGGAGGACGCTTAGAAAATATTGCAGAACACACAATAAATGATGAAACATCAAAACAACTAATCCAGTAACTATTCAACTTAGATCAATGAAAGGAGAAAGTCATGTTTTTAAAAATTCACCCCGAGAATCCGCAAAAGAGGCATATTCAAAAAGCAGTGGAAGCGTTAAACAACGGCGGCGTCATCATCTATCCAACCGACACGGTGTATGGAATCGGATGCAGCATTTTTAACACACGAGCAATTGAACGCATCTATCAGCTAAAGGGGCAAGATGCGAATAAACCGTTTAGTTTTGTATGCTCTGATCTTAGTCATATAAGCGAGTACGCTAAAGTTTCTACCGTCGCTTTCCGATTGATGAAACAACTTATCCCCGGACCTTATACATTCGTTCTTCCGGCGAGTAGATTGAAACAATTACCAAAAAGCATGATATCGAAACGAAAAACAGTCGGTATTCGTGTGCCTAATAATAAAATTTCACTCACTTTAGTTAAGGAACTGGGGCATCCGATACTAAATGCAAGCGTTACTGATGCGAATAGTAATATTTTGAACGACCCTGAAATAATCAAAAATGAATATGAGAACAATGTTGATTTAATACTCGATGGTGGAAATAGCTTACTGGAACTCTCCACCATTCTTGATTTAACAAATGAACATCCAGTAGTTGTTCGAGAGGGAGCAGGGGATATCAGCATGTTAATTGCAGCATAGTAGATTTTAATGTTTATAATAAAAAATCACCGTTCGGAACGACCTTTCTGGAATATTACAAGAAATTTTTTCTACGGTCTTATCGCAGGTATAATGCTTTTAATATGGGATTATCTTTTCTCGCATTCACCCGGAAACAACATTATCGGTTTTCTTCTATGTGGATGGAGCATTATGTATTTTGAATGGGGTAGTGACTACCTATGGTTTACTACAATTGCTACTATGATTGAAAAACCATTTGGTTGGTTAGCATATCTCACTCGTATTCCATTCTGGTGGATTGGAGGCGGAATCGGATATACCATTGGTTTACTTATTTCGAAGAAATTAGGATTATTTAATATTAATGAAATTCCAATTATTTTATTTTTTATATTCGGAGGAAATCTCGGTATGCTAATCCAAGCCATCCTCCAGATTCGTGTTCACCGAATTCTAAAAACATTTTGATAATTTATCATGACAAAAATTGAACAACACAAGCTTATCGAAATATTAAGGGATTATGCACACAAAATGCGCGGGCGTGATCTCGATGATTTTGAGATGATGCGTAAACGAGACCGTGATGATGAAGATTTAGATCAGATCTCTAGGTCTCGATTATCAGACTTGTATGTAAAATATGTACCTGAGCGACTGCGCCGGTGAGTTTGAATGAACAGCAATAAATAAACAGTTTTCGATCAAAGATGGTATACCTCTAATGGCAACAGTTATTAAACGTGTCGGTATTTTGACGGGTGGTGGTGATTGCCCGGGTTTGAATGCAGTCATCCGCAGCATTGCAAAACCTGCTCTTACTTATATCAATGCAAAAGTAATTGGAATCCTCGATGGTTTCGAAGGTTTTGTGGAAGGACGGATACGAGAACTAACAAGGCTCGATGTTACCGGAATAGTCAATTTAGGAGGCACGATCCTGGGAACATCAAATAAAGGAGACCCATTTCATTACCCGCGTGAAGGAACATCGGGAATTACGATTACAGATTGTTCTGACATAGCCATAAATAATTATCATCAGTGGGAGCTTGATGCTCTTATTGCAATCGGTGGAGATGGAACAATGAACATCGCACATAATCTAACAAAAAGGGGAATGAATATTGTCGGCATTCCAAAAACTATCGATAACGATCTCGATGCAACGGATATAACATTCGGTCACGATTCCGCACTTCAGGTTGCGACAGAAGCGATCGATCGACTACAAACTACTGCGTCTGCGCATCATCGCGTAATTGTAATCGAGGTGATGGGAAGATATGCTGGGTGGATAGCATTAGGCGCAGGTGTCGCTGGCGGTGCAGATGTTATACTCATACCAGAAATTCCTTTCAAGTGGGAAGTAGTGTTTGATTTCGTGTGGAAACGCAGCAAGGGCGCACGCTATAGCATTATCTGCGTTGCTGAGGGAGCAAAACCCGAAGGTGGGCACCATGTCATTAAGGAAAAAGATTCGAAGCGTACCGATCCGATTCGTTTAGGCGGCATCGGAGAAGTTGTTTCAGCACGAATTCAAGAAGAAACAAAAATCGAAACACGCGTTACAGTGCTTGGACATGTCCAGCGCGGCGGAAGCCCGTCCGCATTTGACCGGATTCTTGGTACTAAATTCGGTACGATGGCACTTCAGGCAGCTTCGAGGGGAGAGTTTGGTACTATGGTAAGTCTTCGCGGTAGAGACGTTGTAACCGTCAAGCTCGAAGATGCGATTAAACATCAACGCCTTGTTCCTCTTGATTCACAACTTTTAATGGCAGCACGGGCTGTAGGTGTTTGCTTTGGAGATTAATTATTTATTTCAGATATTTTATATTGTCGGCTAATATGTTTTGGTGAAGATTACGAGCCATCCGAATGAGCTGCCGACATTTGTCAATATTTTGCTCACCGGATCATGATGGGCGTGGTGAGAATGGACACTCCAGCTTGTTGTTAATTGCAAAGAATCGTAATCACCAACTCTCTATGTTAGAAAGCCTACCAGACTTCTCATTTCTACGCTGGTAGGCTTTATAGATACATGAATAAGAGCGTGATCAAACCTAAACCAATTATTATCGTCGGAGATTTTTGGTCCCCTCTTATAAAAACTCTAAAAACTGAATTGAATTACGATGGCATGAAAGATGTCACAAACTTTATCTCGATCGTCGGAAATCCAATAGAGTGTGTAGAACTATTAATGAACAAATTAACATGAGCTGTAACCTATCATAAGAAACTTTGTTAGTAATGATTCGAAGGTTTGCACAAGTATTAGATTATTTATTTCTATGCTTATTTATTTTCCCAATTACTAACGGTCTCCCGACAAGGTTTTTTAAGTCAAACTTGAAATCCATCCAAATTTTTCGTAATCTCATATAATCATATTTTTCCATTTGTATTAAAAAGGTGTCGTTAAATGAAATATTTTATTATTATTTTACTCTTAATAACAACAATCAATTATATTTCTATCGGACAAGAGCATCGAGACCTTCTCGATCCACGAATTAGAGAAATACTGATTCAAGGACTTGATGGCGAAAAAGCAAAAGAACACGTAGTCGAGATATCGAAATTTCATCGCGTACAAGGATCGCAAGGTTACCGTGATGCCGCAAATTATGTTTTGCAAAAATTAAAAAGCTATGGGTTTTCTGAAAAAGATGCTTATATCGAATCGTTTAGAGCAGATGGTCGAACAACTTACCAGACATGGCAATCGCCATCGGGGTGGGAAGTTGAAGATGCGGAATTATCAATCATTCAACCAAACAAAGAAAAACTTGTTTCATTCAAAGAAATCCCGATGAGTTTGATGACGTACTCGAATCCTGGCAACGTAACCGCAGAAATCATCTGGGTCGGTGAGGGTACGAACGACAGTAATTACATTGGGAAAAAAGTAAAAGATAAATTTATTCTCGCATCCGGGCTTGGCGAAGATGTCCATCGCTTAGCTGTGATTAAATATGGTGCAAAAGCAGTGATTAGTTATTTAGACGAAAAAAGGGGGAAAGAAAATCCCGATATGATTCGTTACACTGGTATTTGGCCACGTACAGAAGAATTGAAAAAAGTAACATTCGGATTCAATATATCGAATAGCCAGGGCGAAAAAATAAAGAGTTTACTCGATGCCGGTCAGAAGGTTGTAATGAATGGCTGGGTAAAAGGAAGGGGGCTTCAACCCTTCTTCATGGATGTTGTGGTTGCCCACATTCGTGGTAAAGAACGGCACCAAGAAGAATTAATTTTTAGTGCTCACCTCGATCATCCGAAAGAATCTGCCAATGATAATGCAAGCGGTTCCGGTGCAATCCTTGACATAGCCAGAACAATAAAAGAACTCCTCGACGGCAACAAACTACCGCCACCCAAACGCTCATTTCGATTCCTCTGGGTACCCGAATGGTATGGGACAATGGCATACATCGACTCTCATCCTGAGCTTGCCGGACCAGCAGAAGGTGGAAAATTCTTAGCGAATATCAATCTTGATATGGTCGGTGAAAATCTTGAATTGCTACATTCGAAGTTATATATTATCCGAACTCCACATTCAGTTCCATCTTGTTTGAATGATGTCGTTGAAAATATGGCTGCGATGGTTGATAGAATGGATATCAGAACCCCGAATGGAAGCCGATCTCAATTCAATTATCGAATCGTACCATTCAGAGGTGGAAGCGACCATATGATGTTTCTTGATCGAAAAATTCCATCTGTGATGTTATCACATTCAAATTATACTCATCATACAACATACGACACACCTGATAAAGTAGATCCTGTCGAGTTAGAACGTTGTGAAATGATTGCAACAGCATCACTTTGGTACCTTGCAAATCTTTCGACTCCGCAGGGTATTGATCTTCTGGAGTATCATAGATTAAAAGCATATGGGCGCCTCGGTGAAGTAGTGCGAAAGATACGTACATCACTAAACTCTACTTCAATTAAAGCTCTTCCGATGACTTGGGCAGAATCGGAACATTTGGGGATAACAATGATGAATCTTGAAGTCAACGCAGCAAAATCTATTTTAACATTTAATGATGCTTTTGAAATTTTTAATCCTGTTGATTTAACTTTTTCCCATTTGGGGAAACGTTTTGAACACATGTTTATACTACCCCGCAGCTTAGCAGAAGATAGAGGATACGCTGCAGACCTCGCTCCTGATCTCAATGAACAACCCGATACACGCATCCCTATCAGATTAACACGAGGTCCTTTAGACTTTAAACTTCCTGAGACCAAGCTTCAACATAAAGAAGCAGAATGGTATCAATCGAAAGAATTTCCACTTAACGAGAATCAACGTTTTGAGCTCGTCAATTTTATAGATGGAAAACGCACTGTTTCTGAGTGCCGTAATTTATTCATTGCAGAATATTCTTCCATTCCTGATTCGATTGTAACTAGATATTTTAATGACCTGGTGAAAGTTGGAGTTTTAAAATGGAAGTAGTGTGGGTATGAGTTGAACTAAGCTTAATACGAAACTGATCTGGCGGATCATCTTAGAATCATGGGTACTCTTTTGGGGAGCCTTTTTTATTGAACATTCATAGTGTTACCCTCCCCTTGTGTTAATTGTCTTAAACCTGTGCCGTCAATATTCATAATCCACAAGTGCCCCCCACCGGACCTTGGACATAACCCTTCCCAGTATAGAAACACAAATTTTGTTCCATCGGGACTCCGATCATATTTCCACACATAATCAGGCGATAGCTTTTGTAGACCCGAACTTATGCTGTCTACCACCGAAATAGCAGGCCATCCTGAACGGGGTTGAGAAATACAAGTTATCATATTTCCAACTGGTGAATACTTTGGAAATTCATTATATGTTGCATACCTGTCATTTTGGTTCAATGTATTTACTATCGTTGGACCAGTTAGGTTGCCCTCCTGATATTAGTTTTACTGGATATGAACCATCAAGTCGGATTAACCAAATACCTTCCATACTTACAAAGAATGCAATAGATTTTCCGTCAGGGCTCCAGGCGGGGTATAAGTTCATTCCCCAATATGTCAATCGTCTCAAACTGCTTGTGTCAACAATTGGCGGGTCAAGACATAAAATCCTCACGGTATAAATCTGAAAATCACGCCTGTCATAAAAAGCAAGGTGTGTGCCGTCAGGACTCCATTCAGGATGACGAGCGTACCTGACTAATGGTTTCTTTACGCCGTTCTCTGCATGAACAAGCCAAACGCCTCCAAATATTATATCGTATTTACCATCTCCATTCTCATCAACGCTATCTGCATGCTGTGCAGCGATCCACTGGCCAGCCGGATGCCACGATGGATAATCAAAATATATAGGCCATAATTGCGGTTCAGGTACTCCACCAGGTACATATTGAAGTTTGATAATACCCACAGATTTCGCTTTCACCCAATAACCTTTTCCCGGAATAATTGTATCAACCAAGACTTTATTTTTTGTTGAGCCAATCATGTTCCATCCAGCTCGTACTGGCACTGTACCAATAGGCCATGCCGGACAAGCAATGATATGTACGGTCTCTGCTTTTGCTAATTTTATCCAGTAGCCAACTTCCGGATAAAGTGTATCACATGGTACATATCTACCATTGTATTTAAAAAGTGAAGAACCCGAATTTCGAAAAAGTGAGTCCTTATGAATCCCCTTTCCGTAATTAAAATATAGAGGAAAGGAAACCATGTTCCACCCTTTTGTATGCACAACTTGGACCGTTTCCCAATCGTGGCGGTAAATATCTTGGCACAGGAGAACTGTCAACTGAGATATCACCATTATAGATATGAAGCTTCCAGAAATTTTAAAGGAATTTCGTAAAGAAAACCATTTAGCGCAGATGGACGGACAACTCATCACATGGTAAATAGTATCTTTGAGGAACAAAAAGTATCTGGAAGACCGATACCAAAAATGACAAAATATATTTGAACATTTCTTTCCACTTCCTCTATGCCAAAGTTCTATTAAGCCAGAGGCTTACAAATAGTTGTAGCTTTTCTTAAACATTTTTATCGATTGATTAAACGCACATTTAAAAAATATTCCCCCCCCCATCCTTTCTTATAACTTATTATATTACAACAACTTACAAAAACGTAAGAATTGTTTATTAAATGAAATATTTTTGCATATTAATAAAATATAGTTTAACTTACTCTCACAAATTTAGAGTGAGTTAATTATATAAAAATAAATGAGGTAAAATTAAAATTAGAACCTACAGGTAAGCCTATGGCTTAAGGAGTAAATATATTCTGAATCACGAAGAGGTGTCCTGATAAGATAGACGTGTTATAATTATGAAAATCAATTGGAGAAATAAATATGAAGAAAGTAAAACAGTTTCAAATTTTATATTTAATATTTTTATCACTAAGTTGTGAAACCAGTACACCTATCATCACACCACCACTGCCACCTCAACCACCAGAACAAATTGGTACTTGGGATTTTGTTGGTTTTGCAGGTGAAAACGATATCTCATCAATTGAAGTTGTACCTGATAAACCGTGGATAATCTACGTTGGTTTTCAAAGCGATTTTAGTTCGGCAACACAGGGAAAAATTTTTAAGTCCAACGATTGGGGAAAAACATGGAACAAGCTTATCGATAGCATTTCAATATCTAAAATTACACTCGATACAAAAAACAATTCCATTATTTATGCCGGATTAAATTCATTAAATTTTGCTATACCCGGGGTAATAAAATCAACAAATGAAGGTTCATCTTGGTTTAGAGCGGATTCAGGGATTTATGTTGATTGGGAGACTATGGTAGCACATTTAATTATTGATCCAACTAATAGTAATGTACTGTATGCAGGAACAGTGGGCCCCCATGGTGGGGGCTTGTCAAAAACAATGAATGGTGGACAATCATGGTTTACAATTCCTACTGAATGGCAAGGGAACATTTATCCTCTGTCGGATGGTGTTACCACGGTGGCAATAGATCCGAAAAATCCGAATGAACTTTATGTCGGAACTTCATGGCTTGGATATTTATATAAATCATATAACGCTGGAAATACATTCAAGATAATTTATGACACATTGGCGGGTCTCCCAGCATGTTTGGAAGTAAATCCGTACAGATCAAACGTTGTTTATCTCGGATATGTTCAAGGAGGGTTCCGCCGTAGTACAGATCATGGATTTACTTGGCAAAGCGTGGCAAAAGGATTAACTTTTGCTTCTGTTCAACAAATAATAGTTTATTCGGATTCTGTACTTTTTGCATGTCAGGCTTATATTGACGCTGGAGGTGTTTATCAAACGAACAACGATGGTATTACTTGGAAATATATTTATGTGGGTGGTCCGGTAGGGAGGATGGGAATTGATCGGAAAAATGGATTTCTTTACGCCGCGTATATCAAGCAGCAAACTGCTGGGTTGTATCGATACAAGATAGCAAAATAGTATGCATGGTTATAAATGTTGAATAGATCACCACCATAAAAAAGGCGCCCTTAGAATCCGCCTGATAAGTTGATTAAACTGCGCCAACAGATTAAAAGACCTTCAAGGTGTTTTTATAGGTGCGCCTATTTATTTTATCATACAAATTTTTAAATAAACTAACAATATTTATTAGAGACTTCTGAAAAATCACCCAAAGGGTCACCCTGAATTCATTTCAGGGTCTAAAATCGCTTAGATTCCGAAACACCAACCCGCAGCAGGCGGGAGTTCGGAATGACGGGTATGGTTTTATAATATTTCAAAAGTCTCTATTAATAACATTCGAGGAGATAACCATGAATAATTTAAATATACTATTTTACATAAAATTGTTTATTATATGGAGTTGCTTCTTCATGCCACTCTATGGACAAGAGGAAATCGCTGGTAGAAAAATTTTAAAAGGATTCTGGAACGGCAAGGAGATCGAGTATGTTGAGGGATTGATCTCGGTAAAAGTAAAAAAGGGTATTACAAAAAATGATATCTCTCAAGCCCTTAATTATGTTAAAGGGAAGTTAAAAGAAGATGTTGATATTCTTCGATGGACAGTGATTGAGATACCCAAATCGGCAGATGTATTCGATGCAATCAAAAAAATGATTAAGCACTCTGAAATAGAACAGGTAATACCTGTAGGCATAATGCGTGCAGATGTTATACCGAATGACCCCTATTACAATGGCACGTCACCCGCAACATATCAATATCAATGGGGATTGAAAAATACGGGGCAATCACCACCAAGTGGAACGATTGGCGCCGATATAAACGCAGAGCAAGCTTGGAGTATTACAACCGGCAATCAAAATGTAATCCTTGTAATCTTAGATTCAGGGATACCTCTTGATGAGAACACACTAATGCCCGACCATGGAGACCTTGATGACGCGAATAAGATCATCATTGGCCCAGACTATACAGCGGATGGATATAGCGTGCGTGATATGGCCAAACATGGAACACATGTGGCAGGAATTGCAGCAGCAGAAACTAATAATAACACTGGTATTGCAGGTGTAGCTTGGAATAGCAAAATCCTTGCAGTTCAAGTGTTTACACCTGATGATTTCGGGCGACCCATTGGATTTACAGGGTGGTTAAGAAATGGTATCCGATATGCAGTTGATTATCAACGAAATCATCCAGAGAGCCGTGTAGTCATCAATTTTAGTGGTGGCTACGATTTTGACGAACACTCAGTTAAAGATGCAATTATTTATGCTAATGAATATGATGTACCAATTATAGCTTCAGCAGGAAATACAAATGCAGACGTTCGATATCCGGCAAGATATTCGACAATTTTATAGTTTTGAATAAATATTTGTTTAATCATAATACTTATTTTTGTGTCAAGCCCATTTAATACAAAATTCGTTGTATAAAGTATAAAGAAG
>CAYYIJ010000040.1:18452-20857 GCA_964471945.1 uncultured Chlorobiaceae bacterium
TATTTTTGTGTCAAGCCCATTTAATACAAAATTCGTTGTATAAAGTATAAAGAAGAATAGTTAAAACAAAATGTTTTACCCCTTTAACAAATCTAATAACCTTTTGTTGATGTATAGGTGATATTTTCCGATGTAGCTTTCCTTCAAAAACTTCGATGTGGCAAGTTCGGTCAAATATCTGCTTGCGGTCCTGTAATTTACATCCAACCGTATACCTAAGTTAACCGGTGTAATAATCGGGTAAGCAAACAATGCTTCAACTAAATCGGCTGAATAAATCTTTTTATGTTTTGCACGTATCCATTCCTTTGCTTCGCGAAAAAGATCTGTAAGATTAAAGAGAACTTGTTTGGTTTCCTTCGCTTGCACATGAAATCCTTTAAGTATAAATAAAATTAATTCATTCCACTTCCCATCAGAGCTTACCTCGCGCAAAATTCGATAATACTCGCTGCGGTTTTTGTTGATGTAACCGCTTATGTATAAAATTGGGAGCGTAAGAAGTTTTTGCTCTACTAAACAAAGGACCATTAATATTCTCCCCACTCTTCCGTTACCATCTCCAAATGGGTGAATAGCTTCAAATTGGTAATGTGCAATGGCGCATTTTATTAATGGATCTATTTTATCATCCGCTTGTATAAATTTTTCTAAGTTGCCGATCAGTCGTTGAACCTCATTCGCGAGCGGTGGTGTGTATAGTATTTCTCCTGTTGAAATGTTGGATATAGCATTTTGCTGTTTCCTATACCCACTATGGGCATGAGGAAGAAGCTTTTTATGTATGCCCAGTATCAGACGAGTCGAGATTGGGAGTTTATCCAATTGTTCATAAGCCCAATAAACTGCTTCTCTGTATCTTAACACTTCTTTGTCGGGTTGTCTGCGTTCCGCCTCTGGAAAAAGCTGCATTTGCAATACCTGCTCGACTGTAGTATTAATGTTCTCTATGTTCGAGCTGGCAACCGATTCTTTTATTATTGCCGGAGAAAGTAGAAGCATCGGGTTCGGCAATGACGATGAATATCCATTAAGTTCTCCTAATTCCGTTCTTGTCTTTAGGAGAACATCAAAAAATATACCGTGTCTGAAATTTATCGAAGGCGGTAACAGAGGTAAATCAAATGGCTGTTTTGGATCAAACGGCATTGTTCTTCGTTCTATTTCATTAAATATTGATATATACCAAATATACGAAAAATGTTACATATCGTCAACGATATGTTATTTTCTGTTACATATCAACTGCAGATTTTTTATCCGCCTCTGGCGAAATGTCTGTGTTTTCTGAAATATACACCCATACAGGGTGCGGCTACCACGTATGGCTGAATCTATGGCGGTGGATGTAGAGTGCGGTTCTCAATCGCACTCCGTTGGCATTTCGTGCAGTTACGAACTGCACTTTACACATATATACCTGCTCTGAGGGAGTTTCGCCATAGGCGAACAAGTCTACTCCCGAAGATTACCAGCAAGTTTAAGATAAGGAGATTGTAATCCAGGTTCAATAAATTTTATCAATAATATCTATAGATCAAATTTATTCTGACCCAACCGCTTTTTGATATTTTCTATCGATTTCTTTAAAACAGGCAGTTCCTTTTGTATTACTTCCCAAGTCAATTTAAGGTCAACACCAAAATATTCGTGGATTAAAATGTCTCTCATTCCAGAAATTTATTTCCATGGAGTTTCTGGTGACAACAATTTTACTTCGTCAGGCAATCTTTTCACTGCTTCACCGATTATTTCTAATCGACGGATTACCATGTCTTGAATACGCACGGAATGTATAAACTCATCCTTAGTAACACCCGCAGTATATTCCTCTATAAGTTTGATGCTCTCAAAAATATGATCAATGAATATCTGCGGTTGACGTTTCATATATCGGTTCTTGTTCTTTTAAGATTGCTTCTCTTAGCTGGGGATGAAGAGAATCGTAAGTTATAACATCTATGCTCGCTTTGAGTTGTTCCTCCAGCTCTAACTGGAGACCAACAAGATCTAAAAGTGTTTTCCCTTCTACGAATTCAATTAATATATCTACATCGCTCTTATCTGTAGCTTCTCCACGAATAAATGAACCGAACAGGGCAGCACGCACAACACCATAATCTTTCAATATAGGCAGTGCTTTTGACTTTATTTCTTCTTTGGTCATCATAATCTAAATAAAGTTAAGAAAACTCCAGAACAAAAGAAAATATGTTGGCGTAGCATTCATTCAAGTTATTCTACGCTTAACTTGGCTCCCGTCCCGAAGGGGTTTCACCTAAGGCGAACAAGTCCACTCCCGAAGATTGCTGTGATTCAATTATGGAAAGTAACGATAGATTTCTTTTCGATTGTAAATTCCCATTCAAATTTGACCCATATTTCCCACCAATTTTGACCCGTCT
>CAYYIJ010000041.1:0-20105 GCA_964471945.1 uncultured Chlorobiaceae bacterium
TTCAACCTTTTTCTATATAGTGTAAAATATTGTTCACCGTCTTCTCAGCGCTCATCACACAGTCGTCAACCGATATTCCGCCTTTGTAATTGCTGCATACAATTGCGCCGGGAAAGTATTGCTTGAATATTTCGAGAGAATCGAAAATATTTTTGTATCCAAATTTGTATTGGGGAATTGCTTTCTTTAGCCAGATTAGTTTCTAAATACCGGCTCGCCAAAAGAAAGCTCCGGTACAACTTTTTTACCTATCTAATTTAGTGTGGGTATAAAATTTTATTCTGTAAATAAATTCTGCTGTCCAAAATCTTTCTTAGTCGGAGGATAAAATACACCGATTATAACAAAGGGATTTGGTGCAACAAGATGATACTGTTTTGTGGTTCCAAGGAATAAATATAAGTCTTTTTTCATTAAAAATTCCTCAAAATATTTTTTACGTACAAGTTTGTTGGCTTCATATTCGTTTCCTTCTGCTTGCTTTAGACAATGCCAATACAAAGCCCCAATTTCCCAACCCTCTATCATCAGAGTTCTCGGTTTAGTCTCACTCTCACAAAAAAATTTGTAGGAGTACTTATACGGGACTTTACCAATAATTCTTCTGAGAACACCTTCGCCTTTCGAGTCGATATCAAACAAACCATATTGGTCATAGTTTGCTAACCATTGTTCTTTCCAAGTGCGTGTATCTTCTTCAATAATAAAGTCTACAATCTCACGTGGTTTAAAGGTTGCCAACGACTTTTTTGCATTACTTTTCGCAAGTTGTATAAGTTCTTCGAATGAAGAATAAACTTTTTTCATTACATACTTTTTGCGTTCTGCCCACTCATGTTCAGTCCC
Source organism: uncultured Chlorobiaceae bacterium (assembly GCA_964471945.1). GTDB lineage: Bacteria > Bacteroidota > Ignavibacteria > UBA10030 > SZUA-254 > JASEHD01. The sequence goes on from CAYYIJ010000041.1 coordinate 847, forward strand.
CACTTGTTTAAGAATTTGTATGGTTGAAACATCTGATTTCGGTTTGTAGCTTTCCTGTCGAAAATCTTTGTTGTTACGTATCAAATCAAGTTGTATCCACTCGTACTTTTCAAATTTCTTGTCCTGAGGAAGTGCTCGGAATGGAATGGGATAAATACGGATCCACCTGCCATCTTCCAGAATACCGGCAGTGCGAACTAATTCTTCATACTTGTTTGATGGGAGGGGATAGGTTTTAACGGTGATCAAGACTTTAGCTTGATCGAGTACATCCGGTAAGTAGCTCAGAATTGCCTCCTCTTATGTTATACAATATGAACAATAGGTGTATTCCAATATTTTTGCTTGTGTAAGCGCTCTGTAATTTTGTGTCTGTGGCATGAAGTCGCTTTAGCTTCGAAACAAGTCAGGGCAACACGATTATATGAAGCCAGAATTCTGGTAATTCTCGAAAGATGATCTTCACTATTATGTAACGTGTTCATAGCATAATCCGCAAACAATTCATTATAATCGTCCACCGTCTCAAGATTTTTTCTGAGCGACGAATCAATTCCTAGCTCAGGTATATGCTCATACGCGATACCAACTTTATTTAGATAATTTCTTAAACGCGTCTTGCTGAATCCGTATTTCATCGATATCGGATTGCGTCTAACATCTATTACAATAGAAACATTGTTTTGCATTAATTTATCGATGTAAGAATCTATAGTTAATCCTTCATAACCGATTGTCATTAAACACTTGCTTAACTCTGTTTTACGCTGCATTCCGATCCTATTTTTTTCCTCATCGGACAGTACACGATCTGTAATTTCACTTCTAGTTGCGTAGTATGGATATTTCAAATAAACATATCTTATCAGCTTATCTCCACGCAGTTTATTTGTCTGTCTTGCAAAATCTTTTATAGCATACCTATCTTCTGATTTAAGTAAATGGAATGTAGATTTACGCCGATAAAGTTTAAAATTTTCTACATCAGATAAATATCCCTGGTCAGTTAAAATCCTTTTATCTTGATAAGACATGAAACTAAAACAACCGAACTTATATGGAAAAAAATCATAATGATTTTTTTCTTGCTCCATGCAAAATAAAAAGAGCAGTTTTTCCATATCTGTACTACTCAGATTTCCCCCAGCAGCCTCTAATAATGCTAGTAATATTTTCCTTCTGTAATACATGATTCTTACAAAGAAACTTACTAAAAATTATTGAAAATGGCAATTATCCCTAATCATGCATTAGAAAATGTAATTGGTGGAGAAAAGTCAGTAATATTTTTGAATAAACCGACAATCCTCGGATCGCAAAATCATATTTCAGTTCTTTGATCCCATGCAATACTAATTCTTTTCCTGTTGCTTTGTATGAAAACCCTGCAATTTCTATCCCTACCTCTATCGGTACAAATCGTAAGCCTCTCACAAGAATTTTAAACGCATCTTTCTTACGGTAATATTTTCACCAACCTGAATAAAATAAAGTTGGGATTGAGAGTCAGCGTAAATAAATGCTCCTCCAGGGGATTCAAATCGGGAAATTATGTTACCATCTTTTGAGTAGATAACGAAATTAACCTTTTCTTTTTCTCTATAGCCCAGGTATATGTTCCCATCTTCTCCGCAAACAAGTGAAAAAAAGAGAGTCGAATTCTCCATAAATTCCACCTCTTGTTCCAAACTATACCCCTTCTTTAATGGCGCTTCAATGTGGAAGAATGGAGTGTTTACACCGATTGTTTGTACTAGATTTAAATTCTGATCGTATTTTCTGATGGCACCTGACAGTGGCTGAACAACATAACAGTTACCCTCAGCATCGAAATCAAAACGTGTCTTGTAACAAAAAGAGGGATAGTAGCCCAAGGAATAAATGGAATCTGGCTGAACAAAAGACGTTGTCAGCGATTTCGATTTAGGGTCGATAATACCAACAAGATTGTGATTTTTAACTAAACTTGGCACAATGCTATCGACTGGGAGAGTCAGGTTTATAAAAACCTGTCCAGTTTTAGGGTGGATTTTAAGAGGGTCCTCCACTACAAATTTATCTTCCTTAAAAACCATCTCTCCAATTAATTTATCACTCAAACGATCAAATAATAATAAAGAAGAACGTGGATAGGCAAAACCTTCTCCATTTATTTTAATAACTAAGAGTGCAATCAATGTTGAGTCCAACTGCGCCGTAATTAGTTTTACTATAGTGGAATCTTTGAGAATGTCCGCACCTAAAAAATTCATGAATTTCCCAGAAGAATTAAAAACAACAACTTGTTTAAATAAATCATCAGTAATAACAATGTTACGCGATTTTTTTTCGTATTGAACAGGTGAACTGTTACTAAGTCTCCCAATTGGATACTCATTGTCATCCAAGGTTATAAAGCCGATTTCTTCGAGAGAATCAATACCCATGGCATACCGTGTCATAAGTGAATCAATGTATTTAAATTCATCCTCGATCGATAATCTCGTTTTTTTTCCAAGATTGCGACTGAATAAAGGAAAACCACTATGTGAAAAAATCTTGACTGCACTTCCACCCTTAAATCCGAGAGACGAAGAAATTTTACCTTCTGGATCTTCAATAACATTATAATCTAACTTGAATCTTTTTTTAAAACGTTGAATAACTTTAGGGTTTCTGTCAGTGCGAAGGAAGAGAGCGAATTGATAATATTTACTTTGAGTTTTCACAAAATAATTCCACGCATTGAGCTCGCCAAAGTACGACAAACAATCATCCATGGAAACCGAAAAAATCACAGCGCCACGTTTTGTTTTCATTTTTTCGGGTAAATGAACGCTTTCTGTTTTTAAACCATCCTCCGCAGCGCTTGGTTCATGAAAAACAAGGTGGGAGATAAAAACCATAACCAAAATACTATGGAGAAACATAAAACATTCCCTTCAAAGTTAATAAAAGTAAAGCATTAGATGTTAAATATTTGCTGGGCTGGAATTTTTTCCAGAAATTATAAAAACTCCAGCCGATTAAAATGTTACATGGGATGTTTAATCTCTTCCCGCATAGCTCACAGAAATTAAGCAAAAAAAATGATTGTCAAATCCAAAATAGGAAATTATGATAGATTCTCAAAAAACGCGACTTTTTCCTGTTCTTTATACTGCAATCTATATAGTTTATAATAAATTCCCTCCATAGCTAGCAATTCCTGATGCGTGCCCATCTCACGAATTTCACCTTTGTGCATCACTATTATTTTATTCGCCCGCTGGATAGTTGAAAGTCGATGAGCGATAACTATTGAGGTTCTTCCTTGAAGAAGTTTTCTAATCGCTTGCTGGATGAGGATTTCTGTTTCAGTGTCGACGCTCGATGTTGCCTCATCTAATATCAATATTTTTGGATGAACGGCTAATGCACGCGCAAAAGATATCAACTGTTTTTGCCCGACTGAAAGAGTGGCGCCTCGTTCTTTCACTTCTTCATCGTAATGGTTCGGTAAATTATCGATGAAGCGGTTCGCACCAACAACTCGTGCAGCAGCTTTGATGCGATCCATCGATATGCCTTCATTTCCAAGATTGATATTCGATTTGATGTCACCCGAAAAAAGAAATACATCCTGCAAAACAATTGCCATTTGTTTTCGAAGTTCTTCCTTATTAATAGAGCGGATGTCTATTCCATCTACAAGAATCTCGCCGCGCTGGAATTCATAAAACCTGCAAAGCAAATTAATAATGCTGGTTTTCCCTGCACCAGTATGACCGACAAACGCTGCCGTTTCTCCCTGCTTGATTGTGAATGAGACATTTTTCAAAACCCATTCTTCATCGACATATGCAAACCAAACGTTCTTGAATTCTATTTCGCCGTTTAACTTATCGATCTTGATTGGAGATTTCGGATTTGAGATTAAAGCCCCATCATCGAGCAGTTTGAAGATTCTTTCTGAAGATGCCATCGCTGTTTGCATGATGTTGTACTTTTCAGAAAGATCGCGGATGGGTCGCCAGAACATTTCGTTGAATTGAAAGAATGCGATAACAGTTCCGACGGTGAGCGTTCCTTCCAATGTGCCGATTCCAGCATACCAAATGATAAGTCCGATTGCAATCGCACCGATGAGATCGACACCGGGATAAAAAAGAGCATAATAGAAAATCGACTTTATGTTTGCATTACGGTGGGTGGCATTGATTTCTGAAAATTTGTTATATGATTTCTTTTCACGGTTGAATATCTGATCGACCATCATACCGGTGATATGTTCTTGCATGAATGTGTTGATTCGAGCCAACTGCAATCGCACCTCTCGATATGCCTCACGGGCTTTCTTGCGGAAAAGAAACGTTCCATAAAACAAAAGCGGAAGTACGCTGAGAGATAACAGTGCCAGCTCCCAACTCATGGTAAACATAAAGTAGAGGATGCCGATTATCGTGAACACATCGCTGAATACCATTACGATTCCTGACGAAAACATTTCATTCAACACTTCTACATCGTTAGTTACTCGTGTGATTAACCGACCTATCGGATTGCTGTCATAAAATTTGATACTGAGGTTTTGTAGATGCGTGAATATCTGCATCCGCAAATCGAAAATTGTTTTTTGTCCGATCCACTGCGTAAGATACGCGCTTGCGTATTGCACAAGTCCGCGTGATATAAGCAATCCTAAGAATGCAATCGCGGTAATCAGCAAACCGTGCTTATCATTGTTTGCAATATTCGTATCGACAGCATATTTTGTGAACCACGGTCGCACCGCTTCCATACCAGAGACAATCACGCTCAGCAGTATTCCAAGCCCGACATGCCATCTGTACGGTTTCAAATACTTGATGAGCCGCTTCATCAAACGGGTATCGTACGCCTTGCCAAGTATTTCCTCGTCATGCATAGGCAACCAAGTAAAAAGTAAAAAGGTAAAAGTAAAAAAGGCGGCTGGTCATTTTATTAACCTTTATTTTGATTTTTTGACTTACCGCGCAGTTTACAGACGATTGCCCCTAATATTTTTTTAATTTCGTCCGCTTCAGTAATCATTTCTATAAGTCTTTTCTTTTCAATCATCTTCGATTCTTCAATTAACCGCAGCCAATAATGTGTTTCTCGTGCTTCTTTCAAAGCTATGCTCATCTTATAAGTGTAGTCATCCCTACTGAATGCAGCCACGGCTTCTTCAACATTTGCCCCGATAGAAGTTCCTGATCGTACTATCTGTTTACCGAGAATATATCCTGCTTTCTTGTCAGGTATATGAGCAGAAAGATTGATAATCCTTAATCCAAAATTAAATGTTCTTTCTTTTATATCTTGATACATAAATGCCCCATAAATATTTTTTACTTTTTAATTTTGACTTTTGAATTTTCTATAATTGTTCAAGTTCTTCCTCAAGCAATTGTTTCTCATACAAATCAGCATAGATGCCACCGAGCGCTACTAACTCATCATGATTGCCTCGCTCAACAATTTGTCCGTTATCGAGTACAACTATCATATCTGCATCCTTCACGGTTGAAATGCGATGACTGATTATAATGCTTGTGCGGTTTTCCATTACGGCGCGGAGACGCTTGAGAATTTCTTCCTCTGTATAAGTGTCCACTGCCGAAAGAGCATCATCGAGAATTAATATTTTAGGATTACGCATCACCGCGCGTGCGATGCTTGTTCGCTGTTTCTGTCCGCCCGAAAGCGTGATGCCACGTTCGCCGAGTACCGTATCGTACTTATTTGGAAAATCTTTTACATCCTTGGCTATCTGTGAGATTTCCGCCGCACTGATTATACCCTCCACCGCTCCACCACTCCATTCATCCAATACTCCATACGATATATTTTCTTTCAGTGTATCCGAGAAAAGAAATGTTTCCTGTTGGACATAACCGATATTCGAGCGTAGAACCTCCAATGGAATTTTCTTGATGTCGATTTCATCAATTAAAAGTTCACCATCGGTCACATCGTATAATCGAGGGATGAGATTGATGAGCGTTGATTTTCCTGAACCGGTGTATCCGACGATTGCTATGGTTGTTCCGTTGGGAATTTCCAGATTAATATTTTTCAGTGTCGATGTAACAGCATTCTTATGTGTGAACGATACATTTTTAAACTCAATCCTTCCTTGAACATCTTTTATAGAATGAAGAGTGCTGCTTGAATCCTGAATCTCAGGTTCTGTATCCATAATTTTCATCAAGCGCCCCATCGAAGCAGCGCCTTGCTGTAAAAGATTTGTAACCCAGCCGAATGCGATCATGGGCCATATTAATAGAGTAAGATAACCGAAGAATGCAGTCAGAGTTCCAATGGATATTTCGTTGTTGATAACTTTCAATCCGCCAACATATACTGTGATAACGAGTGATGAACCGACAAGTAGGAACATCAGGGGCCAAAGTATCGATTGGATTTTAGCAAGAACAAGATTTTTCTTGAGATATTCCCAGCTTAATTTTTTAAAGCGATCAATCTCATATGCTTCACGAACGTATGCTTTCACGATACGAATGCCAGAGAGATTTTCTTGCGCACGTGTTGTGAGAAGTGAGAACTGCTCTTGTCGCTCTTGAAACTTTTTATGGATCTGTTTCCCTAATTTGTAAACAGCATACGAAACAAGCGGCATCGGAATGAGAGCGAAGAGAGTCAATTGCCAGTTTGTTAAGAACATCATTACGAGCACCATCGAAAGCGTCATGATCGTATCGCTGGGATACATGATGCCCGGACCGACAACGTTACGAACCGAGCTGATATCGTTCGTAGCATGAGCCATCAAATCGCCGGTCGGTGTGTTTTGATAATACGAAAGTGAAAGCTTTTGTATGTGCTTCAAGAAATCGTTCCGCAGATCGAATTCGATGTGACGCGAGATTACGATAATTGTTTGACGTGTGAGATATGTGAAAATTCCGGCAAGAAGATTTAATCCAACAAGAGCAACAGCAAAAATGAGCAGACTTGTCCCGTCAATGTTTTTTGTTTCAAGTCCAATCTTTAGTTTATCGACTGCGTTTCCAACAATCCGAGGTTGAAACACTGTAAAGATATTGCTCATCACTACGGTAAGGAGTCCCCACAATAGCGTTCGCTTGTATTTTTTTAGATATGGAAGTAAACGAAGTAATGGTTTCATAAAAACTCGGATAAACCTTCCGAAGGTTCAAGAGTATATAACAATGGCAACCTTCGGAAGGTTCAGGTAGTAAGATACGAAACTATAACATTTATTTCATAGCTGTATCGAAACATAGTAAAACTATTAAAAATATGTTTCTACAAGCTTTGGAAGAATCTCACCCGACTTGCCTAAAATAACTTCATCGGCACCATAACTTAACTCAGTACGCTCGATGTTAATCTCTACAACATATGCTCCAGCACGCTTGGCAATCATCGGTAACGAAGCAGCCGGATAAACGATTGCAGATGTCCCAACTGCGAAAAACACTTCTGCTTGTTCAGATACACATTCACTTGCATTCCACTGGTCCAATGGGAGGAACTCGCCAAACCATACAACATCAGGGCGTATTAATCCGCCGCAGCTACAATGTGGCAATTGTTCACTCTCGTTTGTTTCTAGATTTGAAAAATCATTCTTACACTTAATGCAGTAATTTCTCTCAATGTTTCCGTGTAATTCAAAGACTTTTTTATTACCAGCGCGGCGATGAAGATTATCAACGTTCTGTGTAATCACAGCAAAGTTTTTATGATGTTGTTCCATTTCTACTAAAGCATAATGCCCCAGATTAGGTTGTATTTTAGAAATGATCTGTCGTCGATAATGATACCATTCCCAGACCAATTCGGGGTTTCGCATGAAAGCATCGAAATTAGCCAATTCTTCTGGACGGAACTTCTTCCACAGTCCACCTTCGCCGCGGAAGGTCGGCACGCCACTTTCTGCTGAAATTCCAGCACCTGTAAAAACGGCAACATTCTGGGCATGCTTTAATTTTGTTATTAGTTGTTCTGAAAACATGTTCATTCTGGTTTCAATACAAGATGGTCCCATTTCTGTTTTTTTATTTCGTTCCAGTCAATTGTAACCGTACGATATCCGCCATTAAGCCAAAGCAAAACTTGGTCATCATAATGTTTGTTCATTGGTTGACCCGATTGTCCTAACGTAAGAACATTGTATGCTGTTTTTGGATGAGAAAGGTCCACAATCTGACGCGCTGAAGGTGCGGCAAACAAGCGGAACGGTTTTGTTAAATTAAAAGCACCCTTACACACCGTTTGTTCACTACCCCCAATAGGAAATGGTCCAACATTGAAAACTTTATCCAGCGGTTTACCCACACCTAAGGGATGTTCAAATATAACTTGATGTATAATTCCCCACTGCCAGGTTTTCATTTCACCTCCAAAAGTTGATTGCAATTCATCTACTGCTTCATGAAAACTTTTTCTGATAATCATATCTTTCGTCTCGATCGTATCGGTTCCAACATCATCGAACCATGAAGAATTATCTTTTTTAAGTAATTCGTTTGTTACTCGATAGATAACATTTAGAGGATAAATAAAATTATCTAACAATTCTTCTCCTAATTCATCCCTGTAGAGATTATGAATTAAACGTACAAAATATTTATTTATTATTGTTGATGCAATATCAGATGGAGTACAACGAAAATTCCAGTTACGGAGGTACACGAGGGCTGCATTAATTTTGGGGTCTTGTGTCGAATCTGAGTTGATTACATTCAAAACCTGTTTTGTTAAATCCATACAATAATATGAAACAACATCTTGCTGGAATTGTTGAAAATCATTTGAAGATAATTTCTCCAACGAAAGCAGATCACGAATCCGATTATAACGGGAACCCGACTCCCATAGAGTTGAGATATAGTATTGAATAGAAATATTCTCGATTTTTTGATTAGCCGATATAATAAATCCGTCGATGGGATTCCATTCTTTTGGCAACTTATCGAACGAGATATATCCTTTCCATTCGTCATTACCATCCCATCCGTTCAGAGGTAATGTTCCTATGTGGTTTCCCCGAACGGGAATTCTTCCGGCAAGCCAATATCCAATGTTTCCACTTACATCAGCGTACACCACATTTTGCCCAGGAACAGTCAGTTGCTTCAGACCTTCTTCAAACTCGAAAGCATTTTGTGCTCTGTTTAAACGATAAAAACAGAGAATTTCATCACTTATATCAAAACCTGTCCACCTCATTGAGATCGTTTGAAAAGTGTCGACCAAACCTGTTTTATGCTCGATAGTTGGATGAACATCTGTAATGATCGGGCCATGATGGGTTGTTAGCACTTTGATGACAGTGCTGTCGGAGCTGCCAATATAAATGACTTCTTCTCGAGTTTGTATAGGCAGGATTGTATTTCTGAAAAGATAAGTATCCGTTTCGGTTAAACCAGTTCTCTCAATAAAAAAATCAGTATCATCTACCATTGCATTAGTGAATCCCCACGCTATCGAATCATTATGTCCAATGACAACAAGAGGGGCGCCGGGAATTGTAACACCCGCAACATTCCATCCTGGCGCTGTCAGGTGAGCTTCATACCATTTTGCCGGAGTTGAAACGATTAAATGAGGATCAGTTGCAAGGATTGGTTTTCCGCTCAATGATTTTGATGAATTAATTACCCATGCATTACTTCCTGATGCAAAGGGTCCTTTATTAAAAAATTCTCGATAACTTCTAACCGTCTTAAGATAATCACGAACATCATTTACTGCAAAAGGTTTATGCAGCATGGCTTTTGAGGAGCTTCGAGACTCAGAAGAGCTGAGGAAAATTTGTTGAAATTTTTCGGGGGGAATGTTTTTCGCAATCTCACCATACATTAAATCAACCCACCAAGCAAAATTTAGCTCCCAAGCGAGCAATCTTGATACAAGAAGAGTGTGTTGAGGTTTCCACGGCTCCGGTTCGTAATTAAGTATATCAAACTCGACGGGGTACTTACCTTTGTTAGTAAAAATAAAAGTATTGACTCCTTGTGTGTAATCGTTAAGCAAGCGTCGCGAAGTGGGATGCGAATATTTATACAAGGACTCGGCGATAATGGAAAAACCTAATGTCCGCAACAGCTTATCGAATTTAACAGTCGCTGTGTCGAAGATTTCTGAAAGTCTGCCCTGTCCTGCTCGCCGTGTTAGATCCATCTGCCATAATCTGTCTTGAGCATGAACATAACCAACCGCAAACATCAAATCGTGCTCGTTGCGGGCTGAAATATGCGGAACTCCATAATCATCCCGATAGATTTCTACTTTCGCTTGTAATGCCGGAAGAGCAACTTCACCTTTTGTAACAGGAAAAGATTTCGTAACGAGGTGATATAAGAAAATTACAATTGCGATTAGGATAACAAACGATGTAGCTCCTAATCCAATTGTTATTTTAGTAAACTTATTCATATCAAATAAAAATCCCGTCACGCATTTTAACGAGACGGGATAATATAATCGTTTGAGAAAACTATCGCAATAATTTAAAACCGATAGGAAAGGGTAGCAATTAAATTGTGTGTATGAATTTTCTCAGAAGGATCTGCATAATTTACGATATGATCTGTCTCCCAAAATCCATATGCATAACCGATATCAAACTTAACCGAATTTTCGACAATCCATCCTAAACCCCCTGTGATAAATTTTTTGGCATTAGGAGCAGAATCAAACCGATAAGGAGATGGTAAATATGCAAAACCTGCCCGTAGCTGGAGATCGTTTTCTGTGAGCGATAATTCCGAGCCAATTCGAACATTCATTGTTTCCGTCATATCTTCTTTGATTACGCTGTTTTCATCAAGTAAACTTGCGTATGTATTTCGAAATTCCATTTGAGTCCAATCTGTATATTCGATATCGCCCGATAACATCAGATCTCCAAATAAATAAGAAATACCGCCGCTAAACACAAAAGGAGAAACAACATCGAATTCAGAAGTACCGTATAATGGATCAAAATATTTTGTACCTCTATCATTTTCTTTCACCCAATCATCGACATAATCTTCTCTTAGAGTTAAATATGTTGGTAACTTAACATTTACTCCTATTCTACCTTTGTGGTTTCGGAATACTTGTTGAATGCCAATTCGTGCTGCAAAGCCTCCTATGTCTTCGTCAATCGTTAACTTATGATTCCAATTATTTAAAGTATCGGGATAGGAATTCCGATCATCTATTTCATTATAATTCCTATTATAATTATAAGAACCTGAAATAAAATTAACAGAAGCACCAATGAACAATCCCTTCACTGCTTCGATAGCACCGCCGACAATCCAATTATTCATACCGCCACTCTCAAAAATTTTTGCTTCTAATAGAGAATTGTCCGGAAACAATCCTGAGTTATCCTTATATCTGCCTTGGAATCCTAATGCACTCGTAAAATTAGATTGCCGTCCATATCCGATTGCAAAAACAAGACTACCTCGCCGCACCGGGAAAGGATAGACAATACCCAAGCTATTTATATTTGTTCCACTGTTTGAGAAAGATTCTTTAGTCCCAAATAATGTACTTGTGTTGTTATATGATATGTGAGATAACCCCATCGAGAATTCATTTGAAGGTACTCGTCCAAGTCCCGCAGGATTCCAATAAACAGCAGAAAAATCATTTGAGATACTTGTGTAAGCTGTACCCATCCCCAGTGATCTAGCGCTGAAGCCTAAGCCGTGATATGATAAACGATAGGCATCTTCCATATTCTGGGCAAATGCTCCATTTGAAAAAATAAAAACAATAACAAATATAAATAATAATGTTCCAATGAAATTTTTCATTATTCAATACCTTATGTATAAAATTAATCTTGTTTACGATCTCTTGAACTACCACCGCTTCGTGTATTTCCATCATTCCGCCGTGATCCCTCGTTTGAAGATGGCGGTGAACTCCTCTGCGGAGGTGGCGGCGAATAAGTTGGTGTATTACCTCTATCATCACGCGGTGGTGGATTATAAACGGGTTGTGGATTTTGATTCCCCTGTGGTGGTTGATGTTGTGGTTGAGCGTCTCGTCTTCGCTCGGTGTTTCGCATATTACCTTCACGTGTACCCGAGCTGCGTGTAGTTCGCTCATTGCTTCGGCTGTCACGCCGCGTAACTCCTCGCTCAGCTCCGCTTCGTCGTGTGTTTTCTTTTACAGACGAGCCCTTATTTGGAGATCCACCTGATGGGGGCGCACCTAAACTTGCACCCGTCGGTAGATCGTATCGATTACCGCCAACATTTTGTATTTCATAGTTATTGCCGGACCTTTCACGCTCGTTCCCACCTGCACGAATCGCACCATCATGTCTTCTACTATAGTTTCCAGTTCCACTGTATCCATAATAGTAATATGGTTGATAATAATAGTAGGGTGGATAGTAGTAATATGGTGAATAAGAATAATACGGATAATATGAACCATATCGCCAGGAATAATCGTAAAACCATGGATTTGAGTAAGCCATGCTAAATGCCATCGAGGGCCAATAAGAAGATGGATAGTAGTATGAAAATCCTACTCGCGGACGATAATAATCATCGCAGCAATCTGAACGCTCGCTGTATGTATATTCTTTCTCCTCTTCATCATCAGCATAAACATCTTCATCCTGCTTTTCTGAGGTTGTATATTCTTCCTCTATCATAGGCTCGTCATTGATTGTTCTTAGCTGTGTATAGCAGCCGGAAAAAAGTATAAGGAAAATTCCGAGAATCCCGATACTTACTGAAATAAATATTTTAGTTTTCATAAAACACCTGCTTATAATAATAGTGAACAGAAAAATTCTTTGCAATATAGATGCCACAAAAGAACTATGGCTACTTTTAATTTAATGAGATATTATCAAGAAAACAAGACTTTTTAGAAATATTTAGGAAAATCACTCCAGTCGTGTTGAATTATTAAGACAGAAATCACCTAAAACGTTCTAAATTAAGAACATTATAACGATTGAATATATTCAATCATCATAGCTCGGTTACTAAAAGTATCACGTTTCTGGTTTTTTAATATATCTTTAAAATTCAATCCAATCGAAAACCCTTTTCCGACGGAAATTCGCCCACCACCATTTAAATACCCCCTGCCTTTTCCTAACGTCTTACTATCATTCAAACCAAAATTATATTCGACAAGGATTGAGATATTGGGACCTACCGATTTTTCTGTACCGATAAATAAATTTGGGTCTTTATCTCCATCGCCGTACTCAAGACTGTAATTGATACCGCCGTGAATACTAAAGTTGCCGAGCAATCGATAGTTCTTACTTGCAGCAGCATAGAAACCAGTGGATTTTATTGAATAGCGGTTTAAATCTTTATCGTAATATTCATTTCCCTGTGTATCAAAACCTATCGCTATGGCGGGTAATATGTGTGTTTCATTTATGATCCTCAATCGTATTTGAATACCGGGGATTGAATTCCATTTCGGTTTTTCGCTTCCAATAATGTTTGCCCCGCCATATGAAATGCCAAACAGCAAATAATCAAACGCTCCGATTGATACCGCGCTCAATAAGCCACCGTCTTGAAAAAAAATCATATCTAAAGCAAAATCTCCATGTGGAATCATGCCTGCTGTTGGGATATCGATTAAGTAGCGTGGTTCATATTTTGCCGTTGAACCTGCCGAGCCTTGCGACATTGATTGAGAAATAATAAAAATATATAACATTAAAAGACGTTTCATTACTATGAATATAATAATGTACTGCTCGAATATCAACTTGACCGTTTTCGTAAACTTCATTATACTATAAATCATTGGCTGCCCTAACAACAAAATGAAAATAATTGCAATAACCGACATTCATGGCAAGTTTGAAATTGTTGAGAAGATAATCGGCAAAGAATCTCCCGACTTGCTTATCTTTGGTGGAGATTTAACGACGGTTGGTTCAGTTAAAGAAACCGAGCAAGCGATACAACATTTTAAGTTAATGTGTAAAAATATATTTTGCATTGCTGGTAATATGGACCTTCCACAACATGATGAGATATTTGAGAAATTAGGTTTAGCGCTTAATGGGAAAGGTGTTCTAATCGAGGATATCGGTTTCTTCGGCGTATCAGGCGCTCCGATTTCACCACTTCGGACGCCATACGAAATATCAGAAGAGGAAATATCGAAAAGAATTGAGCGGGGTTATCTTGAGGTCAAACATGCCCCAATCAAGATTCTTGTATCGCACGCTCCACCGTTCGGCACAAAAATCGATATCGTACATTTGGGAATTCACGTGGGCAGTAAAGCTGTCCGAAATTTTATTGAGGACGAAAAACCCGAAGTTGTTATCTGTGGTCATATCCATGAGGGAAGGGGACAGGATGTTATTGAAACAAGTCGTATCGTTAATTGTGGAATGGCATCACACGGTTACTATGCATGCATTACTATTACTGATGGAAATATTGAAATAAAAAATTTGCAGCTAATAACGTAACAATAGTTGTTTTAATTCCTTTCTAGCGTCGGATAAAATATTTTCAGGGTCTAAACCAACAAATTTTCCATGGCGAAAAACCCATTTTCCATCAATCATCACCGAGTCAACATTTTCTGGAGAAGCAGAATATACGATAGAAGAATATAGATTGTCGAGTGAATTGAGTGGAATATGAATTTGATTTAGATTTAGCAAAACAAGATCAGCTTTTTTCCCAATTTCGATGCTGCCTATATCATTTTCAAGTTGGAGAGCCCGCGCTCCACCGAGCGTTGCGATTTCAAAAACAGTTTTTGAGTCCATAACGGTTGGACCATAAATCGGCTTTTGGATCAACGAAGCAAGCCGCATTTCCTGGAACATATTTAGTGTATTATTACATGGTGCGCCATCAGCACCAAGTGAAACATTGATCCCGGCTGTTAACATCCGTGGAATATTTGCAATACCGGAACCAAGCTTTAGATTTGATGACGGACAATGAGCCACGTGGGCTCCGGCAGATTTGAGTATACTGAATTCGTTTTCATTAAGGTGGATGCAATGAGCAAGAACTGTTCGCTCGCCGAGTAATCCAAGATGATGAAGATGTTCAATATTATCCCTTCCGCACCGTTCGCGTACTTTTTGGATTTCACCCTGATTCTCGGATGCATGGGTGTGAAAAAGCATATCGGGGAAATCTGAAGCCATCTCGAAAACTTCTTGCATAAGCATATCGGTACAAGATAAAACAAACCTGGGGGCAACCGCATATCTAAGGCGTCCTTCAAAACAATTATGATATTTTTCTGCCAGATCACGTGTCGAGCAGAGAGATTCAGTCTTTGATTCTTTGAATGGCGGGTAGATATCGTTTACATCCATCATTGCTTTGCCAACACATGCGCGAAGTCCGGTTTCACCAATCGCTCGAATAATTTCCTCTTCATGATGAATACTTCCCATGTCTAAAATAGTAGTTGTTCCCGATCGTATTAACTCAGAAATTCCAACAAGTGCAGATGTGTACATCGAACGTTTATCATGTGCCTGCTCAAGCGGAAATATTTTATTCTTTAGCCAACCGAGAAGTGAGAGATTATCTGCTAAACCCCGGAAGAGCGTTTGGCAAAGATGAACGTGAGTTTGAACAAAGCCAGGCATGATCACATACATCTCAGCGTTGATGATTTCGGTTGCTTTAGTATCTAACTCATCGGTTGATCGATAAATAGCCGCGATACGATCACAATCAATTAATACCGATGCGTTAGTTAGAATCTCACTCTTTGAATTAACGGTTAATACGGTTGTATCTTTTAAAAGGATCGACACTAATTTCTTCTAAGATTTTGGTAGCGTTTTAATTTTCCCTCAATTGTTGCAATAAGAAGCTCTGGATCCATTGGTTTAGTGATATAATCATCTACACCAAGTTGAACACCGGACCTAATGATAACTCCATCCTGTAGCGAGCTCATAAATAAGAAAGGAATGTTTCGCAGGTGTGGCTGCTCCTGTACCGATTTAAAGAATTGAAATCCATCTAACTCATTTGGACCAAATTTGATGTCGCTGAGTATGAGATCAACTCGTATTGATTGTAACTTCTCGAGCGCAGTTTTGATGTCGGGGGCAGTAATTACCTGATAATCACAAGTCGACATCATATCCGACAGCGATTGAAGAAGCATTAAATCATCATCAACAATCAACAATTTACCTTTAATGGCCATTTGTTCAAAGATAGATAGAATATGTGATTCGAGCTTGAGCGCCTCATCAGTCGTAATATTAAACTGTTGTTTTATCTTATCAAGAGCTTCAAGATTTTGAGAGTTGAGTTCTCCGTGATGAATTTTTCTCTTCACTAATTGAGCATAAAGATACAACCTGACATCTGATTCGACTGAAAGATGCTCGTCAAAGGTTAACTCAAGCAGCTCTTTTAATTGCATCAACATTTTAGCATTCTCGACCGATGGCGCGCCCGCATCGTAACATTGCATCATTTTATTTTTATAAAATGCTAACCGGTCTTCTTTCGTTTCAGGAAGTTTTGCGTCAAGCAAATCCATCTTATTGTCGTATTCTTCGGCAATTTTCTCTAAACGTGCAAGCAAGGTTTGTTCCATCTCGATTCGCAATTCTGAGCGCATTTTCTGAATCTGTTCATTTTGTGCTTGTATTAATTCGTTGTACTCACCTTCCAATCTTTTCTTTTCATTTTCAATTACTTCTTCTGCTTCTTTTTTGATATGCTCACGTTCCTCAGCTATCTGCATTTCATACTTTTTCTGCAATTCTGTCTCAATTTCTTGTCTCATACTCATGCGATTTTCCTCAAACTGCCTCTCCTCGATTTGTTTGAGAACAGAAATCTGCTCCCGCACCCTACGGTCGATCTCATCATTCAATTCCTGTTGACGTTCGATAGCTGACTGTTCAAGTTTTATTCGTAATTCATCAAATTGCGTCTTCAACGCATCTTTTTCAGCAATAAGTTGTATTTCGTATTCTGCACGAAGCTTTTGTTCAACACGCTCTCTTTCTATCTGAATTTGTTGTTGACTTTGCTCTCGAAATAAATCTTCAGTTTTTCGAACTGCTTCAAGTAATTTTTGATTGAATTGTTCCTTTAATTTTTTTTCATGATCTTCGAGTTGCTGCTGTTCTTTGGCAGCCACTTCTACTTGGTTTGCCTTTGTACGTTCCTGAATCGCCTGAATTTCTGTTTCATATTGATTGGTCAGCTGTGTTTTCATTTCATTTTCGATGAACGCAATCTCAGCTTGATGCTGCTGCTGCAGTCGTTCTTCAGACTTTAAAATCTCTTCGTCTAATTTTTTTTGATATTCATTCTCTATCTGTTTGCGTGCCTCTTCAAGAAGATGTTCATATTTTGTATTTAAATTTTGACTTTGGTGTTCGAGTTTTTCTTTTTCTTCTTGAAGAATTTTTGCTGCTTGTTCCTCTGCTTTACGTATCTCTTGTGTATATCGCGTTTTGTACTCAGTTTCAATTTGCTGCCTTAGTTTATGTTCGATAGCTTCTCGTATCGTTGGTTCTAATTCGTTAACCTTTTTTATTGTTTGATTTTTCAAATTGTCGTCAATTGTGCTGTGTGTACCACTACTTGGTTTTTTAAAGGGGGAAGCTCCCCTTTTTTCAAACATATCAATTCGCTCCTCGAAAGCAACAATAAAAGGGTTACGAGGATCAATTTTTTTGGCTTCATCGAGTTGAATTTTAGCGAGGTCGAATTTTCCCTCAATTATTAATTTATCAGCTAATCGTAAGCACTGACGAAATGTTTCCCTCGCTGAATCTACGTGAGGATTTGTAGTATTTTTCAATGTAAATGCTGTGTTCTCCACCATGGCACCCTTCCTTCAAAATTGATTAAAATTGATAATTATTAACCCCAAATATTAACTATTTTATGCGATAAGTATAATAAAAATCAAGGATAAATTCAAATGAATCAATTTATCTATATGTAAAATAATATATTAAGGTTGTTATAAATTTGACAATGAACAAAAAATATCTTATTTTTTGCCAGTATTGCTGATTCTAATATCATAGGTAAATCGAAGATGAAAAAAGAAATATTGCACTATTTTGTTATTTTCTCAATATTTACAACATTCTATCAGGCAATAAGCTACGCTCAGGCTTATGAGAAGAAAATTTTTGAATATGTACGATTGATTTCGGAGGGACAAAGCGAAACAGTTGTACCTAAGATAAACGATTTGAAGAAGAAAATTCCACGCTCAGCAGGAATAATCTATATTGAAGGATTAATCGCAACAGATGAAAATGAGTCGATTAGATGCTTTAATATTATTGCTGATAGTTTCCCGCGGAGTGAATGGGCGGATGATGCACTGGCACGGTTATTTGAATATCATTTCCGCGTAGGTACTTCTACTGAAGCTGAAGCGAGTTTCCAGAAATTATTTTCAAAGTATCCATCATCCCCTTACATAACCACAGGATATATTCAACAAGAACGATTAGGACAGAATAGCTATGCTTACAATAAAGAACAACCAAGAATGCAAGGTCAAGAGTTTGCTATTCAAATCGGTGCATTTTCAATCAAGAAAAATGCTGATAAACTCAAAAAACGTTTTTCCTTGGCTGGATATGACGCCAACCTTTATGAAAATTTTATTGATGGAAAAAATCTTTTATATTTAGTATGGATTGGTGCGTTCAAAACAGCCGAAGATGCCCAGCCGACGTTACAAGAGATTAAAAAAAAATATAATATCGAAGGAGTTCTAAGAATGCGCTCGCTATGGAAGAAATGGTAATTTATAACCAATTACACTGGTCCACTTTTGGATTAACTCCTAATTTTTTGCTAAATTATATTGCCAAGCGCTTGCAATAATTTTGTTCTTAAACCATTCAATCGAAAATTAACAAGTTAAAAAGTTGTGAACAGGTCTAAAAATAGAACCATTGAAAAAGTTGTTCATATTGTAAAGAAAAATAAACTTAAAAGTGATTTCGCTTATTGGCAATCTCAGCCGTACGAAAAGCGACTTGCTATTGTTGAACAAATAAGAAACGAATATCAAAATGGTAATCAGCAAAGACTTCAAAGAGTTTGTAGAATTATTAAACGAACACAAAGTTAAATACCTGGTCGTTGGTGGGTATGCTGTTGCGTTTCACGGTCATCCACGTTATACAAAAGACTTGGACATTTGGGTTAAGCCAGGTCAAAAAAATGCTGAAAAGGTGTTGAGGGTTTTAAAAGAACTAAAATAAATTTTATCGATCTTAAAAATCTTAAAAAAAACAAGCA
>CAYYIJ010000042.1:0-19922 GCA_964471945.1 uncultured Chlorobiaceae bacterium
CGAAACTACCTGCTATGAAAATAGGGGCGAAAAACAGGAGTTATGTCCTGCGGCTTTGCTCAGCACCCAGCCTTCTCGTCATGCTGACATTCTTTTGGTCGGCATCTAAGCCTAGCCAACTGAGGATTGCTCGGTTCAGATCCCGATCAGAAACATGTCGTCACGAAGTGACCCCTTCGTGGGAATGACGGGTTTGCAGTATTTTCATTCTCGGTGGTGAATGCCAGTTCATGAACGCTGATGTTACGTAGAACGATAGAATTTTTATCCGCATCACCATAAACGGTGACGCTATGCTAAAAACAAAATCGGATAAATCCGACTTTGTAGTTACTACAATTTAATGCTTGGAAAATTCCTTGATTATTCGATCAACTTCTTCTTCCGAAATTCCAGTTCCTAATATCTTATCCGATTTTTCTTCCTTTACAATCTTCTCTTGAGACTTTCCTTGCGCAGGATGATGGGTTGCCTTCAATCGAATTCTCTCATCAATTTCTTCCATCCAAGACTTTGATTGCACCGGTTTGGGTACTGATGATTTGATTGTCGAAAATTCTATCGGCTTTTGTTTGATCTCTTTTTTAATTATTGACCGGGATTTTATTGTTTCCGAAACATCGGATATGTTTATTGGTCGTGTCTCGAATGCCAATCGCTTTATATTGAACAGATGTTTTGCAGAAAGATTTTCAGAAATGATTGAACCGCCAAAGGTTCCAGGCCCCAGTGTGAGAGAAGGAAGAAGCTCGTTCGTATAACCAACAGCGCCAAGTGCGCCGACAGTATTCACAAGTACTCTAAATGCTGGCTTCTCTAATGCGAACTTCATAATGATATCTTCATCCATCGAGTGAATTACCATCGTATGACCGAGTCCACCAAATTCCAACAGTTCAATACACCGCTCACATCCTTCCCGCCAATTATCCACAGTGTAAAATGAAAGAACGGGCGAGAGTTTCTCGTGCGAAAGCGGATACTCCTTTCCGACCCCCTGAAGCTCAACGACTAATACACGTATATCAGGAGGAACAGCGAGCCCTGCTTTCTGTGCAATATATGTTGCTGATTTACCAACAATACCAGGGTTCAAATCTCCTCGTTGATCAAACATTAATCGACTTAATCTTTCTTTATCATCACCATCAATAATGTGGCACTTGTGTCGTTTAAATTCTTCAATCACCGTATTCTTGATTGCAATATCGACTATTACCGATGCTTCGGTTGAACAAAGGACACCGTTATCAAAAGTTTTACCGGTAACGATATCGGCGACTGCTTTCTTGATGTTGGCTGATTTCTCGATGTATGCCGGTACATTTCCCGGTCCAACACCAAAGGCAGGTTTCCCCGAGCTGTATGCCGCCTTCACCATTGCAGTACTGCCAGTGGCAAGTATGACTGCAACATCTTTGTGTTTCATTAAAGCATTTGTTGCTTCGATAGATGGAACACTTAAGCATTGTATCAATCCTTGAGGCGCGCCTGCCGCTTCGGCTGCTTGCAAGATAATATGTGCCGCTTCCATCGTACATTTTACTGCTTTTGGATGAGGACTTGCAACAATTGCGTTTCTTCCTTTCAGCGAGATGATAGTTTTAAACATCATCGTTGATGTTGGGTTGGTCGATGGAATTAAAGCCACAACAACTCCCATCGGTTCGGCAATCTCAATAATCCGTTTATCGTTATCTTCTTGAATGACACCTACCGATCGTAAGTCTTTAATCGATTCCCAAACCCTTCGTGTTGAAAATTCGTTTTTCATTTTCTTGTCCTCGGGACGTCCGAAACCGGTTTCCTCGTGTGCCATTCTTGCTAATCTTTCAGCAGCTTCATAACCTGCATCAGCTATTGCTTTAACGATACGGTCAACACGTATCTGGTCGTATGCACGAAATTCTATTTGAGCTTGTTTGGCTTTTAGTACAAGCTCACGCATTTCTTGAATTGATTGTAGGTCTTTATCGAGTGTCATAATTATTTTCCTTCACAAGAATAGATTCGATGCAGAGGTTGCTGAGTGTCTAAGATATATTTCCAGTCTTCCATAAAAATAAACTAGTTATCTCATCCAGGTCACGAACTAATTCTTCACCTTGATATTCGTCAATGAAAACTTCACACGCCCAGAGTTTTGTGCCAGCCATTAGATGCCCGCCGAATACTTTACCCTGTGGATCACTAATCAGAATGTGAACATGTACGAATGGTTTGTCATCTCTGATGCTCACGTTTCCAGTTAGGTTTAAAATTTCCATTCCGCCATTATACTCCATCGAATTGTATTTTTTTGTTTTCTGATCATAGTAGGCAACTACAGCGTGAGTTGTAGCGCCAATACCATGAATTCGTCCACAACGAATGTTTTCTTTCTGAACAAATTTTGTAATCTCATCTAATAAATCAGCGCCGTAAGGGAACTGTCCGATTATTGTTCTCTTTATTTGGTAATCGGTCATTGGTCAATTGTCGTTTGTAAAAAAAGTGGGTTGTCGGGTTGACGATTTTTGATGTGTTATCTTGAAATGTTTATACACAAGCTCCGTCGCTTCACGTCCGCGCGGTGTGCGTTTTAAAAATCCTTCCTGTATCAAGTACGGCTCGTACACTTCTTCAATTGTTCCGGGTTCTTCACCCACTGCAACCGCGAGTGTACTGATACCCACTGGTCCGCCGTTGTATTTCTCGATGATTGTTGTGAGTATTCTTTTATCCATATCATCAAGCCCTAACTCGTCAACCTCTAACGCCTTAAGTGAATACTCAGCCACTTCTTTTGTGATAATGCTGTTTGAATGCTCAAGCTTTTTATCTGCTTGTGCAAAGTCGCGGCAGCGTTTTAGTAAACGATTTGCAATTCGGGGAGTTCCACGAGAGCGGCTTGCGATTTCTTTTGTTCCATCCGACTTAATTTCGATATTCAGAATTTTTGATGAGCGCTTGATGATTTTTTCGAGCGACTCTGCTGGATAATAATCGAGCCGGTTTGTAACTCCGAACCGGGAGCGTAGTGGGGAAGAGAGAAGACCTGCTCGCGTTGTAGCTCCAACTAATGTAAAGTTTGGTAGATTGAGCTGAACACTTCTTGCATTCGGTCCGCTATCGATTACAATGTCGATCTTGAAATCTTCCATCGCTGAGTAAAGGTATTCCTCAATGAGTGGATTCATGCGGTGAATTTCATCGATAAAGAGAACATCACCTGAGCTAAGATTTGTCAGAATACCGGCAAGGTTATACGGTTTATCGAGTGCAGGTCCCGATGTCGGTTTAATCTGCACACCCATCTCGTTTGCGATGATATATGCGAGTGTAGTTTTCCCCAAACCGGGCGGTCCGGTAAGAAGAACATGATCTAAGCTCTCGCCGCGTTTCTTTGCGGCGGCAATAAATATTTTGAGATTATCGACTATCTTCTGCTGTCCTACGAAACCCTCGAATTGCAGAGGCCGCAGTGTTTGGTCGAATTCTATATCGTTATCAAGTCTTTCCGGTGTTGTTGGGTCTATCCGCCGAGGCGAGTCTATTCGTTTTGCCATTTGATACAAAATATACAGAGAATGGAGATGAAGAGCAAAAAAAATATCTGTTAGGTGTATGACACTTAACGGGGCTTTAAGTAATTGAGAATTTTTTCTTTCATATCATCTCGTGTTTTTCGAAACGCATCCATAATCTCTTCCTCGGAACCTCTTACACTGACAGGATCAGGAAAACCAATATGGACTTTTTTCCCAGCGCCTATCCAATTTGGGCATAAGTTTTCCTTATCGTCGCAGACTGTGATGACAAGATCAAATTCCTGTCCATTAAACTCGGCAACGCTTTTCGAGCGATGACCGGTTATATCTATCCCGATTTCTCGCATAACAACGATTGCATTAGGATGCACAAAAGTTTCCACATTACCAGCCGATTCTACATCATAATAATTGCCAAGATAATGTCGGACTAATCCTTCCCCTATTTGACTGCGGCAAGAGTTAGCAATACATAGAAATAGGATACGTTTCTTTTGATTCATGATAGGAAATACCTTTTTTACTTTCTGATTTAATTATCTTTAGACCTTTCTAAGATAGAAAATCCAATATATGAATACAAATGGTTGGCTTCGAGCTGGAAATATATCCGCCGCCGCGGACACATCCTCGTAAGCCAGAGGCGTACTCGTCAAGCACCATGGCAAATTTTTATGTCATATATCTCGCAAAGCTCGCCAAGGTCGTAAAGAAAATGTTGTGTTCAAAAATCAAACCTTAGCGCTCTTTGCGAGATGTCTCTATTACTGACTTTTCTCCACCAATTACATTTTCTAATGCATGATTAGGAATTATCGACACATTAGTTTAATTATTTATAGATGCTTCGGACAGAATTGAAGCATTGTTGCAATTGAGGCAGATAATATTTATCTTTAAGCTATGAAAAAGTTACTCCTAAGCTTACTTGTTTTATATCTTATAGTTTTATTAACTGGATTATCTATTCATGACCATGCTGATAATTTAAAAGGACATGAAGATAACTGTCCTACCTGTCTTTTAGTGCGAACAATTCATAATGCTTTGGTTCTTCAGCAATCAATTATTTTTATTCTGCAAATTCTGTTCGGTGTATCTTGCACCATCCTTATATTTTTTACCTATCCATCAATAAGCCTCTTACACACAAGAGCGCCCCCATTCCCAATCCGTTACAATTAATTTAGATAGTTATAAAATTATTGTCGTGTCTTGACGAGAAATTATATTCTCGCAATCCGACATCTTTCGTTACTTAAATAAATTATTTTTAAAGGAGAAACAGACATGAATAAGTTACCTTTTATTCTTATTGCTCTTAGTATTTTTATAAATGTAAATCTATCGGCTCAAACAGAACAACGATCGGGCGACAACCCGTTTTCACAATCTAAATTCGTCCCGGATATATCATTCATTCTCGATGTATCATATTTGTATCGCGATATAAAGAATGATGACTACAATCTATTTGAGGTGCCGGGGTTGATTCACTCGGCTGAAGAAGAAGGGGCGCGTGGTCATGAACATCCGGAAATGAATTCAAGATCCGGTTTTAATCTTAATTATGGTGAATTGGTTGTTGCCTCAACCGTGGATCCGTATTTTGATTTATTCGGAATATTCCATCTATCTTCTGAAGGATTTGGAATAGAAGAGGGTTATTTTTTAACACGCAGCTTACCGCTTGGATTTCAGATCAAAGGCGGAAAGTTTTTAAGCAGTATAGGACGAATAAACGAACAGCACGCGCATCAGTGGTCGTTCGCAAATATGCCACTCGTTTATAAATCTTTTTTTGGCTCTCACGGACTTAGTGAGATGGGTATGCAAATGAATTGGGTTGCGCCAACTGATTTTTATTTGATGTTAGGTGGTGAACTGCTTCAAGGCAACAATGAAACAAGCTTTGGTGCAGACGGTTTTCAGGACCTTTCTGGCTCTATCAAAGTAAACAGCAGCAATGCTCCGAATCTTTACACAGGTTTTGTGAGGACATCGATTGATGTGGACGACCTTACAGTGCTTGCCGGCATATCAGGGGCTTTTGGAAAAAGCCGCTTGAATCACGGCATCGATACGGATGCACCTGATGGTTATGCGATTTATGGAGACACAAAAATCCTGAATGCCAATCTAACATTGAAATATATTATTGAATCATATAGAGATATTACTTTTCAGACTGAGTTTCTTAACAGAATAACAAAAGGAGATTTATACTATAAAGATTCTATAGGAACTACTATGAAGGGAGATATTCATAAAGATCAATCGGGCTTGTATTCACAGTTAGTTTATAAATTTTCACAATACTGGAGGATCGGATTTCGATACGATCTTTTAATGAAAAATGAAATTGTTAGAAACAGCAATACGCTCGACCTACCGGATTTTATGCCTCAATTATCGAGTATGATAGAGTACAACCCAACCGAGTTTTCCCGGATCAGATTACAGTATAATCACGATCGGACTAAATATCTCGAAGATACTCTAAAAATAAATAACGAAATATTGCTGCAAATCAATTTGGCAATTGGCGCTCACGGTGCACATTCGTTTTAATTTGAAGGAGAAAAACATGAAAAATATAATGATCGTATTAATAAGTTTAATTCTTACAGGTTCAGTATTTGCAGATGGACTAAATGTTGTAACAACGTATCCGTATATCGCAAGCATTGTAGAACAAATCGGTAAAGATAAGGTGAATGTTTTTGCGTTGGCGAATTGTGAATGGGATCCGCATACTATAATACCCAAGCCATCGTTCATTGCCAGACTTCGTAAGGCGGATATACTGATAATAAATGGAGCACAACTTGAAATCGGTTGGCTGCCGCCATTGATGCGGCAGGCGAATAATTCTAAAATCCAAGTAGGCACACCGGGAATACTCGATTTGTCGAAACATGTCGAGTTAATGGAGGTTCCTGCATCCATCTCTCGTGTGCAAGGCGATGTTCATCCCGATGGAAATCCCCACTTCCATTTGGATTTTATGAACATTCCCAAAATCTCTAAAGCTATTGCTCATAAATTATCGGAAATCGATCCTGTTAATAAAGTAACCTATGAACATAATAACAACGCATTTCTCGAAAAATTTTATCAGAAGGAAAAAGAATGGAGTGCGGCATTAGAAAAACTCAAGGATACGAAGGTAATTGAATACCATAAGATTTTTGATTACTTGCTCCGAAGAGCCGGTCTTCAACTTGCGGGAACAATCGAACCCGTGCCGGGAATTTCTCCAACATCGCGTCATATCGAGGCGTTGGAGAAAATAATTTCTTCAAACGATGTAAAATTTATTCTGCAAGACGTTTATCATCCGGATGATGCTTCAAAATATCTCTCATCGAAATACAAGATTAAATTGATAATTATACCCCATGACACAGGAACTGCGAGTAATACAAATAATATCTTTGAATTTTATGATGAAATTGTAAGGAGATTGACCGGTGACTGACA
The DNA here is from genome assembly GCA_964471945.1 of uncultured Chlorobiaceae bacterium. Taxonomy (GTDB): domain Bacteria; phylum Bacteroidota; class Ignavibacteria; order UBA10030; family SZUA-254; genus JASEHD01. Next base: position 7,014 of record CAYYIJ010000042.1, read on the forward strand.
TTCTCTTATCTGCATTTATTCTCTCTGTTGTTCTCGTTGGGATACATTCATATTTTGGATTAGAGATAATCCGACGTGGTATAATTTTTACCGACCTTGCTATCGGACAGATGTCGGCGGTTGGCGCCGCTGTTTCTCTTTTATTCTTCGATGGTCATTATCTTTACCCAATTTCTCTTGCCTTTGCTCTCACGGGCGGATACCTAATCGCTTACGTTACTAAAAGGGGAGATAATGTTGAAGCATTCATAGGTCTTGTGTATGCATCGGGTGTTTCGGCTGTTTATATTATATTGTCAAAGACTCAACATGGATTGGAAGAATTCCAAAAACTTATGGCAGCTGATATTTTATTCACACCATTCGAAGAAATTTTTAAAGTAGCTATAATCTATTCAGTGCTTGGTGGGGTTATTTTATTTTTTCATTACAAAACAACCGGCTTTGTCAGAGACTTACTTTTTTTTGTAACATTTTCGGTTACCGTTACAAGCTCTGTAAAACTTACAGGAGTTTTAGTTGTCTTTGCAATTTTGGTTTCCCCTGCTCTCATATCTTTATATATTGGAAAGAAAATGTTGCTTGCAAAAGCGTGGTTAATCGGAACATTAATAAATCTAATAGCGATAATATTATCTTATAACCTTGATTTACCAACAGGTTATGCGATAGTATTTTGCAACGCATTTACAGCGATTGCCGTTGCTTTGACATCTAAGAAAATAAAAACTATCGAAGTGTCCTAAAGAAAATAGAGTTGATATAACAATCAAACTAGCGGCTTATTTTTTTTGTATTTACAAGGAAGATTGAGACTAAAAAAAATGAGCATCCTGAATTTCAGTGCTCCACAAATTTAAAAAGGATAGTAAACAATGAATAAATCGCTGGCTTAATTGCGAAACATGACGGTATTACAGAGATGACCGATAAACACTGAGCTATCGTGAAATTTATCCGCCAAAGCTGGACGGAAAAGTTGTGTTTGATTCGGTAAAATAGCTAAGACACGATTAAAATATTTAGTATTGACTGCTCTCTTCATTCGCCTGACGAGCTTGACGTACCATTTCATCAGACTTATCAGTTTAGGAGTACCGAAAGATTCTTCCCTCAGGTAGAACACAGGATAAATGCACAATTATTCAACATTTAAACTTCTTGCAAGGAAAACGAATTTTCCGTATATTTATTACCGTAATATTAACAAGAGCATCAATAATTTAATAATTGGGCATATTTTGGATATTTCACCATCCCTTTTTAAAATTTGAATGTCTGAACTTAAACTATTTTCAGGTCGATCTAATACAAAACTTGCAGAAAAAGTTTCCGAGATAATTGGCAATCCACTCGGAAAAGTAGAGATCGAGAATTTTAGTGACGGGGAAATTTGGGTGAAGTATAATGAAAACATCCGCGGCGATAATATCTTCATTATTCAATCGACGAATCCACCCGCTGATAATTTGGTGGAATTGTTAATTTTAATAGATGCAGCTAAAAGAGCATCTGCACAAAAAATAACGGCAGTTATTCCGTACTTTGGATATGCACGACAGGATAGAAAAGATCAGCCAAGAGTTTCTATCACAGCAAAATTAGCGGCGAACTTGATTACTGAAGCAGGAGCCGATCGAATAATAACTATGGATTTACATGCTCCTCAGATTCAAGGATTCTTCGATATACCAGTAGATCATTTATATTCATCTGCGGTTTATACATCGTTCTTTGCTAAAAAAAATATTCCGGATTTATCTGTAGTATCGCCAGATGTCGGTGGTATTAAGATGGCTCGCGCATTCGCAAAACGTCTAAATGCCGGTCTTATTCTAATTGATAAACGAAGACCTAAGCCGAATGAAGTAGAAGTAATGAACATCATCGGTATCGCAGAAGGACGTAACATCTTGATTGTAGACGATTTGATAGATACTGCGGGTACTTTTTGTAATGCGGTACAGACATTAAAAAATGCTGGAGCAAAAAATATAATCGGAGCTTGCACACATCCGATATTTTCTGGAAATTCATTTGAACGGATTGCAGAAATTGATCTAACTAAAGTTTATGTAACAGATACTATTCCACTTAAAGCATCGATTCATCCGGTTAATAAAATCGAAGTGCTATCGGTCGCCGATTTATTCGGCGAAGCTATTAAACGAGCATTCAATAATCAATCAATCAGTTCGTTATTTGATATTGATAAAGGATAACAAAAGGATCAACTATGAAAGAATTTATTTTAGAAGCAGAAGTACGCACACAATTTGGTAAACATACACGTGCATTGAGACGTAATGGAAATATTCCCGGGATATTTTATCTCCACGGTGAAAAAGCAATTCCAATAACAGTAACAGAAAAAATTCTAAATCCATTGGTTTTCACACCAGAGACTCATATAATCAATCTGAAATTGAAAGATGGAGTTGAAAAAAATTGTATCCTAAGAGATGTTCAATTTGATCCCGTGACCGACAGACCAGTTCATTTCGATCTTCAGGGTTTACGTGAGAATGAAAAAATTACACTGGAAGTTCCAATCACAATTGTTGGTGGAACCCCGGTTGGAGTTCGCGAAGGTGGCATACTCCAGCAATTGATTCACCGCTTAAAAATTTCATGTCTACCCAAATATATCCCCGAACATATTGAGATTAATGTCGAAAATTTAAAAATCAATAACTTTACACACGTTTCAGATTTAAAAATTGAAAATGTAACAATCCTTGAAAGCGAAAGTACTTCAATTGTGGGTATTTTACCACCAATCACAGAAAAAGAACCAACACCAGATGTGACTGCTGCCGAAGAAACAGTCGAACCGGAAGTGATAAGTAAAGGAAAGAAGGTTGAAGAAGGCACCGAGGCAGAAGGTGAAAAGAAAGCTGATGCGGGAACAAAAACCGCTACATCTGCGAAAGAGGAAAAAAAGTAATTTAACAAAAATGCCGAGTCATGTTTGCTATCATTGGACTTGGTAATCCGGGGTATGAATACGAAAATACTCGACATAATCTCGGTTTTAAAGTAATAAATGCTGTTGCTAGTAAACTCAACCTTCGACTTAATGATGGAAGAGATTATTGCATAAGCGATATAAAAGAAGTAGGCGGTGTCAGAATATTATTAATGAAACCGCTGTCTTATATGAATAATTCAGGAATTATCGTAAAAGAACTTCTGGAAACATATCAAATAAATTTGGATCAAATCCTTGTGGTTATTGACGATTTTACACTACCGCTCGGAACGATTCGGATAAGAGAAAGCGGAAGTTCAGGCGGACATAACGGTCTGTATTCAATTATATACCATTTGGAATCAGAAGATTTTCCGCGGCTTAGATGCGGAATTGCAAGTAAATGGATGCCAAAAAGAAAAGATGCACTTGCTGATTTTGTACTCTCCCCGTTCATAGACGAGGAGATAGCAATAGTAAAGAAAATGATAATAAAAGCACGCGACGCAGCCATAGTCTCTGCTACAGAAAATATTAAAACGGCTATTAACAGTTTTAATCGAAATGCAATTTAAATAACCCTATCCCTGAGTTCATCTTAATTATCGAGATGATTACTCGGGGATCTAAACAAAAACGTCCGAAGGGAAAACAATGAATCAACAAAAACAGACATACGAAACAACTTTCATAGTTAATGCCTCATTAGAGGATACACAGATCGAAACAATCATAACCCATGCCGCCGAGACAATCACAAGAAACGGTGGTGAGATCAAACAAATAGATAAGTGGGGTAGAAGACGACTCGCATATCCCATCCAGAAAAAAAATAATGGCTATTATATCAATATCGAGTTCATCTCATCAGGTGAACTTATCCCCCAATTAGAAAGAAGTTTTTTACTTGATGAAAATATACTCCGCTTTTTGACAATCTACCTTGATGAGAAAGCATTAAAATCAAAACGGATAATTCCATTGATTCCATCGGTTGATGTAGTGATCGATGTCGACCCAATCACTCGAGAGCCAATCTTTGAAGATGACGATATTCCAATCACTGGTGAGCCATTAAGCTGAACAATTTATTTTCTCAATAAATAATCTCTAAAGGAATTATTATGGCGGACCTTAAAATGCCGGAAATAAACAATATTATTATTAGCGGAAACCTAACAAGGGATCCTGCGTTTCGGCAAACCAGCAATGGCACGCCGGTTATGAATTTTACGATCGCTTCAAATAGAAAATATCGAGATGTGAATAACCATTGGCAAGAGGAAGTATGTTATGTTGGAATAGTAGCCTGGAATAAACTTGCAGAAAGCTGTCTACATAGGTTAAAAAAAGGTAGCGCAGTACTTGTCGATGGGGAACTTCAAAGCCACCTTTTTAAAAATGATGACGGCGGAAATCGTAATATCGTTGAGATTAAAGCACGGCGCATCCAATTTCTGAACAAAAAATCAATTACAACCGATACTTATGAAACAAACAGTTCATCTTCTCAACACGACGAAGAAATATGTACAGTAGAGGATGATTCTTTTGATAAATTTTTATCGAGTGAAGAATCACAACTTATTAGAGAACAACCAACACAAGGAACACAAGGATAAACTAAATGGTAAAACAAGACCAACAAATCAAGAAACGGCGACCTTGCCGTTTTTGCGAAACAAAAGAAATCTATATTGATTATAAAGATGAAAAACGCTTATTAAAATTTATTTCCGAACAGGGAAAAATTATACCAAAACGAATCACGGGTACTTGTGCCAAGCATCAACGGCAATTGGTCCAAGCGATTAAGCGCGCACGGCATCTTGCCCTAATACCCCACGTATCTGAAACTATAAGATAAGGATCAAATAAAGGACTAATATGAAAATCATACTTCGGCAAAACCATGAAAAGCTCGGTAACATAGGAGATATCCTCGAAGTTAAAACTGGATATGCTCGCAATTATCTGATCCCTAAAAAAATAGCCTTCGAAGCGACTAAAAGTAATCTACAAGCGTTGGAGGAAGAAAAGAAACAACACACTGATAAACAAACTCGAGAGTTACATAACGCAAAAAAAGTGGAGACACAATTAGACAAAGTCTCAGTCACATTAAAAGTCAAAGTCGGTGAAGATGAAAAACTTTTCGGTTCGGTTACTTCTCAGATGATTGCCGATGCATTGCAAGAAAAAGGTATCACGATAGATAAACGAATTATCGAGCTCGATGAGCCGATTAAAGCACTCGGTATTTATACTATCAATATCAAGCTCCATACCGAAGTTACCGGTAAGGTCAAGGTTTGGGTTGTCAGAGAATAAACTCGCACTGTGTTAGATAATTTGGAGTGCAAAATCTTTTTGTTAAATTACTGCATCTAATTATTTAGATGCAGTTTTTATTTAATTTAAATTATAGAGATTGATGTGGAAAACGTTACTGTAATTACCGCCTTTGTTTTTGGATTGCTTTCATTTATTTCACCGTGTGTATTGCCCATTGTTCCAGGGTATTTATCTTTCATTTCCGGAGTTTCATTCGATGAAATGCAAAGGACCGATAACCGTGCATCTATCAGGAAGAAAATCCTGCTTAATGCACTTTTCTTTATTTTCGGATTCTCTATTGTGTTTATCGCTCTCGGTGCTTCAGCCACGGTGATCGGTCAATTCCTTCATGAACAAATCAATATCATCAGTAAAATTGCTGGTGTAATAATAGTCATTTTTGGATTGCACATGATCGGTGTGTTTAAAATTCCTTTTCTGAACTACGAAAAAAGATTTCATACTGAAGGAAAGAAACTTAGCTTATTCGGTGCATTCATAGTCGGTTTGGCTTTTGCTTTCGGATGGACACCTTGCATCGGACCGATATTAGCCGCAATACTCGCTATCGCAAGTCAACAAGAAACAGTCGGACAGGGGATGGTTCTTCTGACTTTTTATTCATTAGGGTTAGGAATACCATTTTTAGTAACGGGACTTAGTATAACAATATTCTTCAATGTGTTTAACAAATTCAAGCGGCACCTTCACAAAGTTGAAGTAGTTGGGGGAATTTTATTGGTGTTAGTTGGTGTTCTAATATTTACAAACTCTTTAACAATACTTTCTGGTTATTTTGCAAAATGGTTTCCATTCTTAAATGAGCTTGGGTAAATGGCAAAGAAAGACTTAACAAAATTAGACGAGGTAACAATCCGATTTGCCGGTGATTCCGGAGATGGAATGCAGCTTACCGGTTCTCAATTCACAACAACAACTGCCATACTCGGTAACGATCTAAGTACACTTCCTGATTATCCTGCAGAGATTCGCGCTCCCGCAGGGACTGTCTATGGAGTGAGCGGTTTCCAGATTCATTTTGGCTCAAAAGAAATTTCTACACCCGGTGACACATGCGATGTTCTTGTTGCAATGAATCCGGCTGCACTTAAAGTCAACCTTAGAAGTTTGAGAGATGGAGGAATCATCATAGCTAACGTGGATGGCTTCAATGAAAAAAATCTCAAGTTGGCTGGCTATGAAAAAAATCCTTTAGAGGATGCTTCACTTGAAAAATTCCAGCTTCATGCTGTTAATATCACCAAACTTACATCGAACGCAATACAGGATTTAGGACTTCCAATTAAAATTACGGAGCGAAGCAAGAACTTCTTTGCACTCGGGATGATGTATTGGATGTACTCGCGCCCGATGGAATCAACTTTAAAATGGATACAAGAGAAATTCAAGAAGACACCCGAAATTGTTGATGCAAATATACGAGTCTTAAAAGCTGGATATGCTTATGGTGAAACAACAGAAATATTTCATGCACGATACGAGGTCGCTCCTGCAGATTTACAATCAGGCAAGTACAGAAGTATAACTGGAAACGAAGCTACGGCTTGGGGGCTTCTTGCAGCATCTGTCAAATCTGGTTTAGATTTATTTTTAGGAAGTTACCCAATTACACCAGCGAGTGAAATATTGCATGAATTATCACATCACAAGGATTTCCGTGTCAAAACTTTTCAAGCAGAAGATGAAATTGCTGGAATTTCATCAGCAATCGGCGCATCTTACGGTGGAGCGATAGGTGTTACAACAACGAGCGGTCCTGGTATGGCTTTGAAAACTGAAGCTATGGGACTTGCAGTTATGTTAGAACTTCCATTAGTGATCGTTGATGTTCAACGAGGTGGCCCAAGCACTGGCTTACCGACGAAAACTGAGCAAGCGGATCTATTCCAAGCTGTTCATGGAAGGAACAGTGAAGCACCAATTCCAGTAATCGCAGCTTGTACCCCGGCAGGATGTTTCGATTCAGCATACGAAGCTGTTAGAATTGCTACAAAATTCATGACGCCAGTGATTTTATTAACCGATGGTTACATCGCTAATGGTGCCGAGCCATGGTTGATTCCAAAAGTTGATACATTGCCTGAGATTTCAGTAAAGTTTAGAACTAACAAAGAGAATTTTCAACCATACATGCGCGATGACAAAACTCTTGCTCGTCCTTGGGCGATTCCAGGTACTCCCGGGTTAGAACATCGTATCGGCGGTTTAGAAAAAGAACACATTACAGGTAATGTAAGTTACGATGCAGAGAATCACGAATTCATGGTCAAGTTGCGTCAACAGAAAGTTGATCGAATAGCTGATGATATTCCATTCGCTAAAGTGGATGGTAACGAAAGAGGAGATTTACTCGTAGTTGGGTGGGGCGGTACCTTTGGTGCTATTCGAACTGCAGTTGAAGCGAAACGTAAAGAGGGTAAATCCGTCTCTCATCTACATCTTAAGTATATCAATCCATTTCAGAAAAACGTCGGTGAGATTCTTAAGAACTTCAAAAATATTCTTGTACCGGAGCTAAATCTTGGTCATCTTGCTCATCTTCTAAAAGCAAAATACTTAATTCCTGTAGTACAATTAAATAAAGTTCAAGGTTTACCATTCCGAGCAATTGAAATCGAAAATAAGATTGATGAAATATTGAATGGAGAACCACGATGATAAAGCAGATTGATGACATCTTAAAAAGCTCGCCGAAGATACCGGTTCAAAAATATAGTGCAAAGGACTTTCAATCTGATCAAGATGTTCGATGGTGTCCGGGTTGCGGTGATTATTCGATACTGGCTCAAGTTCAGCGCGTATTGCCAGAGTTGAACATTCCTAAACATAACATTGTTTTTATATCAGGTATAGGTTGCTCGAGTAGATTCCCATATTATATGGATACTTATGGATTCCATGGCATTCATGGTCGTGCTGCTGCTATCGCAAGTGGTTTGAAAGTTGCTCGTCCCGATTTATCGGTCTGGGTAGCAACCGGCGATGGAGATGGCTTAAGCATCGGTGGAAATCATTTCATTCATATCTGCCGACGCAATATTGATGTAAAGGTTCTCTTATTCAACAATCAAATTTACGGATTGACAAAGGGACAATATTCGCCGACATCAGAATTCGGCAAGATTACAAAATCAAGTCCACAGGGTGTACCCGACCATCCATTTAATCCTTTGTTGTTAGCTCTTGGTGCCGAAGCATCGTTCGTGGCACGTGGGCTCGACCGTGACCCAAAACTTCTACAGCAAGTTATTCGCAGAGCTGCTGAACATAAAGGAACAGCTTTCATAGAAGTTTACCAGAATTGTAACGTCTTCAACGATGGTGCATTTGATCTCTTTACAGATAAAGAAACAAAGGATGAGCATGTCGTATTCCTTGAACATGACAAACCGATGATCTTTGGGAAAGGAAAAGATAAAGGAATCAAGTTAGATGGTTTTACCCCTGTGGTTGTCTCGCTGAAGGATGGAAAATATTCCGCAAGTGACTTAATTATTCATAATGAAAAAGATACGATGCTGTCATTCATTCTCGCACGAATGTCAAACTTCCAAGATTTACCAAGACCGGTAGGGGTTGTTTACGCCGTTGAACGACCTCGATACGAAGATGTTGTTACTCAACAGATTATAGATTCAATCCAAAAACAAGGTGAAGGTGATTTGGAAAAACTGCTAAATCATGGCGAGACCTGGCTGATAAATTAGAATTTATAATGTAGATCGAACTTAAGTTCGTGATTTTGCTATCCAATATTATCTAATTTCCTTAGAAGCTTTTCTCCTCTTTTTTCTTTATATTTGTATGTTATTATGATAACTACAATAAATCAAATCAAAACCATCATAGAGCAGCACAATAATTTCCTTCTGACCACCCACGTAAATCCAGATGGTGATGCTATCGGGTGCGAGCTTGCACTTGCAAGAGTTCTTCAACAATTAGGTAAGAATGCGACAATAATAAATCACAATGTAACGCCCGATAATTATCAATGGATGGATCAAAAGAATAAAATTATCCATTTCATTCCCGAACAGCACCGCGATTATATCTTGAATGCTGATGTCATTTTTATTTTAGATACCAACCAACCAGATAGGGTGCGGAGTCTTGAACCTTTCGTTAAACAAAGTAAGGCAATAAAAATCGTAATCGACCATCATCTTGAGCCGCATCCCTTCGGTGATTTCTATTTGATCGATGATGATGCTACTTCAACAGGTGAAATTATGTATAAACTTTTCACTGAGATGAAGGATGTGCAGATTGATAAAGAAATAGCAACTGCTTTGTACACTGCAATCATGACAGATACTGGCTCATTCCGCTATCCGCGAACCGATTCGGAAACTCATCGGGTTACTGCCCACTTGATCGAGTGCGGAGCTGATCCGACCGAGATTTTTGTAAACGTCTATGAAAACTGGACTTGCGGCAGGATGCGACTTCTCGGCGAATCACTTGATACGCTTAAAACTGTTCACGACGGCAAAGTAGCGTATATGTTTTGCACACAAAAAATGTTCAACGATACAAAAACAACAGAAGTGGAGACGGACAACTTTACCATTTATCCAATGAGTATTCAGGGTGTTATTATTGGAATATTGTTTAATGAATTGCATAACGGTGTGAAGATTAGTTTCCGCTCGAAGGGAAACATTCCAATAAATGAACTCGCTAAAGAATTCGGAGGAAACGGACATATGAATGCCGCAGGTGCGAGATTGTTCGATATTAAATTGGATGATATTATTCCGAAGGTGATTGAGAAAGTTAATAAGTATTTGAGTAAATGAATATATAAGTAGATGAGAAATGGAATATTATGAGTCAGATGCTTTTATGCCTCATATACAAAAATAAGTGGTTGATTAAAAAATCCCAATTTGTCACCCTGAACGCCCGCCTGCCAAAGTCGGCCATGGGGATGGCGGGCAGGAAGTGAAGGGTCTCAATTCATTGTTATTTGAGATGTTTCGCTTCGCTCAACATGACAATCTGTTCTTATTAGTCAGCCCCATGTTTGTAGAACTGTCAAGAAAAATATTCAAGCTCCTTTAGGAGCGATATGTTAATGTCATTTAATAATTGGAAGTAAAAGCTATAATCAAGAAGAAAGATACATAATCGAAGAACAAGGAACTAAGACCAGATTACTTGAAACTTGAAACCTAAAACATGAAACAAAAATAGGATAAAATAAGATGAAACTAACAACTTATAAATCTACACTTATGCAGATGAAAGCAAACGCTGTTGCGGTTTTCATCCCAGAAAATAAAAAGCTTTTCCAACAAGAGATTAATAAGCTTAGAAAATTATTTGGGAAAAGAATTGATACTATAGTAGAACTGGAAAATTTTAAAGGGAAGAAAGACGAAATCATTTCTATTCTGACAGAGCGAAAACTAAAGACGCCTAGATTATACCTCGCAGGAGTCGGTGAGATAAAAAATCTTTCGTTAGAACAATGCCGCCGTACAGCTTCATCGGTTGCTAAACATGCACAGAAATCAAAAGTGAAACATCTTGCATTTGGCTTACCGAACATAAGCGAGGTTAAAGATAAGCTGCTTTCAAATACAAGTGAAGTTGCACATGCTATTGCAGAAGGAGCTTACCTTTCTCTTTACAAGTTCGATAAATATCTAACAGAAAAGAAGGATGACAAATTTAAGATACAAGAAATCAGCATCTTTGATTCGGACGAAATAAACATAAAGGGGATTAAAAAAGAGCTTCAAGAAGTAAAGGTAATTTGCGAGGCAACATATCTCGCGAGAGAATTATCTAACGCACCGAGTAATGAAATTTATCCTGAGTCGTTGGCACAAGCTGCAAAACACTCTGCCGATAAGTTTGGATACAAAGCAACAATCTGGGATAAAAAGAAAATCGAGAAAGAAGGTTTCGGTGGATTGCTTGCTGTCAATTCTGGAAGTACAAGAGAACCTCGATTCATAATTCTTGAATATAACACAAACCATAAAAATCTCGATACAATTGTCTTGATTGGAAAAGGTATCACATTCGATAGTGGAGGAATCTCGATTAAACCATCGAGTGGTATGTCGGAGATGAAAATGGATATGGCAGGTGCAGCGGCAGTAATAGGAACAATGGAAGCAGCAACTCGATTGAAATTACCGATTCATCTTGTTGGATTGATACCAGCAACCGAAAACTTACCAAGCGGCTCTGCAATGAAACCCGGAGACATTATTAAACATTACGGTGGAAAAACTTCTGAAGTTGACAACACAGACGCAGAAGGACGACTTATACTTGCAGATGTAATCGCTTATGCAGCTAATTATAAACCCAAAGCTGTTATCGACCTCGCGACGCTTACAGGTGCATGTGTAGTTGCACTCGGACAACATGCAACAGGTATGTTTGGCAATGATGATGAACTCATGGCAAAAATTAAAACTGCTGGAGAAAAAACATTCGAGCGTGTTTGGCAATTGCCATTGTTCGATGAATACGAAAAACAAATCAAGAGTGATGTTGCAGATGTTAAAAATGTCGGTGGTAAGTGGGCTGGTGCAATCACTGCTGCGTGGTTTTTGAAAAAGTTCATACCAAAAGATAGTAAATTCAAATGGGTTCACCTCGATATCGCAGGCACCGCAATTCTTGAAGAAGCAAAACCATATACACCCAAAGGTGGATCGGGTGAAGGAGTAAGATTGCTGATTGAGTTTTTGAAGAATTGGAAGTTGTAAACCGATTTTGTTTTTTTCTTACGACTCTTTGATTATATTTCATCAAAATTACAGTTACAAGATAATATTAGAATTATGAATCATTCACGTATAACGAGAAGTCCTGAAATCATGCTCGGAAAACCTGTCATTAGTGGGACAAGAATCCCAGTAGAGTTAATCCTTAGGAAAATTGCTGAAGGTGCAACTACAGCGGATTTATTGGATGGTTACCCGCGTCTAACATCCGAGGACATACAAGACGCCTTAATGTACGCTGCAGACGTTATCGCTATGGAAGAGATTACTTTTAACAGCACGGAAGGATTTCGGTGAATTAATCTTCGCTGGGGCTCAAAAAACAAGCGGTGTTATTTTCATACGCTGGGATGCAAAACATCGTTCACAGCTTCCCGCAGTTGTTGTTAATTTCATCCGTGACAATCGAGAACGGCTTATAGGAACCTTTAAAGACGTCATGAAATATTTATTCCAAAAGATAATGAGAGACATCTGAAAAATGAAGTAATAGTCATGGTGAGCTTGTCGAACCATGACATTCCTGCTCAAATTCACGCTTCCACAAGGGGCTGACTAAAAAGTCAAGAGTCATGCTGAATTTATTTCAGCATCTATGCAAAGCGCGTAATTTTGCATGGTTTAGATTCCGAAACACCTGCCCGCAGCAGGCGGGAGTTCGGAAAGACTCCTTTCCTTACTTTTTGGTCAACCCCAAGCTCAGCGTGACCTTTTTTGTTATTTATAACAATTTTTCAGGTGTCTCAATGAGTAAAAATGGGCTCATTTTGACATTTCCGGGACTGCAATACTCTAAGAAGCCCTACCCTACATACCCAAAAGCGGATC
>CAYYIJ010000043.1:0-19620 GCA_964471945.1 uncultured Chlorobiaceae bacterium
TTTCGTGGAATGTCAGTCATCGTCTTTTTCCTTTCGAAATAATATACTGAATACTCAAACCAGTGACAAATACATGTAAGCTCTGTGCAACTTACTTGTGCTCTCCATATCCCCATTGTCATTTCAGAGGATTCAGCTTGTAGAGCGGAAGACTGAGAAATTTTACTTCGTTCAAGGGAAAGATTTCTCACCCGTCTTCGACGGGATTCGAAATGACAACCACGTTTTGGGGGATTTCCTCTTTATTTATTTACTTTCCTCAAACAGTTGCTATAATATACTCCATTCTTCTCTGCTTGCACCACATCTCTGCTGCCTTACGTTTTCTTTTCACGTCATCAGAGTCGATTCGGCTTGGGTCTTTTACTTCGATGAGTGCTTTGCGACCGTCTGTGTACTCAACGATAAAATCGGGAACGTAACGTCGTTGATGCTTTTGTCCATCTATCCAAGGAATTGAGATACCGTGTCGCTTCATCCAACGTCGAACTATTGGATCGGCTTCCAAGCGTTCCATCATTCGCCGTTCCATGTCGCTTTGATAGCGTTCATAGTTATATGGACTTTTCTTTGGCTTATCGAATTGTCCGTGTTTGCTAATTGCCATATTCGATTATCCCTCCAATTAAACCCGGAACATCTTGAATGTGTTTGCGAACAGACGGAAGCATTTTCCACGCAAAAAAAAGAGCGTTTCGTTCAGCAAGACCAAGCGAGTCCCTTTCTAGAAATTTATCACGTATATGTTTGATTAAAATACTATACACTTGACTCTTGAATGTTGCTGCATAGCCCGCTTCCACAGTAAGTTCTTCAGCCATTTGCACAACGTATTCTTTGATTGCTTCACGCATAGTTTCGTCTGAAATTTCCGTTGTAGTTTTCTCTATACCATCTGGTAACTCCGGTGCACTGTGCAATGTTTTCCACCTTTGCCCTGCAAGTTCTTTACCAATAACGCTGGTAATTTCAACTTTTGTTATTTCGATTGCGGTTGTATCGTATTGAAAACCATCAAGAATTTTTTGCCATTCTTTCAACGGTTTAGGCGGAGCGTCAATGTGTCCGAGCTCGAATTGTCCTTCATCCACAACGGATGGATCTTTTTCAGGAAGTTCGACAATATTTTCAGGATTGACTAACTCTTGCTTCGGTGGAGGTGGGGGTAAGTCTTCTGTTTCATCAAACGTTTGATCAATAAGAACATTTTGACGTATCTTACTACCAAAGAGTTCCCATAGCCAATGATGCTCAAGCTTCGGATGGTCAACAGCAGCGCAAATTTGTGGCTCTGATGAATCGACTCCTTTCTTGCGAACCCTGCGTAATCCTCGTCCGATTACCTGCTGTCCATAAACTTTACTCGAGAATTTTCTGAGAAGGAGAATCACACCAACTTCTGGAACGTCCCAACCTTCTCGAAGCATCAACACACTCACAACTGCTTTGTAAGGATTTGTGCCTTTCGCTTCCTTGCCAAGTTCTCTTGCTTTCTGACGGTCAGCTTCGTCACTATCTTCTGTGACCAGAAGTGTTTTTACTTTAAAAAATTTGTTGAGTGTGTTCGCTGCTTTTACCGCATCAGCTTTACAAACAGCAATAACAAAGAGAATTGGTTGGTACCGATTTTTCGCCCGGCGTTCCTGTTCTTCAAGACGCCTCAACGCAATTGCCATTTGCTGACGCATCGGTTCATCGTCGGTTACCCATTGTGTTGCACTAAGGCCTAAGCGATCGACTTCAGCCCAGTCGATTTCTTCTACACTTTTTCTGTTGCCTGTCTTTGCATCAGTGTAAGTAAGCTGGACAGTTTTGATATCCGGCTGATAAACTACTGGAGTTTTTATGATACTATCAGCAAGTGCATCGTTTACGCTGTACTCATAAATCATATCACTGTCGGGTGTTTGTAGATCTGCTCGATCAGGCGTGGCAGTTGTATCAACTCTTAAGACAATTTTTCCATACATTCTTTGAAGTGTGGCATAGTATTCCTCTGCTGGAGAATTATGAGCTTCATCGTTAAAGAGAACAAAGTCGGGTCCGTTCATCAAAGCGGATAAATTACTTTGACCGCTTTTGTTGCTCTGATAAAACTGATGAATGTTTCCAAGAATGACATCTGCGCTCAGCAAACTTGCCCAACCGCCGTCTTTTCCAGAACCTAGAGTCGTGAGCGGAAAATCTTGTGGACGCAGATTTGACCATGGTGGAAGTAAATCACGGTCTTTAAATACTTTTCCTCCCTCAAAATCGTCTTCAAGCCGGTCACGAACAATGAGATTTGGGCAGAGTAATACAAACTTCTGAATTGCGTGTGCTACTCTCAGCCAAGCAATCAATGCGGCGATAGCTGCGGTTTTACCTCCACCTGTAACGATGTTGAGTAATAGTCCGTTAGCTCCAATTTCATTTTTGCCGAGTATCTCATAAGAATATACAACACGCAGAAACGCTTCCCACTGATGCAGCCAAAGTGTCCCTTGCCGGGGATTTTGATCATTCTCCGGATCACTCAGGAAATCAATATACTTGTATGATTCTGGCTTGAGACCGGGATAACCATCTCGCCGCCAATCGGCAAATGCTTGTTCGTATCGAGCAAATTGATTGAACATAAATTAGCTTACCTCGATTTCTCCTGTCCAGAGACCTTCACCGCCCATATCGTCCTGAACTTTGCAAGAAATGCGAAACTTTCCTGTCCGTGGAAATTCATATTGCACTATGAGAAGAGGTTCCTTATTGCTTCCTCTGATAAAAGAATATCCGGGTGTACTACTAAATCGTTTGTCATAATTGAAGTCCCATTGCACGTTGATAATCTTTGCGCCGACATTGAGGACAGCAGTTTCCGAGACATCGAACTTGTAGTTGCGGGTTGAAATCTGTTTCCAGCCGACTTCAACTTTCGGCGGCTGAACGAACGTTAGGAAGTTTGCATAGTCTGCATGTTCAGTTGAGAGCGCTACGATATGTTCTCGAAACGGTGGTGAGTCAATTCTGATTTGTTCTAACCGAATAAAGTTTAAGTCTGTTTGTTCCATTTCTCTCAAATGTTCTGCGGCTTTGATAGCATCAGGTCGGAAAGCCCAAGCGAGCATTGTCCCATCACGCAGATTGTCTTGCTGGTAACGAATAGTTTTTCTGACTGCATTGGCAAAGTCTTCGACATCTTTTGCGGAGACAGAAGTACGCTGACTCGGCTCACCAACCCAGATTGGAATAGCTCCTTTGTATCCGTGAATGTGAGGACTCACGTTATCTGGTACAGCACCAAACGCACGAACAACAAACGCTCGAAACTGATCTGAGCGCATTTTTGACAAACGTTCAGCTTCGTAGATGCCCCAATGTTCTACTGTAAAGTCTGGAACTTCAAACAGAGAGCCAACCTCTTGTTCAACAAGTTGACTTATACGGTCTGCAGTAATAGCAACAGCAATACGAGATTGATCGCAAGCAATCCAATTTCGTTTGAGGCGCTGGGCAACCACCGGGGCAGTACCACCTCCAGAGAAGAAATCAGCGACAGTATCTTCTATCTCCGTTAGGCCTGAAATGACTCTACTTAATAATCTTTCAGGTTTTTGTGTGGGATATCCTATTCTTTCAGAATCTTCTCTGTTTAGTTGCTCAATATCTAGCCAGTAATCCTCGGGAATTTTATCTAAGGGATATCGATAGACTTTTCTACTTTTCTTGTCCGTCTTCTCTTGCCATTCAACTCCGTGTTCGTCAACATATACACGCATATGTGAATCGGGTTTTTTGGGGACTCTAACTAGAGGATCGTCTCCATTGAATCTGTATTCTGTGGATTTTGAATACCACAACAAGACGTCATGTTTCCTAGCAAAGGTTCTTTTTGATTTGCCTCCTATTGAATAACACCAAATTATTTCATTCCTGAAACCAGCTTTATTATTTTCGCCACCGTAGCCGAAAAGTTTGTCTAACTCCATTTTAATATAATGGCTTGCATGCCAATCACAGTGAACTACAATGCTTCCGCTTTTTTTAACCAAACGTTTCATCTCATAAAGTCGAGCGTTGAGCCATATGAGGTAGCCTGGCATACCGCCCTCCCAAATGTCTGAGAAGGAACGCAACTCGTTTTGGTCGCCAAAGATAACGTTGTACTGTCTGCCTGAGAAGAACGGCGGGTCAATGTAAATAAGGTCAATACTTTCTGATGGTAACTGTCGCATCACGTGAAGATTGTCTCCCCAGAAAAGCCGGTTTGGCACGAGTTGAGGATGACCAAACGAAACACGCTCAACAACCTGCGTCGGAAGAGAAACAAGAGGAAATAATTTTCTAAAACCTCTACGTCGGTCCCAACCGAGCGGTTCTTTTTCTACAGGAACGCTTCCAAAACGAACAGGCGGCCTCCAGAAATCTTCCTGCTCAGGAAGTGCATCAACTCTTTCATCCGTATCCGCAACTTCGGGTGGAGGGATGAATTCGCCTTTAAGTGGACCTGTTATTGTTTGTTCAGGTAGTTTTTCAAAAGCATCTATTGTCGGTGTTTTCGGTGGTGAGACAGCTTCACTCAACACACCTTGTTTATTTGGGTTGTATTTTTTAGGCATAAGCTCTGTTCGGTTGCAGAGCTTCGGTGTGTCTTTTCATCTGTCATTCCCGAATGTTCTTATCGGGAATCCAGAACCAAGCTATACACTGGATTCCCGCTTGAAACGTGCGGGAATGACAGACGCAATAAAATCGGCTGAATCGTTGGAAGGTATCGGTACCAGAAAAAACAAAGGGCGTGTTCTACTCACGCCCTTCGTACAGGTACTGGCGTACCTCCAAAAGAAGCGCTTTCAAACCACGCCCCGTTTGGGGCGCAGTCTAAAGCGACTGTTCTTCTGGATAATGAAAGTGCCAGTTTCGTACGAAGACAGCAGCCGAAGCTACGCGTTATTTAGTTAATAGTTATTCGTTAATGGTTATATGTTAAATATTGTTGTGTTAAGTCTGTTTAATGCAAAATTTATTGTGTAAAGTATAAAGAAGAATAGTTAATTCAAAATCGTTTGCTTCTAATTGTTTTAACTCGATAGGTCGTGAGCTGAGCTCACTCCCGGCATGGGCATTTGTTATTTAAAATACGCCCTTAGGAAATCATCCCGCTCAATACCAGATTGTGTGAGGATTGACCTCAAAGTACTGCTTTTAATTATGCGATGATTTGGCAAAACTAAGGGTGTAATTGTACCATCCCTATTCTCCCGTTCCATGATTATATGATTCCCCTTTCGCACAACACTAAATCCTAAGTTTTGAAACACTTGTCTCGGCGATGTATGCTTCGAGTGTTGGGATACCACCCTCTAAATGCTCAAAAAATTTTTTCTTACCGTAATGTCTAATAAAAAACTTTATGGCTCCCTCGGTATCTTTTAATGCTTCAGCATAAGTTTCCCCTTGACCTACGATGGCACCTCTTGTAAATCCCAAAGGATAACCCACATAACCATCCGGATGGCGTTCAATAACAATTTTAATCTGTTTCATAATCTCTCGCTAATATTGAATAGTTAATCTCGATTAATATAACAAATCATCCGAGTAAAGAAAAATATAATCTATGTCCATATCCCAATTTCATCCCAATCTCTTCCTAAACCTCAAAACACTCAGCGTCAAAATAACGATGCCGAATAATAATAACGCTGCGGCTTGATGCCACAACTCAGCTATTCCAACACCCTTCAGAAAAATCCCACGCACGATTACGATATAATATCTTAGCGGAATTGCATACGTGATATGTTGAATAACCTCCGGCATATTTTCAATCGGGAAAGTAAATCCTGAAAAGAAAATGAACGGCATGAAGAAGAAAAACTGTGCTGTCATCATCGCTTGCTGTTGGGTTTTAGATACGGTCGAGACAAAAAGTCCAAGTCCGAGTGTTGTCAAAACAAACAATCCGCTCAACCCAAAAAGCAGCAAAACGCTTCCACGAAGCGGTACACCAAACCATCCGTTCGCAACTACGATAACAAGTGCAACATCTATCGCACCGATGATAACGAATGGCAGTAACTTGCCGAGTATCAGCTGGTACGGCTGAATCGGGGTTACAATTAGCTGCTCGAACGTTCCACCTTCTTTTTCTTTTACAATTGCAAGTGATGTAAGTGTCATCGTGACTATTAAGAGCACCATAGCGAGCACACCCGGCACCATGAAGTTGCGGCTTTTCAATTCGGGATTGTACCAAACACGTACTTCTGGCTGTACACGACTTATCTTTAAACCCGTCACACTCTTAGTCATCTTTTCAGCAATAATGTTTTGAGAATATCTCCCTATGATTTGGGAAGCATATCCGATACTGATGTTCGCAGAGTTTGCATCACTGCCATCGGCAAGCAATTGTACGCTTGTTTGGCGATTCGATTGAAGATTTTTTGTGAAATCATAAGGGATAATCAATGCCATCCATACGTCACCATGTTCGATATAGCGATCGATTTCGTTCGAGGAGTTTACTTCACGTTGTATGACGAAATATCCTGAGTTGATGAATTGATTTACGAATTCTCTACTGGTGCTTGTTCTGTCTTGATCATAAACAAGCATGGGAATATCTCTTACATCGGTTGTGGCTGCATAACCAAGGAGAAGCAATTGAATCACCGGTGCCATGATGGAAAGGGCAAGCATCCGTTTGTCTCTTCGTATCTGAATGAACTCCTTTACGATTATATGATAAATCGTTCTCATCCTAATTTGCTTTCTTTAACAATCTGATAGAGCTAATACCGACAGTTATGATAGTGAAGATCGACATGTAAACTAATTGATCCCAAAAAGCGGAGACACCCACACCTTTAACTATCACACTTCGGACAAGAACAAGAAAGAATTTTGCAGGAGTAAGGTTCGATATAATTTGCAAAACTACAGGCATACTTCGAATTGGAAAAACGAATCCTGATAAAAGAAATGTGGGCAGTAGTGATGAAAGTATTGCAACCATAAAAGCGACTTGTTGATTATGTGTTATTGTTGAAATCAATAACCCCTGTCCTAATCCACCCAATAGAAAAATAAATATTCCAACATACAGCCAAAAGATACTGCCTTTCACAGAGACATCAAAGAAAATAAAACCGACTATCAAAACGAACGTTGCAGCTACTAACGAGATAACCAGATACGTAAGTGTCTTTCCAAGTATAATTTCTACTGTATGAAGGGAAGACACCATCATTTGCTCCATAGTCCCGCGCTCTTTTTCACGTACTACGGAAAGCGAGGTCGAGATAACTGCACTTATCATCAAAATAAAACCGATTAAGCCGGGGATAAGAAATTTTGCACTGCTTAATTCCGGATTGTACCATATCCTCGGTCGAAAGTCTATCGGTTGATATGCTTCCTTCCCAACTCGCTGCAAAACTTTGTTCACAATTTGCGATGAGTACGTTTGGACAAGAACAGTTACGTATCCGATTGCAGTTGTAGCCGTATTAGCGTTCGAGCCGTCAACCAAAATCTGGATGTTTGCATCACGTCCTGCCTGTATATCTCTCGAAAATTTTGGTGGTATTACGATTACAACTTTCGCATTACCCTCGTTCAATAATTTATCAGCTTGGCGATAGTCTTCTATGTAATGATTGATATCGAAATATTCAGTATTCGAAAACTGTCGAATGAAATCTCGACTCTGAGAGCTTTTATCATAATCCAATATGGCAGTTGAAATATGTTTGACATCGAAGTTGAGTGCATAACCGACAACTAAGATAAGCAGAGCCGGAAAAATCAAGAGAACCGTAAGTGAACGTTTATCGCGCAGAATTTGTAAAAACTCTTTTTTGACAATCGGTTTTATTCGCTTGAAAGTCATACCGCCTTAACTTTCGCATCTTCTTCTAAAAGGTGAAGGAAAACATCTTCGAGAGAGGGAACGATCCTGTCTATCCGCTTCACCAATATATTGTTATCTAACATGATAGACATAATATTTTCTTTCCCTTTGTTCTCATCCCTCACACCCACATGCAAGTAAGTTCCGAACAGCGAAATCTCTACAACCCACGGCTGATTTTTGAGAGTCTCCATAGCCGCAACAACATCCGATACTTCGACTTCGAGAATAGGATGACTGATATGCTGAGTTTTCAATTCCTTTGGACTCCCTTGAGCGATCAAACGACCTGCATTTATGAGAACTATATCGTTGCAATACTCTGCTTCGTCGAGATAGTGGGTGGTAACAAGAATCGTTGTTCCTTGCTCGGAAAGCTGGTTGATTAACTCCCAAAAATTTCTTCTCGAAATCGGATCGACACCGCTTGTCGGCTCGTCGAGAAAAACTATTTTTGGCTGATGCAGGATTGCACATCCGAGTGCGAGACGCTGCTTCCATCCTCCCGCCAATGTTTTCGTCAAACTTTTTTCACGACTGGTCAATCCAGCCATCTCGACAACCCACTGCATTCGTTCTTTTATTTGAATATCCGTAAGTCCATACACACCACCAAAGAAACGGATATTTTCTTCGACTGTAAGGTCTTCATACAACGAAAACCGCTGCGACATGTAGCCGATATTTCTTTTCACAAGTTCGGTTTGTGTGTTGATATCGAATCCACCAACTTTTGCAGTTCCCGATGTCGGCTCGAGAATCCCACATAGCATTCTTATCGTAGTTGATTTTCCAGCACCATTCGGACCGAGGAAGCCAAATATCTCACCCGTCTTGATTGTAAGACTGATATTATCAACGGCAGTAAACTTGGCGAATCTTTTTGTGAGATTATTTACTTCGATTGCGTCTTCCATACCTGAGATAGATGTAGCACACCTTAGAGGTGTACTATATCTTGCTTTGTTTCATTAACGATATAAAAATATTTTCTAACGATGGATTAATTACACGCCATTCTTGGATCTGGATTCGTTCATTGCTAAGTTGTGCCTGAATTTTTGGTAGATCGCGTTTACTATCTTCTAAAACTAAATTCAACCTATCACCGAATGCCTGTACATCTTTAACATGGGGATTGACTTTCAACATTCCGACTGCCTGGCGAATATGTTCGCAAACGATTTCAACTACTTCACCTTTCATCATTCTTTTTACATTTTGCGGTGTATCGACAACCATTGCTTTCCCTTTATTCATCAAAGCAACTCGGCTGCACCGTTCCGCTTCATCTAAATAAGGCGTGCTCATTACTATCGTGATATTCATTTTCAAGAGACTCGACAAGATTTTCCAAAAATCTCTCCTCGACACCGGATCGACACCTGTGGTAGGTTCATCGAGAAAGATAATCTTGGGATGATGGATAAGCGTGCAGGCGAGGGCGAGCTTTTGTTTCATGCCACCTGATAATTGATCTGCTAATCTTTTTCGAAATGGAGTGAGACGAGTGAATTCCAACAACTCCTCTCTTCTCGATTTAAAATCGTACACTTCATTAATCTCTGCAAAGAATTCGATATTCTCATCGATCGATAAATCGCCGTAAAGACTGAAGCGCTGAGATAGGTAACCGATTTCTTTATTTATTTTTTTCGATTCCTTTACAAGATCGCAGTCAAGTATTGTTGCCGTGCCCGATGAAGGAGTTAAAATGCCGCATAACATTCGGAAAGTTGTTGTTTTACCTGCACCATCCGGTCCGACAATTCCGAACATCTCCCCCGGATGAATAGTTAGATTAAGCTCATTGACTGCAGAAATACTATCAAAATATTTTGTGAGCTTGATTATTTCAATAGCATTCGAGGTGTACATGTGCGATTGTTTTTAGTGAGCCGCACAACAAGAGTTTAAACAAAGTTAGCGATATTTCAAACATAGAATTATTTGGCGACTTCCTCCAGAGCGATCTGTGTGATCTTTTTCCCTTTTCCACTCTTTCGAAGAAATGGTTTTTCGACGGGCGGATGATGGTAGGCAGGTTCTTCTTCAAGATCCGGATAAGTAAATATCTCATACTTATAATTCCTGAGAATAATATTCTTACCCGCTCGGCCAATTACATACTGAGGCAGTATAGGTATTTTTCCACCACCTCCAGGTGCATCGATAACATAGTAGGGAATTGCAAGACCTGAAGTCGTACCACGCAGCTTATCCAGAATTTCTAATCCTTTACTAACGGGTGTACGAAAATGATCGGTTCCCTTAGTAATATCTGCCTGATACATGTAGTATGGTTTAACACGCATAACAAGAAGCTTACGCATTAACTCTAGCATAATATCTGAATCATCGTTGACACCTTTCATTAAAACCGCCTGATTACCGATTGGTATGCCAGCATCGGCAAGCATTTCACAGGCATTCTTCGCTTCAGGGGTACATTCCCATGGATGATTGAAATGAGTGTTGACATATACTGGATGATGCTTCTTGAGTATCTTGCAAAGTTTTGAAGTAATACGCTGAGGCAAAACACAGGGCATCTTTGTCCCTATCCGTATAATCTCTATATGTGGAATTTCGCGTAAACCTTTTAGAATACGTTCCAACAAATAATCAGTCAGCATCAACGGGTCACCTCCTGAAAGTATGACGTCGCGTACTTCAGGATGTTTTGCAATGTAATCGATCCCATCTTGAATATACTTCATATTTATTTTCTTCGAATCGCCAACCTTCCTTTTCCTCGTACAAAAGCGGCAGTACATAGAGCACTGGCTTGTTGTTAGAAACAGAACCCGATCAGGATACCGATGAACAATGCTTGGAACTGGACTGCTTGCATCCTCTGCAAGAGGATCCTCTGGCAAGGAATTCCCTTCCAATTCTTTTATATCAGGAATACATTGTAGCCAGATTGGGTCACCGGGATATCGAATTAAACTTAAATAGTATGGGTTAATGCGGATGTGGAATAACGAATTGAGTTTTTTTGCTGCACTTTCATCAAACCCAAAACGTTCTATTAGATCTTTTGCGCTATCGACGCTCTGCCGCAGCATTTCCTGCCAAAGTTCCATAAATTAGTGTAACACTCCATATTGTGAAACATACTTTCCGTAGATGACGAGATCGTCACCAATTTTATAATAATCTTTTATTCGAGCAATTTCCAGATATCGATTTCTAAGATAAAAATTTCTCGTTGGCTCGTACTTCGGCTGTGACGAAGTTTCAGCAATAACCAATCGTCCGCCTTGCTTCACAGCTAACTCTTCAGCATGAAGGAGCAATTCTTTTCCGATTCCATACCGATGGTAAGCAGGATTCACAGCAATCCAGTATAAATCGTATGTTCCATCCGTCATCGGTGTTGATCCGATGCAATAATAGCCAAGAATTTCTCCTGTTTCGGATATACTTGAATATATTTCATAATCACGTTGATCAGGATTATTAAGCGTCAAATCTATCAATTCTAATGCAACGTTTATTTCTTGATCAGTAAAGACAAAAGTATCTTTTAATATTTGGAAAATCGGTTTTCTATCCGATTGTTGTATCTTTCTAATTGTGTTCAGGTTGTTCTCTCTAATGCGAATTCAACAATCTTATTAATCAACTCTTCGAATGTAAAACCGTAAGTTCTTGCTGATCTGGCAAAACCGGCATCATCAGAAATATCAGGATTCGGATTAATTTCTAATAAATACGGTCTGTTTTCTTTGCTCAGCCGAAAATCAACGCGAGCATAATCACGGCATCCGATTGATCGATACGCTTTTAACGCCATGCTTTTAATGGTTGCCTCAATTTCTGTAGGTAAAATTGCCGGACATACACCTTTTGTATGAATATATTCATCGGTTTCCTTCATCCATTTTGCATTATACGTTATGATTCGATGATATTGCTTTGGCATTGTAGACATGTCGATTTCAGAAATGGGTAGTACAATAGGTTTCCTATTTCCGATGATAGCAACATTTAATTCTCGTCCATCGATATATTCTTCTGCCAATGCTGGCTGATCAAATTGTTCAATAATATAACGAACTCGCTTTTTCAAGTCATTGAAATTATTAACAACAGATTCAGTCGAGATGCCAAGACTTGCATCTTCTCGTGATGGCTTAACAATCAGAGGAAAATTCAAGCTTTCATCTAGTGTAATTCGGACGGGACTTCGGATAATCTGAAACTGTGGTGTTAATAATTGATGATATAATAAAAGTTCTTTCACTTTCACCTTATTCAGCGCAATTCCTAATGTCAGCGGATCAGAACCTGTATACGGAATTTCGAAAAGTTCAAAAAGACCTGCAATATGCATTTCATGAATTGCTTCATTTCCCACACTTTCACACAGGTTAAAAATAACATCCGGCTTTTCATTTTTAATATAATTTAATAAACGAGTGATATCGCGATCGACATTGAACATCGAGCATCTGTATCCGACTGCTTGTAATGCTTGAACAATATTTTCACGTTCTTCTAACACACCAACTTCCGAGAGATCTGTGAGGACTGTTGCATTGGCTGATAGGTTTTTTCTACCTTCGTGTAAAATGCCTGTTTCTGAAATATACTTCCGATCAGAACTGGATTCTGTTACCGGTTCATTGTAAACAACACCAACGTGTAGTTTTTTTCTCATAAAAATTCTCAATTATTAATTTCGAAAGAATGTTGTTTCCGAATTAAACCATTGCGCTCAGCAGCAAGAAATAAAACACTCTGGATCAACTGATTATATTCCATGCCTGCTGCTCTTGCCGCTTTCGGAAAACATGAATTGTCTTCAGGGTTCGGCAAAATCCCTGGAAGTGGATTCAATTCTATTATATTCGGTGTTCCTTTAGCATCAAGGCGAACATCAATCCGACACCAATCCCGGCATCTTAGAACAGTGTATGCTTTTTTGCAAATCGTTTCGATCTTATTTTGAAGATGTTTAGTTATTAGGGCTGGGCATGAGAATATTTCCAAAGGTGAATCGGCTCGATCCCAAATCCATTTTGCTTCGAAGGAATAGATCGGATTTACTCCCTCAGGCAGTGAATTGAATTTTATTTCCACTATCGGCAAAATCGTTAAATCAGTGCCATTTCCAAGTATTGCAACAGTAAATTCCCTT
This sequence comes from uncultured Chlorobiaceae bacterium, assembly GCA_964471945.1. Classification (GTDB taxonomy): domain Bacteria; phylum Bacteroidota; class Ignavibacteria; order UBA10030; family SZUA-254; genus JASEHD01. The sequence goes on from CAYYIJ010000043.1 coordinate 13,044, forward strand.
CCGCTCAAGTATTCTTCGACCAATGCTGGCTCATTATATTTTTCAAAAATGTTACCTACCTCTCGCTCGAGTTCTTTTCTATTATTGACAATTGAAGAATTATAAATTCCTTTACTCGATCCTTCATGAAGCGGTTTAACGATAGATGGAAATGGTAGAATATTGTATTCAATTTCTTTCGAAGAATTGATGACGGTGAAATTAGGAGTGGGAATTTTATAATAAGAAAGAATTTCCTTAGCACGAGATTTATCTAAGCAGATTGCTAAAGTAAGAGGATCCGAGCCGGTATAAGGGATTTGCAGCATCTCGAGAATCGCTGGTATCTGTGCTTCACGGGAAACACCCAAAAGCCCTTCAGCGATATTGAAAACAATATCCGGTGGTTCTTTTTTTAGTTTGAGAAATGCTTCCTCATCTGCTTCTATGAGCATTACATCATGATGTTCTGCAAGCGCTGCTCTAACTGCATCAATTGTAGCAAACGTATCCCACTCAGCAAACAAATCTGAAACTTGGGTGCGAGAGTATTGAGTAAATGCTGAAAGAGAATTTTGAGGAGAGAATTCCTTTTTCGTACTCGGAGGTTCGCTCGAATCATCCGTCAGGGATTGTTGAGTCGCGTCTTCCTTCTTCTGATTATAAACGAGCGCTACCTGCATCGGATTAACCTGCGCAGGAAGATGTATCAAGTAACTCGTGCTGTCTCCTTGAATAGTTCGACATATGTAATTAGAAAATCAAACACATTGTAATATAATCATTTTAAACTTTTTGTCAAGGAGAAAATGCATTTTTTTAAAAAAAATATTTTTTATCAATAATCATCCTCCATGCAGTAGTGTCAAACTCTCCTTTATCCTATCTTCATAGTACGATCTTAACTGTTCATGTTCGGTTAAACGAATGCGGTTATCTGTCTCGACTAACTGGAAGGCTTCTCGGCGTGCAAGTGTAAGAATATCTCCATCAGTCATTAAGTTTGCGAGCTGAAGTTGAGGCAAACCACTTTGTCGTGTACCGAAAAAATCCCCGGGACCTCTCAATTCTAAGTCAATTTCGGCAATTTTAAAGCCATCAACCGTTTCAACCATCGTCTGTAGTCTTCGAATTGTTTTCTGTTTCTCTACCATGTTATCATCTATTGTTGGAAGTGTTCTAGTTCTGCTGACTATTTTTTCGATCCAATCTGGTGCGATGAGGATGCAGTACGATTGAGCGGCACCACGCCCAACTCTTCCACGAAGCTGGTGAAGCTGTGCTAGACCAAACCGCTCGGCATGTTCTATGATCATTACCGATGCATTTGGGATATCGATCCCGACTTCAATGACTGTCGTTGCTACAAGAATGTTGATGTCTCCTGCTTTGAATGCTGACATGATCTCATCTTTATCATATGAAGAGATTCGTCCATGAAGAAGACCCAGCTTTAAATCGGAAAATATTTCCGTTTTTAGTTTTTCATAACTTTCTGTCGCTGCTTTAAGATCCATTTTTTCTGATTCGTCTATCAATGGATATACGATATAAACTTGCCTGCCTCCTTGAACCTGTTCACGTATAAATTTATAAACCCACTGAACCTGCGAACTCGTTCGCAGGATCGTTTTAATTGGTTTCCGATTTGATGGCATTTCATTTATAACAGAAACATCGAGATCGCCATAGAGTGTGAGGGAAAGTGTCCTGGGAATGGGTGTAGCTGTCATGACTAAAATATCTGGATTCGGACTTCCATTCTGAAGATTGATTCCCTTTTCCCTTAGAGCTACACGTTGTGCCACGCCAAAGCGATGTTGTTCGTCAATAACAATAAAACCAAGCTTGGTAAACTTAACATTCTCCTGAATAAGTGCATGGGTACCGATGATAATCTGAGCTAATCCTCGATTGATGCCTTCCAATATCTCTCGTCGGAGTTTAGAACGTTGTCCTCCAATGAGCAATTGAATATTCACTGGCAGATCTTGTAGAAAATTCTTCAACGTCTTATAATGCTGTTCGGCAAGAATCTCGGTGGGCGCCATCAAAGCTACCTGATAACCGTTATCGACTGCGATAAGCATAGCAAGAAGTGCAACAATTGTTTTTCCACTTCCTACATCACCTTGGAGGAGTCGATTCATTGGCTTCTCCAATCCCATGTCAACAGTAATTTCTTTAATTACTGTGACCTGCGCGTTGGTTAGTTTGAATGGCAGAGAGTCAACAAGCTGCCGAGCCAATGTGCTTTTAACATTGAATGAAATCCCCAGCATTTCGGATTTGATACTCTTCCGACGTAATGCTAAGAGAAGCTGCATGATAAAAAGTTCATCGAACTTAAGACGCTGCTGGGCTTTGCTAAGATTTTCAAATGATTCAGGATAGTGGATTGACTCTAAAGCAAGTCGAATAGGTAATAATTGATTCCGTTCAATAATATTTTGGGGTAGATATTCTTTGAAAAAATCAATAAAATTATCCAATGCAGATTTTATTATTCGTCGGAAACCTTTTACGTGCAGATTGACATCTCTAAGCTCTGCGGATGAGCCGTATTTCGGTATAATGCCCCCGGTATGCAAACCTCGCAAATCATCATCATCATCTTCAGCGCCAGATATACGATCTATAGAAGGATGAACTATCTGTGGGCGGTTGTTGAAGCTTGTTACCTTCCCCGAAACAGCGATTGTTTCTCCTAGTGTGAAAGCTTTTTTAAAATATTGAACACTTTGAAAGAATACCAATTGAATCGTTCCAGTTTCATCACCCAAAATAACGACAAGCCGCTGTCGTAGATGCCGACCAACCAATTCAAATGAACGAACCGTTCCGATAACAGTAATCCACTTGTCAGAATTCATGAAGTTACTAAGATTACCAATCTTTTCAACTTTACTAAGGTCGAGATAATCATACGGAAAGTAGTAAATAAGATCACGAACGGTTTTGATACCATGTTTAGTGAGTACGTTTGCACGTTTTGGTCCAATGCCTTTGATATATTGTACAGGCATTGAGAGGTCTTTGTTCTTTTGGTTATTAGTCTTCACGATTGAAAAGATACGAAGTCCAATTTGAAATAGCAACTAAACCAATTCTGAGATAATTTGTAGAAAATTAATTAGTTTGGTAAATTAATAGCATCACAAAATTATTTACGAATCATTATGAGCAAACAAGAAAAACAATCCGCTTTAAGCGGAATAGAAAATTCATTTACAAGACATCGCCGAACGCGCATGACTGCACCACTGCGCTCCATGGTTCGGGAAACTGAGCTTTCTAAAAACGATTTTATTTATCCCCTATTTGTAGTCTCAGGGAAAAAGGTAAAGAAAGAAGTTTCATCCATGCCAGGCGTATATCAAATGTCGATTGATATCCTAGTAAAAGAGTGTATCCAAGTGAAATTGCTTGGCATCCCCGCTGTAATCCTCTTTGGAATTCCTGAACATAAGGATGAAGTTGGAAGCGGTGCGTATAATCCCGATGGTATTATTCAGCATGCCGTACGAGCCATCAAAAAGGAAGTCCCTGAGCTTGTAGTGATTACCGACGTTTGTCTTTGTGAATACACTTCACATGGCCATTGCGGTATCGTTAAAGGAGATGAGATTCTAAATGATGCATCAATCGAGTTACTAGCAAGAGAATCACTTACACATGCACAAGCAGGCGCAGATATAATTGCACCATCCGATATGTTTGATGGACGTGTAAAATCAATTCGTACAATCCTGGATACCAATAATTTCCAAAATATTCCAATTATGTCGTATGCTGCGAAGTATGCTTCAGGATTTTACGGACCATTTCGTGAAGCGGCAGAAAGCACACCAAAATTCGGCGACCGACGATCTCATCAGATGGACCCTGCAAATTCTGCTGAAGCATTGAGGGAGGTTCAAACCGATATTGAAGAAGGTGCTGATATTGTTATGATCAAACCTGCCCTCTCATACCTCGATATCATCCGAAGAGTGAAAGAAACGTTCCGTATGCCAACTGCAGCCTACAACGTAAGTGGTGAATACTCGATGGTAAAAGCTGCGGGTAAACTCGGTTGGATTGACGAACAAAGAGTAATGATGGAAGTACTTACCAGTATTAAGCGCGCTGGGGCAGATATGATTCTGACATACTTCGCTAAAGACGCAGTAAAACTACTCTAATCTCTTTCGTGAAGAATGTTCTTGTTACCGGGGCATCTGGATTTATTGGTTCCAATCTTGTTGTTGAATTAATCAAGCGGGGATACATCGTTCACGCTTTTCACAGAAAAAATTCAAATAGGTTGACTCTCAAAGATGTCAACGTAAAGCATATCGTTGGAGACATACTCGATGCAAATTCCTTACATAATGCATTTAAAGGTTGTGATACCGTATTTCATACCGCTGCCTTAGTATCATTCTGGAAGGGTGACAGAAATAAACAATATAAGATAAACGTTGAAGGTACACGAAATGTTATAGAAGCATGTATCGAAGCAAGAGTAAACAAACTTGTCCATATCAGTACAATTGCAGCACTGGGTTACCGAACCGATGGTCAACTTATCGATGAAAAGACAAAATACAATTGGGGCCCGCAACATTCTTATCGTTACACGAAATATCTCGCTGAGCTTGAAATGCTCAAAGGAATTGAAAAAGGGTTGAATACAACGATTGTCAATCCATCAATTGTGATTGGCCCGCGAGACATCAATGCACACGGCGGTATTATTGTTAGGGGCATCAAGCACGGGCAATTTCCAGCGTATGTAGAAGGTGGAATAAATTTGGTGAGCGTACACGATGTTGTCAAGGGAGCGATTGCGGCAGTGGATCTTGGCTGCTGTGGCGAGCGTTACATACTCGGCGGGGTAAATCTAACAATCAAGGAAGTTTTCGAGCTTACTGCCAAAGTGGTTTGCGGAAAAGCTCCTAGAATTAAAGTTCCAAACTGGTTAGTGAAATTCACGGCAAAAGGATTCGACCTTTTTGGTTATTTAACTGGATTAAAACTTGGATTGACATCAGACCTTGTTGCCGCTGCTGGTTTGTATAACTGGTACTCCATCGAAAAAGCACAAAAGGAACTTGGTTATAAACCAACATCAATAGAAAAAGCAATTCGAGAGGCGTATGAATGGTACGTAGAGCATAAGATGATATGAATCCGCCTGAGATGAATGAGATGCGAGATGCTTGCCCACCAAAGGCGGATGAAGGATTTGGGATTTCAAATTCTAGATCGTAGATTACAGAAGTAAATTTTTTCTTTTTGAATTTTGAAATGAACGAAAGATGAAAACAAACAAATCAACAAAACTACTTGAGCGTGCAAAGAAAGTAATACCCGGTGGAGTGAATTCTCCTGTCCGAGCATTTAGATCCGTCGGCATGAATCCACGCTTCATTCAAAAAGCGAAAGGTGCCTATATATGGGACGTCGACGGTAACCGATACATTGATTACGTCGGGTCGTGGGGACCAATGATATTAGGACATTCACATCAACAAATTTTGAAAGCGATCCAGCGAACAATGAAGCATGGAACAAGTTTCGGTGCACCAACCGAGCTCGAAGTAAAAATTGCTAAACTAATTACAACAATAATGCCTTCAATCGAAATGGTTCGCATGGTAAATTCAGGTACCGAGGCAACTATGAGTGCAATTCGATTAGCAAGAGCATATACTGGCAAGGACAAGATTATAAAGTTCGAAGGCTGCTACCACGGACACAGCGACTCATTTTTAATTAGAGCTGGTTCAGGAGCAACAACGCTGGGAAGACCAGATAGCTCCGGCGTTACAAAATCCATCGCTGCCGACACACTCAATGCTAAATTCAATGATTTAAATTCGGTTCAAGACCTTGTGAGAGAATACAAATCTGAAATTTCAGCAATCATTGTTGAACCGATAGTGGGTAACATGGGATGTGTGCCGCCTAAATCCGGATTCTTAGAAGGACTTCGTTCAATCTGTTCTCGAGAAAAGATAGTATTCATTATGGATGAGGTGATGACTGGTTTCCGTGTTGCACTCGGTGGAGCACAAGAACTATATAATATAAAACCTGATATGACAACACTTGGAAAAATTATCGGAGGTGGACTACCTGTAGGTGCATACGGTGGAAAGAAAGAAATCATGAAATTAGTTGCACCAGATGGTCCAATGTATCAAGCGGGAACGCTTTCCGGTAATCCGTTGGCAATGGCTGCCGGGTACGAGATGCTTTCTCTTCTCTCAAAGAAAAAGTCAATATATAAAACACTTGAACAACGATCTAACAGCTTAGAAGAAGGTATGCGAGACAATCTCATAAAACTTGGATTGAACTATCAAATTAATCGTGTTGGCTCCATGTTTACGCTTTTCTTTACGAAGCAAGAAGTAATAGACTATGATACGGCGAAAACATCAGATACAAAGAAGTTTGCAGCATATTTCAGAGGAATGTTAGGATGTGGAATTTATCTCCCACCATCTCAATTTGAAGCGGCATTCATGTCGATTTCTCATTCTGAGCAAGAAATTGAAAGAACAATTCGGTCGAACTTTCAAGCACTGTCAATTCAATAAGTAAGAAA
>CAYYIJ010000044.1:0-14392 GCA_964471945.1 uncultured Chlorobiaceae bacterium
TTGTACCTGATGGCAGAGTAAAGGTATTATTTCCAAGTGCAATTTCAAGTGCATTCAGCTATGAAGGAAGCTATAAACCATGTGATACACTTGAAGTTGGGAAAGGATATTGGCTGAAATTTGCTTTACCAGAAAATATTCAAATAATTGGAACTTCACCTGATGATTGGCAGTGCGTTCCTCTTCAAAAAGGGTGGAACATGATAGGTTCAATAGATAAAAATGTTTCAAAAAATAAAATTGCAACGGTGCCCGAAGGAATTTTATCATCTAAATTTTATGAGTACAAAAGTGAAGCTGGGTATATACTGGCGGAAACACTCAGAACAGGAAAAGGTTATTGGATCAAGGTAAATGAGCCGGGTTCATTTTGGTTTATGGAGTGGATGAAATTTTTAGATAATTATCCTTCATCAATTGTCATCGATCCTGTCCTACCAAATATCATTTATACTCTCGAGAGGTGTGATTTCAGTTCAAATACTTATGGTAAGATTATGAAATCTACAGATTGGGGAAAGAGTTGGTTTACAATTTTAGACAATGTAGATGCAACAGGATTAACAATAGACCGGAACAATCAAAATGTTATGTATACATCATTGGGTACAAATAATTTTTGTCCACCAGGGATTTTAAAGACAACAAATGCGGGTGAGACATGGTTTCGTGCAGATTCAGGTATCAGGATTGACTGGGAAACAGAACCATCCTTAGATATTATTGATCCAAACAACACAGACATTTTATATGCGAGTACTTGGACTTTTACTAAAAGCGAATATTACAAGTCCACAAATGGGGGAACGTCATGGGTTGTACTCCTTAATAGGGATTCACTCCATTGCGGTACAGATTCTAGCGATATTGCATGTTTATTATTCACTGGTTTTGGTATGGCAATTGACCCAAACAACACAAATGTATTATATGCAATAAGAACGTGGGAGGATACTAAACTTTTTAAATCGACAAATGGTGGTACAAATTGGTTTGTTCATTATATTTTTCAAGATAATTTGAGTTACTTTCCTTTCGTGTTTGTTGATCCCTTTGATTCGAATATTCTTTATGTAACTGACCAAATACTTTACAAATCAACAGACGGAGGAATCAGTTGGATGATAAAGGATTCTGGTTTACCAAACAAAATTTCTGTTATATATATAATTATTTTATCAAAAGAAGCGGGTGTGATATATTTAAATTATGATGGAAAAATTTATAAAAGTACCAATGGTGGAAATCATTGGATTTTATTTGATTCAGAATTTACATTAATGCAAGCTTTAGATGAAAATAGTGGATTTATTTATGCGCGTTACAATGGAGGGATTTATAAATTGAAAATAACAAATTGTTCAATAAATAAATAATGTTTCTTTTTTTGAGGAGTTATTTTTATGCTGACAAAATCATTTATTCTTATCTGGATACTTTTAATAGTATCAGTGAAAAAAATCCATTCACAAGAGAATCAGATTTGTACTGGGACATGGGAAGGGATGGAAATTGAGTATTTTTCTGGCGAAATTGCGGTCAAATTTAAAAATTCACCTTTTACATCCGATTTATCCAGAATTACAAGTTTGATTCATGGGAGTGTCTCAATGGTCGATAACGATCTTCGTTGGGCAATAATTAAGATTAATGATACAGTTAATGTTCTCGAAGTGATTAATCTGATTGATGATGACCCATCAATTCAGAATGCAGTTCCAAAGACATTGGGGTATCCACATTCAGGCACACCGCCAAACGATTATTATTTTGCCGGCAAGCAATGGTATCTAAAAAACACAGGGCAATCGGGTGGCACAGTGGGAGCGGATATAAAAGCAGTTGAAGCTTGGAGTATAACGCTCGGTAGTCAAAATGTAATAATGGCGATACTTGATAGCGGGATTCCGCTTGTTGGTAATTCACTTTCACTTGAACACCCTGATCTTGATGATACAACCAAAATTATTGTTGGACCTGACGTATTTTATCCTCGGCAAAACTTATTATATAATGGTGATGTCATTTCCCAAATTCTGTTACACAGCATGGGCAAAAGATTATGAATGTAATTCAAATCCAAAGGATGAAAAGGCTCATGGTACACATGTTGCCGGTTTAGCAGGTGCGGAAACGGATAATTTCAATGGAATAGCGAGTATCATCGTTGTTATTGGGGCCCTTTACGGGGATCAAAGAGTTCAGGAACAATATAACCAAATGTAATATCAAGTTGCTTCCCTCCTATTTTTTCCGTAAATTTATAACGTTTTAAAATAGTTACGCCTATCCCGCTAACTCTAATTCATGAGCAGGATGGCGTTTTTCATCTCATTCTTGAAGATTTTTACTATCGGGCAAACCCGTGTTTGAAGATTTAACCAATAAATTAGAAATCGTTTTTAAAAAACTTCGCGGTCAAGGAAAGATCACTGAAGCGAATATTGCCGAGTCACTCCGCGAGGTTCGCCGGGTTCTGCTCGATGCCGATGTGAATTACAAAGTGGTAAAGCAGTTCATCGATGATGTTCAAAAGCGCTCACTTGGACAAGAAGTACTCATGAGCGTTACACCCGGACAACTCATCGTCAAAATAATATTTGATGAGTTGGTGAAACTTATGGGTTCTGCACATGCTGAGATTAAATTTTCACCGTTGCCTCCCACTATCATTATGGTCGCCGGCCTGCAAGGTTCAGGGAAAACTACTTTTTGTGCGAAGCTTGCAAATCATCTGAAAAGTAAAGGTAATTTCCCGATGCTTGTCGCAGCAGATGTTCATCGTCCTGCCGCTATAGATCAGTTGGAAATGTTAGGGAAACAAATCCAAATTCCTGTTGTTGCAGAACGTGCTAAAGATGCTATCGAGATAGCTGTCGGATCGATAGAAAAAGCTCGCAAGGCAGCGCGCGATGTTCTCATCATTGATACTGCCGGCAGGTTACACATTGATGCAGAAATGATGCAAGAGGTTGAGACAATTAAACAGAGGATTAATCCTCACAATATTCTCTTCGTAGTTGATTCGATGACCGGACAAGATGCAGTTAACACAGCTAAAGCATTCCATGATCGATTAGATTTCGATGGCGTAATCCTAACAAAATTGGATGGTGATACTCGAGGTGGTGCTGCAATCTCGATACGTGCAGTTGTTAACAAGCCAATAATGTTTGTTAGTGTTGGAGAAAAACTCGATGCGTTAGAAGTGTTTCATCCCGATCGGATAGCGACCCGAATACTTGGAATGGGTGACATAGTAACTCTTGTTGAAAAAGCTCAAGTTCAGTACGATGAGCATAAAGCTCAAAAACTTGAAGAAAAAATTAGAAAAGCACAATTCACTTTTGAAGATTTTCTTGATCAGCTTCACGAAATCAAAAAGATGGGACCACTTCAGCAAATATTAAGCATGATACCGGGTGCAAATAAAATACCTATGAATGCACAAGTAAACGATAAAGCACTCGTCCATATTGAAGCGATCATTCAATCGATGACAAAAGAAGAACGACAAAAACCGCAGATCATTAACGGCACACGGCGGCGGCGGATCGCATCTGGAAGCGGGACATCAATTCAGGAAATAAATAAAGTTCTTAAACAGTTTACAGAAATGCAAAAAATGATGAAAACACTTTCAAAAGGGAAAATACCCAATATTTTTCGCGGTATGAAGGTGCCAGGTTAAAATTAACTATATAAAATAAAGGAGTAGAAACATTGGTTAAATTAAGATTACGACGAGTTGGTAAAAAGAAGCAACCAATTTATAAGATAGTTGTTGCAGATTCTCGTACCGCACGTAGTGGTAAAATAATCGAAGCGGTTGGGCAGTACAATCCATTACTCAATCCAATTGGTATTGAAGTCAACGAGAATCGCGTATTCTTCTGGCTAAAACGCGGCGCACAACCAACAGACACAGTGAGTAGTTTATTAAAACGCAAGGGGTCGTGGCTAAAATGGCGACTTATGAAAAAAGGTGCCGACGAGGCAACGATTGCGTTAGAATTTGATAAATGGCAGTCACTTAATTCAGAAAAATTGAACCGCGAATCAGAGCGGAAAGCGAGACGGAAAGCGATGCTGCGGAAAAGAAAAAAAACAACTGAAGTTTCAACAACCGCACCAACTACGCCTCCAGCAGACGCAACTTCTGCAACTGCATCGTGATATCGGATCTCATCGCTGTCGGAAAAATTGTAGGGTGTTTCGGCTTACGAGGGGATCTTAAAGTTCAGCCGATGACTCATTCGATAGAACGGCTCACTGAGATTCATCAATTTTTACTTGGAACTTCATCCGAGAAAGTGGTTTCTGCAGTTATCCAGGAAGTATCAATAAAAGGATCGACTGTTATGCTAAAGCTGCAAAATGTAACTGACAGAACAACCGCAGAAAAATTGATAGGATCCTTCATTTTCATTAAAGAACAAAATTGTAAACAACCTAAAAAAGGCAGTTACTTTATTCACGAAATCGTTGGATGCAGCGTATGGTCAGATACTAGAAAATACATTGGAATTATCAAAAACGTAATGAAGATGCCAGCACAAGATGTTTGGGAAATTCAAAATAATGATAAACTCTATATGATTCCAAGCGTGAAAGAATTTATTGAAAGCGTTGATCTAAAGGAGAAAAAAGTTGTGGTTCGGTTAATAGACGGACTAATCGAAGAATAGCGCTCTAATGAGGATTGATATAATAACAGGATTCCCGAAATTACTCCGAAGTCCGCTGAGCGAGAGTATTATCAGGCAGGCAAAAAAAAAGAAACTGGTTTCAATTTGTGTTCATGATTTAAGGAAATATACACACGATAAACATAAAACTATAGACGATACACCCTACGGTGGCGGTGCCGGTATGATTCTTAAGCCCGAACCGATCTTCGAGTGTATCGATACGCTCCAAAATAAAAGAAAATATGATGAAGTAATTTATTTGGCAGCCGATGGTGAGACTTTCACTCAAAAATTTGCTAATCAACTATCGTTGAAGAACAATCTGATATTCGTGTGCGGGCATTATAAAAGTATAGATAATCGTGTTCGCGAGAGATTGATTACAAAAGAGATTTCCATCGGTGACTATGTGCTGACTGGCGGCGAGCTTGCAGCCCTTGTTGTCGTGGATGCAATTATTAGATTAATCCCAGGTGTATTAGGTGACAGCGAATCAATGTTAACCGATTCGTTTCAGGAAAATTTACTCGATTGCCCATCATACACCAAACCGGCAGAATATCGAGGGATGAAAGTCCCTGCGATTCTGCTATCAGGTAATCATAAAGCAATCGAACGATGGCGGCGTGAACAGCGTACAGAGCGTACAAAACAACGCCGAAAAAATTTATTATCATAAATAAAGGAGAAACAACAATGGATAAGTTAAAATTAGTCGAAGCAACCCAGATGAAATCGGACTTACCGCAATTTAAAGCGGGTGATACTATCAATGTACACGTTCGTGTTATCGAAGGCGACAAAGAACGCACGCAGCAATTTCAAGGTGTTGTGATCGGTCGGCAGGGCGATGGATTACGTGCAACATTTACTGTTCGTAAAATCTCAAACGGCGTTGGTGTTGAACGTATTTTTCCGCTCCACTCTCCCCGCCTCGGTAAGATTGAAATATTAAAAGTGGGAAGAGTTCGCCGAGCTAAAATGTACTACTTGCGCACACTCGCTGCAAAACAGATTCGGCAGAAAACATCGGGCGATTAAAATAGTGGCTAAACGCCTTGGAATAATTCCTTATTTGTTCGCACAACCACTTTTTTATGGGTTGAAAACTCTTAAGGAAACTCCATTCAACATTATCGAAGGATCTCCTTCACAACTTGCAATCAAGCCCCGGTTAAATGATTTAGACGGGGCTTTTTTATCTCCAATCGACTATGCAAGAGATTATTCGATGTATCGAATCGTACCCGATGTTGCTGCGATATCAGCAGGTGAAAGTAATTCTGTTCTTTTATTTTTCAAGGAGAATACTCGCCATATTAAAACACTTGCTTTCGGACCGAGTTCTTCCACTGAAATCATACTCGCTTCTATCATTCTCGCTGAGAAGTATAATACCAAAGTACAACTAATACCAATTGCGACATCAATCGAGCAAGCGATGCTAAAAGCTGATGCATATCTTGCCACGGGCGATAGTGCCCATGGGCTTAAAGACGAGCCATTTAAAATTGACCTCGTTGATGAATGGTTTGACATCACTGAGTTACCATTCGTCCACGGCATTTGGGTTGCACGCGAGAATGCACTAACTCCAGAGGAACTGAAATTCTTGATAGAATGCGGAATACATGGTGCGGATAATTTGGAAAAAGGTACGAAGGGTAGCTTATCGGAACAACTAATACATTTCCATTATAATCTCGACCAAGAAGCAAAAAACTCGCTTACCGAATTATTCCGGTTGGCGTATTACCATGGGATATTGCGGGATATACCGGATGTGGAGTTTTTTCAGTAGCTTGCGTTCGTGACATCTCTGCATATTAAACGTTTAGAAATATGCTGAAAATCATCATATAATCAATCTCATCCTTGATTTTCAGCTAAGTTTTTAGTAGTTTGTATTATATTAAAAGAACAGATTAAATAAACAATTCGCCGACATCCTGTTTTCTAACCAAAATACAAGCAATTACCCTGAATACCGAGTTGGTCGAAGCTATAAATTACGATTCGGCTAAGGCGGAGTATTTTTTACATATTAACAACAGAATGAAACACCTTATATTTCATTATCTTTTAATTTTAGGATTATTTTTCTCATATTCATGCGAGTATGAAAAAAGTGGAACGATTGACCCAAATCTTTCAGCCCCTTTTTTATCTACAGTTACATTGAGTCATTATTCACTAAATCTCGATTATCCATCACCCGGCATCGTTGATTCATTAGGCAACAACAAATATCAGATATCGATCAACGTTACTGGTAAAGGTTACCACAATCCTTCATCTCCCGCAGCAGGTGGAATTCTAAAAATATTCAAACCGGATACTTCATCACCATTCATGAAAACAAATATACCGACCAAGGTGTTACAATCGGATACGGTCTCTTTTGCAAAATTAATATCATTCGTCCTAAACAGATCCGACATAGGATACCTCCGTTTTTCATTCCTGCTTCAAACTTCTTCCGGTGTAACCAGTAACATTCAAGAGAAAGGATTGCTAATCACACGGAAAAATACACCTCCTCGTATAGAAAAGATTTCTATGCCCGAGAGTATAACCGTAGGAGCAATCCCATCCAAGGATAGCTCATTTCTCATTACAGCAAATATCTTTGACTCGGATGGAATCAATGATATAAACAAAGTTTATTTTTATTCGTTAAAGCCCGATTCTACTTTAGCACGGTGCGGCGATTCTTTTACAATGGAAGATGACGGTGGTGAAAAAGATTTGAATCCTCCCTATAATGTTAGAAGCGGTGATTTAATAGCAGGTGACGGAATATTTTCTTTGAAAGTTCAATTGTTAACCTATTCAATCAATACAAGATGCCCACCGCCGGATACACTCTGGACACAGCGAGGGACATATACTTTTACATTTCATGCTATCGATAAAAGTGGAGCATTAAGTGACTCGGTCAGTCAAACAATCAAGGTTAAATAATGAAACGAGCTCAAATCTTCACAGTTATTGCTTTCTGTTGTCTTCAGTATAATTTGAGTTATACCCAGGCGAAGTATCTGAGATCACTTTCTGATAATCAAATAAGTAATCCCACCCGACAAACACCACCCAGTAATAGCATTTCGCACATTGCAATTTATGACACGACAATTTATATCGGGACAGGCAGAGGATTAGCAAAAAGCACGGATGGCGGAAGATCCTGGATAAGCTATCAGTCAAATCCTGCTTTCGTGAATAATGGCATTTATGCTATCGCTGTACGACAAGATGCCATTTGGGCATCCACAGGTTATTTGACGGATGTCGGTGATGGTAGGCTTCAGACAGGAAGCGGTTACACTTACTCCCACGATGATGGTCAGAATTGGACACACGTTCCTCAGCCAATTGATACGTGCATTGAAATTATTACGGCAGGTGGAAAAAAAGGATGTCGAAATTATCATTATAAATCATACGGAATAAATGATTCCATCAGAGTTACTGCGGTTACAACACCGATTGCAAATGTTACTTATGATATTTCCATTGCATTAGGAACTGTATGGATAGCAAGCTGGTCGAGCAGTTTAAGAAAATCTACAAATGATGGTAAAACGTGGGAGCAAGTGTTACTGCCTCTCGATTATCAGAATAATTTAACACCCGAGACTGAATTGTGGTATTTTTCTGCAACTGATTCCTTGCATCAAGATACTCTTTTCAAATTTTTTGATGTTGTTAATAATAATAACCTCAAAGCATTTTCAGTGTTGGCGCTTGACGATGGAACAGTATGGTGCGGTACAGCAGGCGGTCTGAACAAATCAAATGATGGCGGTTTAAGCTGGAATAAGATTACCCATCAAAATAGAGCATCGTCAATTCTTGGGAACTGGGTGATCACAATTAAAGAACAGAGATTTCAGGGAAGACAACGCATCTGGACAACAAATTGGAAAGCTACCAATCCCGATGAAGAATTTGGAGTTAGCTACACAGTAGACGATGGCAGGACCTGGAAAAATCTTCTTCATGGTGTTCGGGCTTATGATTTCGCATTTAAAGATTCAATTACTTACATAGCAACAGAAGAAGGTTTGTACCGCACCCCTGATGGCGGTATTACGTTCCAAAAAATATCAAATTCTGCTTCTGAAATTGGTGGGGCGCTTACAGTCAACAACTCGGTATCTATCTTCGATCCTGAATCACATCAAGCGATTACATCATCACGATTTATTTCGGTGGGCGTCATTGGTGATACTGTATTTGTTGGTACTGACGATGGATTTGCCCGTACTATCGACAATGCCGAATATCCATTCGGTTCATCATGGAAAATTTACCGCACATTTCAGGAAGTTGGTATCTCAAATACAACTTATGCATATCCGAACCCATTCTCCCCCAATCTTGAACTTGTACGGATCCACTACAGTGCGAAATCAAGCAATCAATCATTTGTTGATAAGAACGTTACAATAGACATATTTGATTTCGGTATGAACCGTGTCCGGACACTCATCCGGGATGCAAAACGATCAACGACGATGGAATTCGATGAACTCTGGGATGGTCGAGACGACATAGGTAGAATTGTAGCAAATGGAGTTTATTTTTATATGATAAGAATCAACGATGATGAACCAAGCTTTGGGAAAATTTTAGTAATTCAATGATATGAAATTATTATTAACGTACATCACGGCTATTATTATTTTTGCATCAGCTTGCTATTCCCAAACAGCCGGGATGGCGGGTGCATTTGCCCGGATGGGATTCGGTGCACGCGGAATGTCGATGGGCAATGCTCTCACTGCTGTAACAAACGGTGAGATCAGTCCATATTACAATCCCGCATTATCCGCCTTCTCCGAAGCTCGAACAGCGATGGCAACAATCAGCATACTATCGTTTGATCGATACTTGAATTTCCTAAATTACACACAGGCAGTAAAACCAACTGCCGGCATATCGTTCGGAATAATAAATGCCGGTGTACGAAAAATCGATGGAAGAAACAGCGACGGAATGCACACCGAAGTTTTTTCAACTTTCGAAAATCAATTCTTCCTCTCATTCTCTAACCGCGTTGATAACCGAATTTCACTCGGTGTTGGCATCAAGCTGTATTACAGTAAACTCTTCGAAAAAGTAACTTCAACAACGGTTGGATTTGACCTCGGGGTGGGGATTCTACTAACTGATTACATATCGGTAGGAGCAGTACTCCAAGACCTCGGCTCAAAATATATTTGGGATACAAAACCAATGTACTCCGATCCAACCAGGGGAAAAACTACAACAGATAAATTTCCATCCTTGAGGCGAATAGCAATTGCATATATACATCCTGACAAAATCGGAACACTATCTGCCGAGTTTGAAAATTCCTCAGCAAAAAGTAATATCATTCGGATGGGCATAGAATATAATTTCTTAGAATATTTCAGCGTCAGAAGTGGAATAGAACATTTGAACGTTAGTGCTGACTCAAAGGACACAAAACCATCATTAGGATTTACTGTTAAAAAACCTTATGATACATGGACACCATCGGTAACTTATGGATATGTATTCGAATCTTTCACTCCGCATGGAATGCACATTATTACAATTTCAGGGGAATTTTAATATTATGAAAAGAATCTTCTTTATAATACTTGCATCATATATAATGATGAACTTTATCTATGCACAATCAACCGGATTAATTTTCTTACAACTCGGTGTGGGAGGAAGAGCGTTAGGAATGGGTGAGGCTTATTCAGCCGTCTCTGACGACCCCGCAGCGACACATTATAATCCCGCGATGCTTCCCACTTCAAAAAACATTCAGCTTTTATTGATGCATAAAAAATGGCTGCCTGACATGGGAACGGACTTCATAGGGGCAACAACTTCATGGAACGATTTTGCATTCGGTTTGAGTATCAATTCTACAAATATCAAGAACATTGAATTACGCCAGAAACCGGGACCTGCGTATGGAACGTTCAGCGTACATTATGCCTCTATCGGACTATCAAGCTCTTATGCTCTGTCCCGATCAGTAAGCGTTGGCGTCACTACTAAATTCCTTTACGAGAAAATATTTGTTGATGATGCTTCCGGTTATGGATTTGATTTCGGAGCTCGATATAGAACTCCGTGGAATATTATGACCGCATTGTCGATAAACAATCTCGGTGCGATGAATACCCTAAACAATGAAACAACTAAATTACCCACATCAGTCCGATTTGGCTGTGCTTATCAGTTGCCTTTTGAAAACATCAATAGTATTTTAACACTTGCTTCGGATATCGTAAACTATACAACCGAAAATCAAACACACTTGAACATCGGAACAGAGTTCGATTTTCAAAAATATTTTTCAATCCGCTTAGGTTACCAGACCGGAATTGAATCGAGGGATTTCTCCACAGGCATCGGTATTCATTATAGTTGGCTCCAATTGGATTATGCATTTATTCCATTTGGATATAAAATCAACTCAGGTCACACTTTTTCATTAGGAATAAATTTTTCCCAAAGGGATGGATAACCCAGAATAATAAACTTATGGAAATCATTATGAAGAAAATTATTTTTATATTCACCACTCTTTTTCTTGTTTCATTCATTGGTTATGCCGGAAACAAAATAGAATTAAAATGGAAAAAATATGATGCTGGATTAGCTGAAGCAAAGAAAGCTAAAAAGAAAATCATCGTAGATGTTTACACTGATTGGTGCAGATGGTGTAAGAAATTAGATAAGGAAGTGTACGCTAACGATTCCGTTGCGGCATATTTAGAGAAGCAATATATTCTCGTGAAAGTTAATGGAGAATCTGGCGAAAAGGTAAAGTATAAAGGGAAACAATTAACCGAAATGCAACTTACGCAGATGCTTAAAGTATCCGGTTTTCCAGCAATTATTTTCCTTGACTCCAGTGGAGAAGTGATTGATCGAATAAGCGGTTATGTTCCACCCGAGAGATTCCTGCCAATCGCCAAGTATCTCGGTGAAGATCATTTTAAAAAGATGACATGGGATGAATATCTCAATAAATATAAGATAAAAGGTCCAGAATTTAGATAAGGTTATAATATTCTTCTTCGATTCGATCAAGAATTAGAGATTCACTAAAATAATTTTTTACACGATTATAGCCTGTTACGCTAAATCGTTTGCGCAATTTTTCATCATTATAAAGTTTCTGCATCGCATTCATTAAGGAGAAAACGTCTCTCGGTGGTATTAACAAACCACACTCACCATCTTGAATAATGTCGGCAACCCCGCCAGTATTCGTGGCGATGACCGGAAGTTTTGATACTAATGCCTCAACAATGACATAACCAAAAGCTTCGTTGTACGAAGCAAGCACAAAAACATCAAAAGCTGATAAAATCTGAGGAATGTCTGACCGAAAACCTGTAAAAATAATTTCTTTTTCAATACCGAGTTTTTTGATCAAGATATGCAGATCCGCAGCAAATGCGGGTTCACCAATTGTCGGCTCACCAATTATAACGAGTCTGACTTTCATTTTTTTCTGAACCAATTGTTCAAAAGCGGTTAACAATTCTTCATAACCTTTCCCACGGTCTATTCTTCCGACTGTACCGAAAACTAATTCATCCGAGGAGATCCCCCATGCGCTGCGAAGTAGTAGACGTGTTTCTGAGGATACAATGAAATCTTCTAATTTCACACCGCCAGGGATCACTACAACTTTGGCTTCCGATATTGGACATGTGTCAAGCATGTTCTTTTTCAGGAAGTTTGATAGAACAAACACTTTCGAAACATGTGAGTATATTTGACGGTGAATAAAATCTTTCTTCGAAACATTAGATGATACTTGTTTTTGTAAAACTACTGGCACCTTCCTGCCAAGCTTCACTGCCCAGTATGAATGAACTAAATCACGCGAAAGATGTACATGAATGATATCAATTTGTCTATGATGAAGAAGATTAATTAACTTGAACACAGAAATGGGATCAAAATGGCGCCTGAGAGTAAGCGGAACAGTCTCGACCTTTAATGTTTGAAGTTCTTGCATAATCCTGGTATTAGGTTTCGCCGCAAATAGCACCTCATTGCCTCGCTCCTGAAACCTTTTAGCCAATTTAACGGCAGAGATTTCGCCACCCCCCCACGCTTGAGATGAACAGATATGTAAGAATCTAAGATTCTTTCTCACACTTATTTAATCTTTGATAAAATTTATATTGGATTTTGAGATGGTTGATTTAATGTATTTCAATACAGCTCGATCGGTTAACACCTGTTGGGTTGATTCAAGTTTACGTTTCTGGAGAACAATGGGGAGTTTTTTCAAAGCAAGCCGCAATGCTGAATAATATTTCCAATCAAAAATAATCCAACGCAGGGTGATATCCAAAACCAATGAAAGAATATTCATCAGTATGAAAGATTTATCACTCAGATTTTTCCAGCCAAAGAAAAACTTGTTTCGCCTTGAGATGATATAAATATTATCCTTTCTGTAAGTTTTATCAATTGTGGTATTTGGGTTGTGATATGCAGCGGCTCTCGGGTCGTAAAGAGAAATCCAACCTCGTTTCCAAGCCCGATATGCGATATCAGTATCTTCCCAATTAAAGGGACTGAATAACTCATCAAACCCATTTAAAGCACGAAGCTTTTCCCGAGCATACAGGCAACAAGTTGCTGGATTATAAAAAGTGTAATAATTATCGTCGAAATTGCCTGTAGTAACATAAAAATTTGACGTTACTCTAAAATTACCACTTATGAATTTTCCTATTTTACCACCATCAATAATTTTTCCACTTCCCATGTCATAGATACTCCCTCCTATCGAAAACAGATTGACGATATCTGTTTTACTATACAATAATTTTACATAAGCTTCAGTAAGTTTTACATCATTGTTTAATAGAAGTATCCATTGATGTTTAGCAGTTTTGATCCCGGTATTGCAGGTTTTGGGAAATCCTTGATTAGTTTCATTCTGAATTACATGAATATCTGGATAATATTTTCTCAAGAACGAAACACTATCATCGGTGCTAGCATCATCTACAACTATAACTTCGTAAGAAACATTTGCTGTTACCAAAGAGTCCATAATTGAAGGTAAATATCGCTCGAGGAGATATTTACCATTCCAGTTCGGTATTAGAGCTGATATCCCTTTGTCCATTAGAAATTCTTTTTGAATATTTTTTCTATTCTTTCTATCAAGCGATAAATTAAAAACCGAAATAAGTACAAAAGCGTTGAGATAATACTATGCCTCAATGACTTTTTTAATGACCTGTCAGCTCTATCTGTTAATCGAAACGTTCGATGGCGATAAACTAAACTCTTCTGTGCGTAGATTTTATATCCCGCATATTTCTTATTTCTAATAGTGTCAAAGTTCTTGAGTTCCATGGCAATTGATAAAAGTCTCTCCATCCGCTTTGTATAAGTATGTTCACTTACAACTAATTTCCGTCCAGCGTCTGCAATTTTTATAAGGTCGTCCTCTTGATTAAGATAATACCGAATTACATCTGGAACGTTTCGAATGCTATGGTAAACAAAATGTATATTTTCCTCAAACAGATCATCCATTCCCGCATCTACCTGCTGAGTAACTAATAACGCACCCGCACACATCGCTTCGAATACCCGCATGTTCAAATCTTCCCGCGCACTCACATTCAATACGATTTTCGATCGACTATAAATTTCCCCTACCTTAT